>MKRV01000261.1:51112-107467 GCA_001897995.1 Alphaproteobacteria bacterium 65-37 | reverse complement strand
TGATCGCGGGCGAACAGAAGCTTTTCGAGATGCGCAAGGTCGCGCGCGAAGGCCAGAAGGCGCAGTTGCGCGAGCAGATCCGACAGCTTCAGTTGCAGATCGAGGGGACGCAGGCCCAGGAAGCAGCCAAGGCCAAGGAAGTGACGCTCCTGATGCAGGAGCTCGAGAGCGTGCGCATCCTGTGGAAGCAGAACCTCGTGCAGATCAGCCGTGTCACCGCGCTCGAGCGTGATGCCGCGCGCCTCGAAGGCGAGAAGGCCTCGCTCGGCGCCACGGTTGCGCAGGGGCGCGGCCGGATTGCCGAGCTCGAACTCAAGATCCACCAGATCGATCAGGACCTCAGCACCGAAGTCGGCAAGGAGCTCGCCGAGATCCGCGCCAAGAAGTCGGAGCTCACCGAGCGGCGCGTCGCGGCCGAAGATCAGTTGAAGCGCATCGATCTGATCGCGCCGCAGGACGGCAAGGTCTTCCAGCGCAGCGTCCACACGGTGGGCGGCGTCATCCAGGCCGGCGAGCCTGTCATGCTCGTCGTGCCGGAGGCCGATTCGCTGATCGTCGAAGCCAAGGTCGCGCCGCACGATATCGACCAGATCCATGTCGGCCAGCATGCCGTACTGCGCTTCGCCGCTTTCAATCAGCGGACGACGCCCGAGCTCAACGGCGAGGTGACCCATATCGGCGCCGACGTCGCGCAGGAAGACAAAGCCAGCGAACCCTTCTACTCGGTCCGCATCCGCGTCAGCGACGGCGAGCTGGCGCGCCTCGGAGGCCTGCAGCTCCTCGCCGGCATGCCGGTCGAGGCGTTCATCCAGACGACGCCGCGCACGGTCGCGTCGTTCCTGGTGAAGCCGCTCAGCGATCAGATCACGCGCGCCTTCCGCGGCCGCTGACGATCTTGCCGACGACGGCCTCCAGGATGCCGTCGATCTGGTTACCCGAACGCATCGCGGTGAGGGCGCATCGGGTCATGCCATCGAGCTCTTGCAAGGCATGCCGGATGGCATCGGCGAGGCTGGCCGCGCTGCGTGAGGCGATCTCGGCGCCTGACCCATCGTCGAACGCCGCTTGGGCAAAGCCGCAGCCCCGCGTCGCGAGTACGGGAATGCCGAGGCGCCTCGCTTCGAAGAACACGCCGGAGCCCCGGGTTCTGTAGACCGCAGGATCGTAGGGCAGGACGACCAGATCAATCTGGCTCAGCCAATCGAGATAGGCGGCAGGCGACAGGATCTCGCTGCTGACCGTGACGCGAGGCCCCAACGCCGCCAGCGCCTCGAACACAGTGCTCTGGTCGGGCGCATCGGATCCCTGAAAGATGCCGTGGATCATGAACCGCACGGCGGGATCATGGCCGAGCACGTCGCGCACCGCCTCGGGCAGCAGCCGGTAGCCCTTGGCTTCGTTGGCAAAGCCGATGCAGCCCACCACCGGCGGCCCCCTGCGGTCACCGTCGCGAGTGCCGGTCCGTCGACCGCCGACGAGACCGGGGCCCGGCGCTACGCCGACCTCCAGGCTCGCGACATCGCGGTAGAAGGTCGCCATCTCGGTGGTTTCGCAGAAAGCGGAGATGCGCTGCAGGCCGACGACCCGCTGCAGGGCCGCGAAGGCGTCGCGCGTTTCGCGGCGGAGGAAGGTCGTCGACGGGTCGTCGAACGCCTTGTTGTGATGCGGCGCGTACAAGGCCCAGAGCAGCAGGTGCGGCGCTCGGCGGAAGCGCAGATAGCGCGCGAGGGCGAAGGCCAGGACCTGATCGCAACAGGGCAGGATGAGAAGGTCGGCTCTCGGACGGCGTTCCAGCGCCCGCGACAGCTCGTCGAGCGTCGTTCGGACTTGCTGCTCGAATTCGTCGGGCGTCGCGTAGCTGCGGCCATAGACCGATCGGGTGAAGCAGGGTGTGCAGTCCAACTCGCGGACCGCCTGCTCGCTGGCATAGGCCGAGGCGAGGCAATCATGGTCGATTCCGAGGGCACCGAGCTTCGCCTTCAGCGCCAACGTGGCGTTGTAATGGTGGCCGCCCATCGAATGCAGGGCGGGGTCGATGATGAGCGCCCTCATGATCGTTCCCGCAAGAGAGTTCGCCAGGGCGGACGCAGGCGCTCGGCCAGCCGATGCATCCGCAGGCGAAGGCGCCATCGCCGCGGAAATTCGTCGGCGCGGTAGAGGTGCTGAAGCGGCGCGTGCACCATCAGCGGCGGAAAGATATGGAGCTGGCCGCCGGCCTCGCCGACGGCGCGATTGAAGGCCACATGCTCCGAAACCGGACGGTCCTGTTCGTCGAGGCCGCGATAGCTGGCATGGCGCGTGAAGGGCAGCTTGTAGAGCGCCAGGCCGCCGAAGGCCGACCTGACGGCGATCGGCGGCAGGTCGGGCGGCAGCTCGAATTGACGGGAGATGGATTCCTTGAATTTCGCCGCTTCGAAGCTCTGTTCCGGCGGCCGTCCCCAGATGGCGTGCCAGCAGTCGCCCGGGCACCAGGTGTCGTGACGCAACGCCCAGACATCGTAGTAGCGAGGCGTGGCATTGGCGAAGACGCCGGCCCGCTCCGGTGCATCATCGAGCCAGTCGGCGGCCTGTCGGACCGTGTCGACGGCGAGGGGGCCGTCGAGGATTTCATCCAGGTCGACGACGATCAGGTGATCGAAATCGGTGGCCGCCGAACCGCGAACCTCGTCCAGACAGGCGTTGCGGGCATGGGCGATGCGCGCCGTGCGCTCCGGAATGGTGGCCTCGAGAACCCCGAGGTCGAGGACCTTACCGTTGCGCGGCGGAGTCAACCAAAGCTGTAGCTGTGCCAACGTGTCGTCGGTCGAATCGCTCACGGCAAAGACGAAGAACGTCTCGTCATAGAGCTTCGCGATCCGGTCGAGGTTGGCCAGCACCTGCGGCAGGTGCCCGGCGCAGTCGCGAGCGGCTCCGACGATGACCGCTCTTCGCCGAACGATCGCCATATCGGCCTGCTAGCTGCAAATCCTCCCCCGTCTTTGCGGGGGAGGTGCCGCCGTCATCGGCGGCGGAGGGGGGGCTTCGACGCGAAGATCATGACCCCCTTCGCGCCGTAAGACGGCGCACTTCCCCCGCGAAGACGCGGGGGCAGAGGAGGAAGCTCCGATCAACCGATCGTTCAAAATCACCGTGCTGAGCTTCTAATTGGTCAAACCCTGCTCGTGCATGATCGCCGCCGTACGCTCGGCGATCATCATGCTGGGCGCGTTGGTGTTGCCGCCGATCAGGCTCGGCATGATCGACGCATCGACCACCCGCAGGCCCTGGAGGCCGTGCACCAGGAGCTTGTCGTCGACGACAGCCATGGGATCGGACGCGGGACCCATCTTGCAGGTGCCGACCGGGTGATAGATCGTCTCGCACTTGGCGCGGATCCACTGCTCGAGCTCGGCATCCGTCTTGGCCGTGGCGCCGGGCTGGAATTCGTCGGCGCGATAAGGATCGAGCCCGGCCTGAGCGAAGATCTCGCGACCCATCTTCACACCGGCGATCAGCGTGTCGAGATCCTGCCGTTCGGCGAGATAGTTCGCATCGATCAGCGGATGCTGGGTGGGGTCCTTGCTGCGGAGGCGGATCGTGCCCTTGCTCTCGGGGCGCAGGGCGCAGACATGCAGGCTGTAGCCGTTCTTCTTCATCTTGGTGCGGCCGTGATCGACCACCAGCACCGGCAGGAAGTGGAACTGGATGTCGGGCGCGGCGAGGCCCGACCGCGTGCGGGCGAAGCCGCCCGACTCGGCGATCGGTGAAGTGCCGGGGCCCTTCTTGTTCACCACGTACTGGAAGAGCGAGGCCAGCTTATTGGCCGTATCATAGGTGTCGCGTGTCTTGCAGAACTGCAGCAGGGCGGCATCGAGATGGTCCTGCAGGTTGCCGCCCACGCCCGGAAGGTCGTGGATCGGGCGGATGCCCACCGATTCGAGATGCGCGGCCGGCCCCACACCTGAGAGCATCAGGAGCTGCGGCGAGTTCACAGCGCCGCCGCAAAGGATGATCTCGCGGGTCACGCGAGCCACCTCGTCGCGGCCGTCCTTCGAGTAGCGCACGCCCATGGCGCGATCCATGTCGAAGATGATGCGTTCGGTGAGGGCGCCGGTGACGACCTCGAGATGCGCGCCGCTGTTGGCGACGGCAGGGCGCAGGTAGGCACTGGCGGCGCTCCAGCGCTGCTTGTCCTTCTGGGTCACCTGGTAGAAACCGACGCCATCCTGCTCGGCGCCGTTGAAGTCGGTTACCCGCTTGTGACCGGCCTGCTCGGCCGCTTTCAGGAAAGCCTCGTTGAGGCGGCTGGGATCGACCTGGTCGGCGACGTTCAGCGGTCCGCCACTGCCATGGAAGGAGTCGGCGCCCCGTTCGTTGTTCTCCGACATCTTGAAGTAGGGGAGAACGTCTTCGTAGCTCCAGCCCTGATTGCCCAACTGCCGCCAGTGATCGTAATCCCAGGCGTGGCCGCGGACATAGAGCATGGCGTTGATTGCCGAAGAGCCACCCAGCGTCTTGCCGCGTGGCCAGTACATCTGGCGATTGTTGCAATGCTTCTGCGGCGTTGTCTGGTAGCTCCAGTTAAACGGCGAGTTCTCGCCCAGGCTGGCGAAGCCGGCGGGCATCTTCAGCAGGAACGACTTGTCGGGACCGCCGGCTTCGAGCACCAGGATCCTGAGCTTGGGGCGGCCCCAGGCCAAACGCGCAGCGAGCGCACAGCCGGCCGATCCGGCACCCACGATGATGTAGTCGTACAGCGAAGACATGGTCCTTCCTAAGGGAGTCGGTTTTCGATGACGGCGAAGAATGGTCGGCCGGATAAGGGCGATAAAAAGCCGTTCGCGTCCAGTGGAAAGACACTGCGCGTGACGGAGTCGCCGACGTTGCCGCCGATTGCAGCAAGCTGACCTTGCCAGACATCGACAACGATATCGCAATGTCCGGCGCCGCGATTGAGGTTCTGCAAGGTCGTGCCACTGCCGTTGCGCGAGGCGCAGATGAGGTCTCCGACCTTCGGGGCGCGTTCGCTCGGTGCATGCGGAATGAAGACGGCGCCGGGCTTCTTCGTCCGTTCGACCATCCTCTCCACGTAGATCGTATGGGTAGCGTTCGGGCAGAAGAGATCGCGCGGCACACCTGCGCTCTCTATCGTCCATGAGATGAAGGCCGCCGACCAGGGGATGTCGTCGAGGCCGGTGCGGCCTGGCTTGTCGACGGCATTCCAGTAGTCGCCGATGCGCTGCGGCGCTTCGCGTTCCTTGATGCCGAGCTGCTCGGTGCGCGGCGGCGCATTGTCGGCATAGGTGATGACCTGTTTGCCGAAACGGCCCCATTCGCCGACCGCCAGCAGGACCATCGACGTCTTGGCGCTGGCGGTAGGGGGCGGAGCCTCTGGCCTCCAGGAGGAGGCGGGGCATGGCCCGAGCGGCGGCAGATCGGCGGCGGAGACGACAGGTTTGGCAGGGGGCTTGCCCGACGGCGGCGCTTGAGTGCAGGCCGCGACGATCAGGACGAGAAGGCTGGCAACAAGGACGCGCATACCCAACTCTACCAGCGCCCGACGCCGCCGATCACGATGGTGGGAACGCCTTCCGTCCGAGTCTTGACCGTGAAGACCTGGCTGCCCGGCCGGCGGCCGTCGCGTGGCTCCGAGACCTCGAGGCCCGCTGCCTTCAGGCGGGCATTGGCCTTGGCGATGTCGGGCACTCGCCAGGAAAGCCCCCACAGATCGTCAGGACCGTCCGACACGCCTTTCTTCAGATCGTGAGCGATCTCGACCACAAGGTCGCGGCAGCGAAAGAACAGAAGCCGCGACCCCCATTTCGGGTTGCTGCGGTCGAGGCGGAGATCGAGCCCGAGCCGTCCGGCATAGAAGGCGACGGCGCGCTCCGGGTTGGGCGTGCGGATCACGACATGGTCGAGGCCGGACACGCAGGCTGCTTCATCGTCGATGCAAGGGGAGGGCACGGGCATTGTCTCGGCGGCGATGGCGATCGCCACGCCATGTCCTTCGAAGGACAGCCTGTCGTCGTCTTGGACGAACGGCACGGCGCGCCGCTCGAGCAGGGTTGCCGCCTTCGCGAGGTCGCCGGTCGAGAAGGTCATCGATCGAAGGCCGGGCGGTCCGTCCGCGAAGGTGAGCCCGACATTGGCCGTGCGCAGCTGCCCCTCGATTGGACAGCGCCCGAGCAAGGTCTCATAGACCTTGAGGGAACCGCCGATCGTGAGGTGATCGAGTGCCGTTATCATGACCGTACTTCTGTCAGCCAATGCGCTTCAGGCTCGCTTTGAAGTCCCGGCCGCGCCTGACGTAGCTTTCCGCGCTCATGGCGAGGCGGGTGGCGTTCTCCTCGCTGAGTTCGCGCACGGCCTTGGCGGGTGAGCCGAAGATCACCGATCGATCAGGAAAGGTCTTGCCTTCGGTCACGACGGCGCCAGCACCGACCAAGCAATCCTTGCCGATCACCGTCCGGTTCAGCACCACCGACTGGATGCCGATCAGCGAGCCGTCGCCGATCGTGCAGCCATGCAGCATCACCTGATGGCCGACCGTCACGTTCTTGCCGATGGTGAGCGGGGCACCGGGATCGGTGTGCAGCACGGAGAGTTCCTGGACGTTGCTGCCATCGCCGATCACGATCGGCTCATTGTCGCCGCGTAACACGGCGCCGGGCCAGATGCTCACATTCTCGCCCAGGATCACCGAACCGATGATCGTCGCTTCCTCGGCGATGTAGCAGGACTTCGGAATCACCGGTACGCGATCGTTCAGCTGATAGATGGCCATTTCATTCCCTTCCGTTTACGTTAACTTGGATTGACGTTTACGTAAACGTTAACTATGACTTCGTTACCATGTCCGTCGCCGCTTCCTCTTCGGCCAAAGGCGCCGTGCCGCGCGACACCCAGCGCATCTATAGCATCGCCGAACTGTCGCGCGAGTTTGCGATCACGCCCCGCACGATCCGCTTTTATGAGGATGAAGGCCTGATCAAGCCGCGCCGCCAGGGGATGACGCGTCTCTACAGTGTGGGCGATCGCACGCGGCTCGGCTGGATCCTGCGCGGCAAGCGGCTGGGATTCTCGCTCGCCGAGATCCGCGAGCTGCTCGATCTCTACCAGGTCGATCGTACCGGCGTGCAGCAATTGCGCGAGCTTCTGCGCCGCAGCCAGCTCCATATCGCCGATCTCGAGCGCAAGCGCGCCGATCTCGATCAGCACATCAACGAGTTCAGGGAAGTCGAAAGCCAGGTCAGCACCGAGTTGCGGCAGCGCGGCGTCGATCCCGAGGGTGATTAGCCCGAGCGTGATTAGGTCGAAGAAACGTCTGAGGAGGCAGCGATGGCCGTCTACAAGGCCCCGATCAAGGACATCCAGTTCGTTCTGAACGAAGTGCTCGACGTCTCGTCGCTGGCCAAGCTGCCGGGCTACGAAGAAGCGACGCCGGACACTGTCCACGCCATCTTCGAGGAGGCCGCCAAGCTCTGCGAGAACGTGCTGTTCCCGCTGAACCGCACCGGCGACGAAGAGGGCTGCCACTACGAGAACGGCGTGGTCCGCACGCCCAAGGGCTTCCAGGAGGCCTACAAGCAGTTCGCCGAAGGCGGCTGGACGGCCGTGACCTGCGATCCCGAGTATGGCGGACAGGGGCTGCCGGCCACGGTGGGCTTTGCGTTGCAGGAAATGTTCACCGCCTCGAACCAAGCTTTCGCCATGTATCCGGGGCTGAGCCACGGCGCCTACGAGGCCCTGTCGCGGCACGGCTCCGACGAGCTCAAGAAGCGCTACCTGCCCAAGCTCACCGACGGCACCTGGACGGGCACGATGTGCCTGACCGAGCCCCATTGCGGCACCGATCTCGGCATGCTGCGCACCAAGGCCGAGCCGCAGGCCGACGGCAGCTACAAGATCACCGGCACCAAGATCTTCATCTCCGCGGGCGAACACGATCTCGCCGAGAACATTCTCCATCTCGTGCTGGCGCGCTTGCCGGATGCGCCGGGCGGCACCAAGGGCATCTCGCTCTTCCTTGTACCGAAATTCCTGTCCAAGGCCGATGGGTCGGTGGGGGAGCGCAACGGCATCCGCTGCGGCGCCATCGAGCACAAGATGGGCATCAAGGCCAACGCGACCTGCGTCATGAACCTCGACGGCGCGACCGGCTGGCCGGTCGGCGAGTTGAACAAGGGCATGTCGGCGATGTTCGTGATGATGAACGCGGCCCGACTGGGCGTCGGCATGCAGGGGCTGGGCATCGCCGAGACCTCCTATCAGAGCGCCGTCGCCTATGCGCGCGACCGCCTGCAGGGCCGGTCGCTGACCGGTCCGAAGAACGCCAACGGCCCCGCCGATCCCATTATCGTGCATCCCGACGTGCGGCGCATGCTGATGATCCAGAAGTCGTTCACCGAAGCGGCGCGCGGCCTGTCGCTGTGGGTCGGCATGCTGATCGACGAGGCGAGCCGCCACCCCGACGCCGAAAAGCGCGCCGCCGCCGACGACCTCGTCCAGATGCTGACGCCGATCATCAAGGCGCACTTCACCGACATGGGCAGCGAATGCGCCAATCTCGCCGTGCAGACCTACGGCGGCCATGGCTTCATCCGCGAGAACGGCGTCGAGCAACTGGTGCGCGACGCTCGCATCACTCAGCTCTACGAAGGCACCAACGGCATCCAGGCGCTCGACCTGGTCGGCCGCAAGCTGCCGATGAAGGGCGGGGCGGCGGCGCAGCGCCTGCTGGGCGAGATTTCATCCTTCATCGCCAAGCACAAGGCCGACGACAAGATGAAGGAATTCGTCGAGCCGCTCGAGAAGGCGTTGGGCCGCGTGCAGGACTCCGCCC
Source organism: Alphaproteobacteria bacterium 65-37 (assembly GCA_001897995.1). Taxonomy (GTDB): domain Bacteria; phylum Pseudomonadota; class Alphaproteobacteria; order Reyranellales; family Reyranellaceae; genus Reyranella. The sequence goes on along the minus strand of MKRV01000261.1, from coordinate 98,643 downwards.
TGTTCCTGATGCAGAACGCCATGAAGAACCCCGACGAGGCGGGCGGAGCGGCGACCGACCTGCTGCGCCTGATGGCGCTCACCGCCATGGCCTTCATGTGGAACCGCATCGTCGTCGCGGCTCACAAGGGACTGGCCAACGGCAACGACAACGCCTTCTACGAGGCCAAGATCGCCACGGCGCGTTTCTACCTGGCGCGCGTGCTGCCGCAGACCGTATCGCTCAACCATCAGATCAAGGCCGGTGCCTCGACCCTGATGGCGCTGCCGGCCGAAGCCTTCTAGCCGGCGCGGTCGTGAACGACCGTGCTGACCTCGCGTGACTTGCTGGCGTTGCAGGCTTTCGAGCTTGCCGCGCGCACCGGGTCGTTCAAGGCGGCAGCCGAGGAGCTGCACATCACTGCCTCGGCGGTGAGCCACCGCATCGCCGGTCTAGAGCGCCAGCTCGGCGAGAAGCTGTTCGAGCGCGGGCCGCGGGGTGTCGCCCTGGCGCCGGCCGGCCGCCAGCTCGCCGCCACGACCGGCCGTGCGTTCGGCGAGCTCGTGCGGGCAATGGCGCAGCAGGGGGCGGGGGCGCGTCGGCTGCGTGTCTCGGCCGTGCCGATCTTCGCTTCGCACTGGCTGCTGCCACGGCTCGGACAGTTCCTCGATGCCCATCCCGCCATCGAGCTGCAGGTCGAAGCGAGCCCACGCATGGTCGACATGGAGGCTGGCCTGGTCGACGTGGCGTTGCGCTATGGCGACGGCAGCTGGCCCGATGTCGCTGCAGAAAAGGTTCTGGACTTGCACGCTGTCCCGGTCACGTCGCCGGCCTTGGCGCAACGCCTGAAGCTCGAGGAACCGGCCGACCTCCTGCGGGCGCCGCTGGTGCGCGTCTCGCCGTTCGGCATGCCGTGGCCGGAATGGGCGCGCGGCGCCGGCCTCGACGCCGCAGCCTTTGTCGAACGTCGCGGCGCCGCCAAGGGCATGCAGGTCGACGGCATGGGCGCGGCCGTGCGGGCCGCCGTGCATGGGCTCGGCGTTGCGCTGGCTTTCGAGCCATTGATCGAGAGCGAGATCGCTTCCGGTGCGCTGGTGCGCGTCGGGCCGGCAGTGCCGACGCAAGGCCAGATCTGGTTCGTCTGCCGACCACGCGAAAGATCGGTGCCGGCGATCCGTGCACTGCGCCGCTGGCTCGTGGGAGAAATCGCTGCCATGAGAGCGGCATGAAATCGCTTCTCGCTTCGGTCGGCGCTGCCTTCCTCGAAATTGCCGGCTGCTTTGCCGTCTGGTCCTGGATGCGCCTCGGCGCTTCGGCCTGGTGGCTGCTGCCCGGTGGCGTGGCGCTGGCGCTCTTTGCCTGGCTGCTGACCCGCATCGAAGTCGACGCTGCCGGCCGGGCCTATGCGGCCTATGGCGGGGTCTATATTGCCGCCACTCTGGTCTGGCTCTGGCTGGTCGAAGGCACGCGGCCGGACCGCTGGGATCTCACCGGGGCGGCCGTCTGCCTGCTCGGTGCCGGCATCATCCTGTTCGCACCCCACCGCACGCCGGGCTGAATCCCATTCACGGCAGGTGCCTGCCAATGCGTTTGTCGTCGCTGTCGCAGCGCGCTGCAGTGGCGGCATGGACCTGCTTCTCGCCGCCCGCGACGGCATCAAACTCGCAGCGACACTTTTCGAACCTACGCAGCCGAACGGCCGCGCCGTCCTGCTGAACAGCGGCACGGGCATTCCGCGGCAGTTCTATGGCGCCTTCGCCCGCCATCTCGCCGATCGCGGCTTCACGGTGCTCACCTACGACTATCGCGGCCTCGGCGGCTCGGACAAGCCAGGCAGCACGACCATGGAGCAGTGGGGTGCCATCGACCAAGCCTCGATGATCGACCATCTCGCGGCGCTCGTGCCTGGTGCGCCGCGTGCCCTGATCGGCCATTCGCTGGGCGGTCAGGTGCTGGGCCTTGCCGACAATATTGGCAACCTCGACGCGGCCGTGCTGATCTGCAGCCAGAGCGGCCATTGGCGGCATTGGCCGGCCGGCCGCCGGCGATTGCGCATGCTGGCGCTGTGGTGGCTGCTGATCCCGAGCCTGACCGCCATGACCGGCCGCTTTCCCGGCTCGTGGATCGGCACGGCCGATCTGCCCGGCAGCGTGGCGCGCAGTTGGGCGCGCTGGGGCCGTTCGCGCCACTATGTTTGCGACGGCGCCGGAGCGCCGCTCCGGCCACACAATGCCGACGTTGACTTCCCGTTGCGCTGGATGAGCTTCACCGACGATCCGCTGGCGCCGTTCGCGGCCGTCGAGGCGTTGTGTTCCTATTATCCCAACGCAGCAGTCGAACGGCGCCATCTGGCGCCGGCCGATCTCGGCGTCGACGCGGTTGGCCACTTCGGCTTTTTCCGCAAGTCGATGCCACGACAGCGCTGGGACGAAATTGCCGATTGGCTCGACGATCGTTTGCGGCAAACTGAGCCCGCATCATCGTCGAAGGAAGCATCCGCATGTCCGCACCGCACGTTCTCGCCGAAGTCAAAGACGGCATCGGCTGGCTGACCCTAAACCGTCCGGAGCAGCTCAATGCGCTGTCGATGGAGATGCGCGATCTCCTGATCGAGCACAGTGCGGCTTTCGAAAAAGATCCCAAGGTGCGCTGCGTGGTGATCCGCGGCGCCGGCACGCATTTCATGGCGGGCGGCGATATCCGCGGCTTCCACAAGTCGCTGACCACCGAGCGCGAGGCCCATCTCGCGGGCTTCGAGATGCGCGTGGTGAAGGCGCATCAGGCGATCTACCAGATCCGCCGCATGAACAAGCCGGTGCTGGCCTCGGTGCAGGGCGCCGCTGCGGGCTTCGGCCTGTCGCTGATCCTGAACTGCGATCTGGCGATCGCCAGCGACGATTCGTTCTTCACGCTGGCCTACCGCCATATCGGCCTTTCGGCCGACGGCGGCGCGACCTATTTCCTGCCGCGCGTGGTGGGGGAGCGCAAGGCGCTCGAGATCGCCCTGCTGGGTGAGCGCTTCTCGGCGCAGGAAGCCAAGGACAACAACATCCTCAATTGGGTGGTGCCCAAGGACAAGCTCGTCGCCGAGACCGAGAAGATGGCGCGCAAGCTCGCCGACGGCCCGACCTTCGCGCTGGGCGTTGCCAAGAAGCTGATCCGCAATTCGTTCGACAATTCCTGGGACGAGCATTCCCACCGCGAGGCCGAGGGCCTGGCCGCCTGTGCCGCGACCGAGGACCATTTCGAAGGCCTCAACGCCTTCCTCGAGAAGCGGAAGGCGAACTTCAAGGGGAGGTGAGGGACACGTAACAGAGCCCTTCTCTGGGAGAGCCAACAACATCCTCATCCTGAGGAGCCGCGCGTAGCGCGGCGTCTCGAAGGATGGGGCCGAGCACCACGCCTGAGGCCCATCCTTCGAGACGCGGCCTGCGGCCGCTCCTCAGGATGAGGAATCTTCGTACGCTAGCGCTCATGACCGCGACGCTCCAATGCGTCGCGGTCCTTGCTATTTAGATGATTAGCATACTATCTTTATCCATGCCTTCGGCCGAGCCCTTCGATTTTGCCTTCAGCGTCGCGCGCATCGCGCGGCGTCTGCGGCAGGCCGTCGATGCCGAGCTGCGGGTGCTGGGGCTGACCGAGGCGACGTGGCGGCCGCTGGTACATGTGCGCCGCCTGGGCGACGGCGTGCGGCAGAAGGAGTTGGCGGCGTCACTGTCGATCGAGGGGCCTTCGCTGGTGCGCCTGCTCGACAATCTCGAGCGCCGTGGCCTGATCGAGCGGCGCGAGGACGAGACCGACCGTCGGGCACGCGGCATTCACCTGACCCGCGCCGGCCGCGACCTTGCGGTGCGTGCGGCCCGGGTCGGCGTATCGATCCAGAAGAGGATGCTCGCCACCGTACCGGCCAAAGATCTCGAAGCCTGCCAGCGCGCCTTGATGCTCGTCGAGCGTCAGCTCGAGGAACGGCTCGACCTGGAGGCGCCGGCATCGGGCTGACAGCGACGAAGAAAGAAGGAGGAAGCGATGAACCGGATCGGGAGAAGGCGGTCATGAGCGCACGTACCTTGCGCGGCAAGGTGGCGGTCGCCGGTGTCGGCGAGACCACATACTACAAGCACGGCAAGGCGCCGGTCTCCGAGTTCAAGCTCGCCCTGCGGGCGATCCTGGCGGCCTGCGTGGATGCCGGCATCGATCCTCGCCGCATCGACGGCTTCGCCTCCTACTCCAACGACCGCAACGAGCCGTCGCGGCTGGCTGCCGCGCTCGGCCTGCCGGCCCTGCGCTTCTCCAACATGAACTGGGGCGGTGGCGGAGGCGGGGGCTCCGCCGCGATGGGCAATGCGGCGGCGGCTGTGGCCTGCGGCATGGCCAACTGTGTGGTGGTGTTCCGCGCCCTGGCGCAGGGGCAGTTCCAGCGCTTTGGCGCGGCGCCGCCGGGCGGAGCGGCGAGCGGTGAGGCGGCGCTCAACGCGCCCTACGGGGTGATGTCGCCGGCACAGCGCTTCGCCATGCGCGCTATGCGCTTCCTGCACGAGAACGGCATCGGTGCGGGGGCGCAGCGGGCGATTGCACTCGCCTCCTACCATCATGCCCAGGCCAACCCGCGCGCGGTCATGTACGGCCGGCCGCTCACCGCCGAGGCCTACGACGCCTCGCGCTGGATCGTGGAGCCCTGGCGGCTGTTCGACTGCTGCATGGAGAATGACGGCGCCGCCGCCCTGATCCTGGTGCCGGCGGAGGAGGCACGCGATTTCCGCCATGCACCGGCCTATCTCCTGGGCTCGGCGCAGGGCTCGGAGTATCGCAACGGCGCCCGCGGTCACAACGCACCGCTCTATGCGACCTCGAGCTTCACCACCGTGGCGCCGCAGCTCTACGAGATGGCCGGCGTCAAGCCCAAGGACGTCGATGTCGTACAGAGCTACGAGAACTTCACCGGCGGTGTGCTGATGAGCTTGGTCGAGCACGGCTTCTTCACGGCGGCGGAAGCCAACGAGTTCGTGACGCCCGAGAACCTCCTGGCGCCGACCGGCAAGCTGCCCCTCAACACGTCGGGTGGCAATCTGGCGGAGTGCTACATGCACGGGCTCGAGCTGCAGATCGAAGCGGTGCGGCAGTTGCGCGGCCAGTCGACCTCGCAGGTACCCGACGCGGAAGTCTCCATGGTGATCTCCGGCCCGATGGTGACGCCGGTCTCCAGCATGATCCTCGGTACGGAGGCCACGCTATGAGCTACCTGCCAAAAGGCCTGCCGGCGCCTGCGCCGGAGAATGATGGTCTCGACAAGCCCTACTGGGAGGCGACCCGTCGCGGCGAACTCATGGTCCAGCGCTGCACCAAGTGCGGCACGTTCCAGTGGGGCCCGGAATGGATCTGCCACAAGTGCCTGTCGTTCGACATGGGATGGCACAAAGTGTCGGGGAAGGGGCGCATCTATAGCTGGGAACGGCCCTGGCATCCCGTACATCCGGCGCTGAAGGATCACGGCCCCTACATCGTGGTCCTGGTCGAGCTGCCGGACGCCGGCAATGTCCGCATGCTGGGCAACCTGCTGGGCGATCCGCGGCAGGAGGTGAAGATCGGCGCCGAGGTGGAGGCGGTGTTCGAGCCACACGACGACGCGAACCTGCCCTTCACCCTGGTGCAGTGGAAGCTCGTCTGAAGCGCCCTACTGCGTGGTGATGTTCGCCGTCGCGACCACGCTCTTCCACTTCGGCACCTCGGCCGCGATCATGGCGGCGAATTGCTGCGGCGTGCTGGCCGTGGCAATGCAGCCATAGCCCATGAATTTCTTCTGGATCTCGGCATCCGACAGCACGGTGCGGATCGCCGCGTTCAGCCGGTCGATCACGGGGGCGGGCGTTCCGGCCGGCGCCAGGATGCCGAACCAGACCACGGTCTCGTAGCCCGGCAGCGACTGGCCGATGGTCGGCGCGCCTGGCATCAGCGGCGAGGGCTGTGGGGTCGAGACGCCGAGCAGCTTCAGCTTGCCGGATTTGACTGCGGCATCCTGCGTATCAGACGAGGTGGTGAGCAGGAGCTTCACCTCGCCGTTCAGCACCGCCATGGTGGTCGGCGCCTGGCCCTTGTAGGGCACGTGGTTCAACTTGATGCCGGCTTCCTTGCCCATCAGCTCGGTCGCGAGATGGCCGAGCGAGCCCGCGCCCGCCGACGCGTAGTCGACGCCGCCCGGCTGGGTCTTCGCCCAGGCGATCAGCTCCTTGACGTTGTTGGCGGGCACGCTGGGATGGACCACCAGGGTGAGCGGCGCGATCGAGACCAGCGACACCGGCGCGAAATCCTTGATCGGGTCGTAGCCGGCATCCTTCTGGATCAGCGGCGTGATGGCGCTCGGCCCGTTGTTGCCGAAGATCAGCGTGTAGCCGTCGGCCGGGGCGGTCGCGACCTGTCGCGTGCCGATGGCGCCAGCAGCGCCCGCCTTGTTGTCGACGATCACCGTCTGGCCGAGCGCCTTGGACAGCGGCTCCTGCAGGGTGCGCGCCATGATGTCGGTCGTGCCGCCCGGCGAGTAAGGCACGATCAGCTTGATCGGCTTGTCGGGATACTGTGCCAGAGCCACGCCCGGCAGCAGCATCGTGGCCGCGGCCGCTCCCAAGAGACTTCTTCTTCTCACCCTCATTGTTCCCTCCCACTTGACGATTGATTGGTTATTTCAAGCGCGCGAGCACCTCGTCCGTATCGGCGCCGAGCGCAGGAACCGCCGGGGCGACCCCCACGGAGTGATCGGCGAACTGGAACGGCGGATTGGGGACGCGGAAATCGCCGGCGCCGTCGCTCACCGTCGCCAGGGCCCCGCGCGCCGCGAGCTGCGGATCGGCCAGCGCCTCGGCCATGCTGAGGTAGCGCGAGCAGGGCACACCCGCTTTCATCAGTCGATCTTCGCAGGCCCGCGCCGTCTGCGTCGAAGTCCAGCCTTCGACCGCTGCCATCAAGGCGTCCCAATGGGTCGTACGCGCCGCGACCGTGGCAAAGCGGGGGTCGCTTTTCCATTCGGGGTGGCCGGTCGCATCGGCCAGCTGCTCGAAGTTGCGCTGGTTCACCGGCGCCACGATCACGAAGCCGTCGCGCGCCTGCATGGGTACGTAGAGCGGACGGCGCTCCTTGGACGGGAATTGCGCCTCCTGGCATTCGAAGACCAGCAGGTTGATCATCGAATCCATCAGCGCCACGTCGATGAACTGGCCGTTGCCATGGCGCAACCTGCCGACCAGTGCCGTCTGCACCGCACCGAAGGCGTAGACGGCAGCCAGGACGTCGGCGACGAAGATGCCGGTCTTTGCCGGCTTCGGCTGATCGTCCTGATAGGAGAACTGGACCTGGTCGAAGCCGCTGGCGGCATGGACCACCGGCGCATAGGCCGGCTGCTCGGCGCGCGGGCCGCTCTGGCCGAAGCCCGAGATCGAGCAGTAGATCAGGTCGCGCCGGAGACCGGCCAGCGTCGGATAGTCGAGGCCGAGCCGGCGCATCACGCCCGGCCGGAAGTTCTCGACCACGACGTCGCTCGACGCCGCCAGCCGGCGCGCGGCCTCACGGCCGGCATCGCTCTTGAGGTCGAGCACGACGCTCTTCTTGCCCGCGTTGAGATGACCGAAATAGGTGCTGTGGCCGTCGCGCAGCGGCGGGCGGCTGCGCATGTGGTCGCCGTGCGGCTCCTCGACCTTCAGCACCTCGGCGCCGCAATCGGCCAGCAGGCGCGTGCAGTAGGGGCCGGCGATCATGCTGGTGAAGTCGAGAACGCGCAGGCCGGCGAGGGGGCTTGTCGAGGGAGCCATTGGAGGCTTCATCGCCGCGCCCCCGTCTTCATGCGATCGCGGTAGCGCACCTGCAGGCTTTCGAGATGCTCGGTCATCGCTGCCACCGCACCGTCGGCGTCACGCGCCCCGAGCTTCGCGAGGAAACGCCGCCGCGCCCTGATGGTGAGATCGTTACGCTCGCCGCCGGCACTGTGGGCGAAGTCGCGCATCACCTGCATCAGCGCGTCCATCAGCATGACCATGACGGCGTTGTGGGTGGCGCGGCCCAGCAGCCTGTGAAATTCGATATGGACGTCGATCTTGTCGTTGTAGCGCTTGGCCAGCAGCAGGCGCTCGGCCTCGTCGACATTGGCGGTCAGCGCGGCGATGTCCTGGTCGGTGGCACGGGCGCAGGCGATGCGCGTCACCGTCGTCTCCAGCCACAGCCGTGCCTCGGTGAGCTCGTCGAGCGAGACGCTGCCGAGCTGATAGAGGTTGCGGAAACTGTCGCCGATCAGTTCGGGATTGCCCTCGCCGATGAAGGCGCCGCCCTGAGCGCCGGCCTGCAGCGCGACGAGGCCGGTACGCTCGAGGCTTCGCAGCGCCTCGCGCACCGCGCCGCGGCTAACGCCGAAGCTCTCTGCCATCTCGCGCTCCGGCGGCAGCTTGTCGCCCGAGCGCAGGTCGCCGGACGCGATCCGCGCCTGGATCTCGGTCGAGACCTGATCCGACAGCCGATGACGCTTGAGGGGCGCGAAGGCCTGGGTCATGACGCGGCCCCTCTATTGCCGCCATCGCCCGCGGTCAGGCCGGCAAGTGCGGCGGCCCCGATCCGCTCGCGATAGGCGGCCTCGCCGCCGCGCGCATGGGTATCGAGATAGGCATCGAACGACTTCTGGTCGCGGCTCGCCGCCACATAGGCCTTGAGATGCGCCTCGTCCTGATCGTAGAGGCCGGGGCTGCAGCCGGGATGGGCGCCGAACGGCGTCACCACGATGGTATCGACGAAGGCCGACGGGATCTTCGTGAGCCGTGCCGACTGCCGGACCGTGCTCGTCGGCACGATGCGATCGACCGAGCAGATCACGTGCTTGGACGCCTGCGCCATCAGAAGGTCGAAGTAGCCCGCGCCGAAATACTGCACGTTGCCTTCCTCGTCGGCCTGCTGGCCGTGCAGCAGCAGCACGTCGGGCTTGATCGCCGGCACTTCGAGCAGCGGTCGGCTGCCTTCCTGCACGCGCGCCTTGCGGTAACCCTGGGGATTGACCTTGGGCAGGTCCGTGCCGAGATCGGGGATCAAGCCGTAGGGCAGGTCGCAGGCACCGGCGCGCAAGCCGCCGGCGATGCCCGGCCCATCCATTTCCAGCACCTTCACGGCGCCCGATTGCGCGGCGCGCCGGAAGTTGGGAGCGAGCCCCAGATGCTCGAAGCTGATGAAGACGCAAGCCGTCTCCTTGACGCAACCGGCACCGATCAGCATGTCGGGCGCGATGCTGCCCGGGGCGGGCACCAGGGTCAGGTCGCGCACGCCCTTGGCGATCAGGCCGCGGATCAGGGCCATCGGCTGGCCGTGGAAGATCCAGCCGCCGATGCCCACGGTCATGCCGCTTTCGACGACGGCGAGAACGTCGCCGAGGCTCTTGATCTTGGCCGAAGTCGTCATGGAGGTCGTCATGGGGGATCAGCCTCGCAGCATGTGGCGGGCGATCACCAGGCGCTGGATCTGGTTGGTGCCCTCGAAGATCTGGTTGATCTTGGCGTCGCGCATGAAGCGCTCGACCGGGAAGTCGCGCATGTAGCCCGCGCCGCCGAAGATCTGCACGGCGTCGGTCGTCACCTTCATGGCGGTGTCGCTGGCGAAGCACTTCACCATCGATGCCTTGGCCGAGAAGCCGTCCCAATCCTGGCGGTCGGCCATGCGCGTGCAGTCGTAGAGCATGCAGCGCGCCGCTTCGGTCTGTATCTGCATGTCGGCCAGCATGAACTGGATGCCCTGGAACTCGCCGATCGGCCGGCCGAACTGCTGGCGTTGCCGCGCATAGTCGGTGGCAACGTCGATCGCGCCTTGCGCCAACCCGACTGCGGTCGCGCCGACCGTCGGGCGGTTGAGATCGAGAATGCGCATGCAGGTCTTGAAGGCCTGGCCTTCGGGCCCGATCATGTTTTCGGCCGGCACCCGCACGTTATCGAAGAAGATCGGCACGTTGGGCACGCCGCGAATGCCCATCTTGCGGTCCTCCTTGCCGAAGGAGAATCCCGTGCTCTTGGTGTCGACGATGAAGGCGGAGATGCCATTGGCACCCTTGCCTTCGCTGGTGCGGGCGAACACCAGGATGAAGTGCGCGACCGAGCCGAAGGTGATGTAGATCTTGCCGCCGTTCAGCACCCAGCTGTCGCCGTCCTTCACCGCACGCGTCTTCATCGAGGAGACGTCGGAGCCGGTGTTGGGCTCGGTGATCGCCACGGCGGTCAGGGTGCGGCCCTTGGCCGAGAGGCCGAGATAGTGCCGCTTCTGCTCTTCGGTGCCGAAGTTCAGGATCGGCAGGATCAGGCCGAAGGAATTGTTGGCGGCGAGCAGGGCGGCCGACTCGGAGACCTTGGCGATCTCCTCCTTGACCAGGCAGACCGAGGTGAGGTCGCCGCCCGGGCCGCCATATTCCTGGGGCACCCAGAGCTGCAGCAGCCCCATGTCGCCGAAGATCTCGACCAGTTCGTCGGGAAAGCGGTTGTTCTCGTCGATCTCGGAGGCGATCGGGGCGACGTGCTTCTCCACCATCTTGCGCACCTGGTCGCGCAGCAGCAGGTGGTGCTCCTCGAAATGATAGTTGTGCATGATGGCGGACCTCAGTTGGCTTTCGGCCAGGGAAACTTGGCGGCGAGCACGCCGGTCGTGTCGACGGCGCGGCGCAGGACAAACAATTCCTCGGCGTCGGGCGGGGACGTGCGCTGGATGCTGTCGGGCACCACGAGGTCGAAGCCGGTATTGTCGCGCACCTCCTCGATCGTCACGCCCTCGTGCAGGGAGTGCACGCGCATGGCCTTGCTCGCCGGCTCAAAGTCGAAGACGCCGAGCGGTGTGACGACCAGGCGAGGGCCACCCTCGGGCAGGCCGGCGTCGGTGCGCGAGCTGCCGCCGCTCATGTGGCCGGCGCCGCAGACGAAGTCGACCTTGGGGACGAAGGCGCCGCGGTCGTGGCGCGTCATCATGATGTAGAAGCGCTTGGAGAGGCCGCAGAGCGCGCTGATGCCCACGGTGCCGGGGCCGCGCAGCTTCGGCTTGGCGTGGTCGCCGACGCAGACCGTGTTGATGTTGCCAAAACGGTCGGTCTGCAGGGCACCCAGAATGGCGAAGTCGAAGAAGTGCACCTGCCAGTCGATGAAATCGATCATCTGCGGCAGGTCCATCACCGCCTGAGCGACCGCGATGTTCTCGGCATCGGCGGCGGGGCGGACGATGCCCTCGGTCGGGTTGGTCATGCCGCCTGGACCCGACACCCACCAGAGGTGAGGGGCGTGGCGCGCCCGCGCCAGGTTGCAGGCGGCGACCTGGATGTCGGAGTTGGTGCCGACGATCGCCTTCTCGCCATCGGCCATATCGCGCGCCAGCAGCACGGCCAGCATTTCGCCCAGGGCGAAGCCTTGCGGGACGACGGGCATTTCCTCTCCTTGGTCGTTTTTCGAATATTGGTAAGAATATTCAATGGTCCGACCAAATGAGTCAAGCGACTGCGAGGCGCGAATTGGGGGCGGTGGAAAATCAGTCCTCGTTCTGCGGAGCGGGGCGGCGCCGGTTGGCGAGCAGATCCAGGAAGCCGACCAGGCCCTTGGGCCAGAGCAGTAGGATCGCAGCGAGGACGGCGCCCAGCACGATCTTGTCGCCGTCGCCGCCGATCGAGAAGAAGTTCTGCTGCACGATGATCAGCGCCGTGCCGATCAGCGGGCCGAGCAGCAAGCGCCGGCCGACGATGACGATCGCCGTCAGCATCAGGACCAGGAAGTAGGTCTCGAACATGTCGGTGCCGACATAGGCGCGCTGGTAGGCGTAGAGCCAGCCGGCCAATGCCGAGATCGGCGCGGACGTCACGAACACGGCGAGTCGCACGCGACGCGCGTCGACGCCCAGCGCGGTCGCGAGGTCGGGGTTCATCTGCACCATCAGAGCGCTGGTGCCGAGGCGCGATCGGCGGAAGCGATGAATGAACAGCAACGTCGCCATCAGCAGCAGCCAGGCGATCGGCCACAGCTCGTCGTTGGTGGCGCCGCCGAACTTCCAGCCGAGAAGCGGCAGGTCGAGCGGCGGGATACCGACGACGCCGTCCGAGCCGCCGAGATAGGACCAGTTGAAGGCGATCTCCATGGCGACCACGGCGGCGGCATAGGTCACCAGCGAGAAGACGAACTCTCGCGTGCGCAAGGTGGCGAGCCCGAGCAGGCAGGCGAAGACGAGGGACACCACCACCGCGCCGCCGGCCGTCGCCCAGCCGTTCCAGCCGTAATTCACCGCCAGGATGGCGGCGCTGTAGCCGCCGGCTGCCCAGAAGACGGTGTGGCCGAGACTCACCTCACCGAGATAGGAGAGGACGAGATCGGCGCCGTAGGCCATGACGGCGAGGATGGCGATCGTCGTGCAGGCCGTGTAGGCGGCCGGTGCGCCGCCCGCCACGCTCGGCACGAAGTAGGCAAGGCCTGCCAGCAACAGGGCGAAGGAGGTGGCGTGACGCTTGATCATTTCGCCGCCAATCCGCCGGGCCGCAGCACCAGCACCGCCAGCAGCACGAGGAAGGCGGCGGCCGTCGTATGGGCCGGCGACACCAGGGCGCCGAACAGGGCGGTGAACATGCCGAGGCCGAAGCCGGCCAGCAGGCTACCGCCGACGCTGCCGATGCCGCCCAGCACGACGATCACGAAGGTCAGGATCACCTCGTCGAAGCCCATGCTGGTCAGGATCGGGCTGCGCGGCGCCACCAGGCCGGCGCCCAGTGCGACGGCGGCGCATTCGAAGACGAAGACACCGATATAGACGAAGGCTGCGTTGATGCCGAAGAGCTGCGCGAGCTTGGGATCCTCGGCCACCGACCGGACGATCGCCCCGGTGCGCGTCCGGTTCAGGACCAGCCAGAGCAGCGCGAAGAGGATCAGCGTGCCCACCAGCGTCACCACGTCGGCCCAGGTGAACCAGACCTCACCGAAGCGGATGCTGGCAGCCGTCAGCGGACTTACGAAGGATTGCGGATCGCCGCCGAAGATCTTCGAGGCGCCGCCGGTGAAGACGTAGCCGAAGCCCAACGTGACGATCATCAGGCTGGTGAGGTTCTGCTGCATGACCAACGGCAGCATCATCACCTGCAGGAGCACGCCCAGCAGGCCGAGTGCCAGCACCGCGAGCGGCACGGCAAGATAGTAGCTCACGCCGAGCTTGTGCATGACCGCCCAGGCGACGAAGGCGCCCAGCATGTAGAGCTGGCCGTGGGCGAAGTTGACCAGCCGGGCGGCCCCCAGGAGCACCGTCCAGCCGATCGCCACCAGGGCATAGCCGGAGCCCAGGACCAGGCCGTTGATGAGCTGTTGCGCGAGATTCATGGCCGCCGGTTCATGATGCGGTGAGGCTTCCGAGATAGGCTTCGAGGATGCGCGGGTCGTTCTTCATGGCAGCGGCCGTGCCCTTGGCGACGACCTTGCCGCGCTCCAGCAGGTAGAGTTCGTCGACCAGCTCGAGCGTTGCACGCACGTTCTGCTCGACCAGCAGCAGCGACAGGCCGCGATCGACCAGGCCACGCATGGTTGTCAGCAGTTCGAGCACCAGGCGTGGCGCGAGGCCCGCCGACGGCTCGTCGAGCAGCAGCACCTTCGGTGCGGCACGCAAGGCGCGGCTCACCGCCACCATCTGGCGCTCGCCGCCCGACAGCATGCGTCCCTTGTGACTGCGCCGCTCGGCGAGCCGCGGGAAGAGGTCGAAGATGTCGTCCATGGTGAAGGCATGGCGCCCGGTCGTGTCGGCGGGCGGCTTCACCAGTGCAAGATTCTCCATCACCGTCAGCTCGGCGAAGATGCCTTTGCCTTCGGGGACGAGCACCAGGCCGTCATGGGCGCGGCGATGCGGCGGCAGGCCGTCCATCGATTGCTCGCCCAGCCGCACGGCGCCGCGCACGGTCGGGGCTCCGCGCGACCAGCCGGCCAGCGCATTGATCAGTGTGCTCTTGCCGGCACCATTGGCACCGACCATGCCGACCATGTGGCCGGCGCCGACCGTGACATCGATGCCGTCGACGGCAAGATTGCCGCCGTAGCGGACGGTCAGTCCTCGGGCTTCGAGGGCAGCGGTCATGCGGCGCGGCCCAGATAGGCTTCGAGCACGGCATCGTTGCGCTGGATCTCGGCCGGCGTTCCCTCGGCCAGCTTGCGGCCCTGGTCGATCACCACGATGCGATCGGCGATCGCCATGATGAGGTCCATGTGGTGCTCGATCACCACCACCGCGACGCCGCGGCGCCGCAGATCGATCAGCAGATCGGCGAGGATCTTCATGTCGGTGCCTCCGGTGCCGGCCGCCGGCTCGTCGATCAGCAAGGCGCGTGCGCCGGCGCCGTAGGCCAGCACGATGGAGAGCAGGCGCTGTGTGCCGTAGGCAATGTCGCCCGGCCGCTTTCCGTGTTCCGAGGCGGCGATGCCGAAAGAGGACAGCAGCTCGGCAGCGGCCGCTTCGCCGCGACGGCGCGTTGCCGTCTCGCGCCAGGGCAGGGCCAGCGACTGGGCGAGGGGAGTCGAATGCTCGCGCAGCATGGCGGCGGCGGCATTCTCGAGCAGCGACAGCTCGCCGAAGAAGGCGTTGTGCTGGAAGGTACGCCGCAGGCCGAGGCGCGCCAGCTCGTGCGTCGGCATATCGCCGACGTCGCGGCCGTCGAGCTTTACGCTACCCTGGCGGCGCACGGCGTTGGTCACGGCTGCAAAGCACGAGCTCTTGCCCGCACCATTCGGCCCGATAATGCCCAGCACTTCGCCGCCGGACACCTGCCAGCTCATGTCGGACAAGGCCGTCAGCGCGCCGTAGCGCACGGTCAGGCCTTCGACGGCGAGGTGAGGGCGCCCGTTGCTGATCGTTGCCGCGGTGTTCAACTACTTCAGGACCTCGAGCTTCGCCGTCTTGCCGTCGACGACCTTGAACACGGTATCCTTGTGCTGCGCCTGGCCGTTGGCGGCGAAGGTGAGGTTGCCCAGGATGGTGCCCGGCACCGTCTTGCCGCGGATCGCGGCAGCGACGGTCTTGCGATCGAGGCTCTTGGTCGTGTTGGCGGCACTAGCCCAGACTTCGAGGGCTGCCGCACCCAGAGCCGCGCCTTTGTCGGGCAGCTCGTTGTGCGCCTTCTTGTAGGCAGCGACGAACTCGATGTTCTCCTTGATGCCGTCGAACGGCGGCAGGTCGGGGAAGTAGATGTCGGCTGAGACCACGCCGGTCATCGCCTCACCCGCGATCCTGAACACGGTCGGCAGGATGGTGCCGACGGCGCCGACCAAGGTGCCCTCGATGCCGGCCTGGCGATACTGCTGGATCAATGCCGGCATGCCCGAGGACTCCGCCGAGTTGATCGCCACGACGGCGTCGGGCTTGGCCTGCTTCACATTGGCGAGGCTGACGCGGAAGTCGGTCTGCTTGAACGGAAACTGCTCGGTGACGACCTTCTCCCACGGCTTGCCGAGCTTGGTGAGCTCGGCCTCGATCACCGACTGTGCGCCGTTGCCGTACGCGTCGTTCTGGCTGAGGAAGCCGATGCGCTTGGCATTCAGCCGGTTCGCCAGGATGTCGGCGATCACAGAGCCGTCCTGCCCGTTCGAGCTGTTGATGCGCACCGCGAAAGGATTGGCTTGGCCGGCCAGGATCGGATCGGCCTTCGAGACGGCCGTGATGTCGAGGATGTCGGCGCGCGCCAGCACGGGTTGCATGGCGAGTGTCACCGGGCTGTTCCAGCCTTCGATCACCACCGCGACTTTTTCGTTGGCCATCTCGTTGGCCCGCGTCACGCCCACCGCCGGCGTGCTCTCGTCGTCCTTGCTGACCAGGACGATCTTGCGTCCCAGGACGCCGCCCTTGGCGTTGATCATTTCAGCCGCGACCTGCACTGCATGGGTGCAGGCCTGGCCGTTCGGACCGGCCGGCCCCGACAACGGGAAGATCGTGCCGACCTTGATCGGCTGCTCCTGCGCCCTGACCAGCAACGGCGTGGCGAGTGTCGCCACGCCCATCGTCGCTCCCATCGTGACTTGGCGGCGGCCGAGCAGCTTGGAAGACATGGCGTTTCCCTTCATCAATGAGCGTTTATTAAGAAAACCTCTTCATTGATGAAGGATTGCGAGTCAACGCGGCCCGGCCGCTGTGCAAATGCAGCCTGCGTTTCTTTTTCAGCGCCCCTTCCAGTTGGGCTTGCGCTTCTCGGCGAAGGCCTTCGGACCCTCGACCGTATCCTCGCTCTGGGCCATGGCGATGAAGGCCGGATAGTGCTGATTGCGCATCGAGATCTCGAGCGACGGCGTGTCCAGCGAGCGCATCACGACCTGCTTGGTGGCGCGCACCGACATCGGCGAGCAGGCAAGAATGTCGTTGGCCCATCGCTTGGCCGCCGTCATCAGCTCGGCGTGCGGCACCACCTCGGTGACGAAGCCCAGCTCGTGACCTTCCTTGGCTGGGACATGCCGGCCGGTCAGCATCATGCCCATCGCCTTCTTGAGCGGGATCATGCGTGAGAGGCGCTGCATACCGCCGGCGCCGGCGGCCAGGCCGACCTTGGGCTCGGGGAGGGCGAAGGTCGCCTTGTCGGAGGCGATGACGATGTCGCAGGCCAGGGCGATCTCGAAGCCGCCGCCCATGGCCACGCCGTTGACCGCCGCGATCACCGGCTTGTCGAGGTCGAAGCGGTTGGCGAGGCCGCCGAAACCCTTGGCCGGATGGACGGGCCGCTTGCCGGTCTTGGCCTGCAACTCGGCGTGGTATTTCAGGTCGTTGCCGGCCGAGAAGGCCTTGTCGCCGGCGCCCGTGATGATTGCGACCCACAGATCGGGGTTGGTCTGGAATTCGTCGAACGCCTCGACCAGCTCCTGGTTGGCCATGGGGTGAAGCGAATTATAGACCTCGGGTCGATTGATCGTGACGATCATCAGGCGGCCGTCGGTCTCGACCTTGCTGTACTGGCCCATACCATTTCCTCCATCACTGTGGTGAATGGCGATTTACCTCAGAATGACTGGGGGAAGCATCCAAAATGCCGCGTTGGAAAGCCCGGCGAAATGCACCATCTGCAAGGTGAAATGAAATCGTCACCTTGCAGGTACGCCGTCGCGCTAGCGGCCGGGGCGGTCGCCGGCCTATTGGCCGTGTGGGCCCCCGTCGCAGCGGCCGAGCCGCCCTCACCCCTCTCGGCATCGGCCGGCTCACCATCGGTAGTGTCGACGCCGCCCGTGGTGGCCGCGCCGGTTGTTCGCCCGCGACCGGCCTCTTCGGCTGCGTCCAAGGCGCCGCCGCGTTCCTCGCTGACCTCAGTCGAGACGCAGCCCAGTGGCGCCGAAATCGTCGGAAAGTTGCTGGCGCCAGGCGCTTCGGACCCCGATGTTCCGCTGCCGCACCCCAATCTCGCAGAGCGGCATGATGCGGCGCCGGAATCGCTCAGCGGCCCAAAACTCTATGGCCGAAGCGAGGCGGGTGGGGGTGTCATCGGCCTCAGAATGCCCATTCCGGTCGACCGCAATAGCGGGGCTGCCACCACTAGATCTAGTAGTGACAGCGGCTACGGTGCAGCGCCTTCACAAGGTGTGCTGGAAACCCGATAATACGGCACTGTTGCCGGCTCGCCACAGGGGCCGGATGACCGTTTGATGGCAGGCGTGCCTTGGTTGCGCCTCACCAAACGTGGTGTGTATATAAGACCTCGTGAGGCTAGCGATATAAGCCCGCCTGAACACTCGATAAAAAGTTTCGGTTTCGACCAGTTTTTCGACTACGAGGGGAAGTTCTCATGAAGAAGGCTCTTCTGGCCGCCGTGGCGGCGGTTGCGCTGCCGGTTGCGGCGCAAGCTCAGTCGCCGCAGCCCGGTATCTACATCGGTGCTGAAGGCGGTGTGAACTGGCTGCTCAACACCACGATCTCCGGTGTCAACGTCAGCCCGCAGACGGGCTGGGCGGTCGGTGGCGTGATCGGCTACGACTTCGTGGGTCCGCGCGTCGAGATCGAAGGCGTGTACCGTCAGAACAACACCAACCTGTGGGCCCCGGGCGCGGCGGTCAACGGTCAGGTCGGTCAGCTCGGCATCCTCGCCAACCTGCTGTACGACTTCATGCCGGGTTCGGTGATCACCCCGTACATCGGCGCCGGCGCCGGTGTCGCGTTCGTCGACAGCAACAGCTCGCTCGGCAGCACGCAGTTCGCCTACCAGGGCATCATCGGTGTCAGCTACAACGTCGACACCAACTTCCGCATCAACCTGGACGGCCGCTATTACGGCACGACCAACCCGAGCGTGAACACCGCTTGGGGCAGCACGACCTGGAGCAACAACAACTTCAGCCTCATGCTCGGCCTGCAGCTGAAGTTCGGTTCGGCTCCGGCCGCTCCGCCGCCGCCGCCGCCGGCCGTTGCGCCGCCGTCCTACATGGTGTTCTTCGATTGGGACCGCTCGAACCTGTCGGCCCAGGCTCTGAACACGATCAAGCAGGCTGCCCAGGCCTTCAAGACCAAGGGTAACGCCCGCATCACGGCGACCGGCCACACGGATACGTCGGGCTCCGAGCAGTACAACATGGCGCTGTCGCTGCGTCGTGCGAATGCCGTCAAGGACGCCCTGGTGCGTGAAGGCGTGCCGGCAACGGCGATCTCGGTCATCGGCCGTGGCGAGCAGGGTCTGCTGGTCCAGACCGGCCCGAACGTCCGCGAGCCGCAGAACCGCCGCGTCGAGATCGTCATTCAGTAAGACGATCCGAAGCCAAGTCTTCGAGGAGCGGCCGGGGGGTAACCCCGGCCGTTTCCATTTCTGACAGCCCTTTCAGCCGGCCCATCACAGCTATGCGATGGGGGCGGACGCTTTTCGGGTTGGCGGGGCCGGAGGTGGCCTCTATATCCGGGCGAGGAGAGTGAATTCATGCCGCAAGTCTTGATGCCCAAGGCGACCGCCGTTTGGCTGGTCGAAAACACGACCCTGACCTTCGACCAGATTTCGGCCTTTACCGGCCTGCATCCGCTCGAAGTGCAGGCGATCGCCGACGGCGAGGTCGCAGGCGGTATGACGGGTCTCGATCCGACGACCAATGGCCAGCTCACCAAGGAAGAGATCAAGCGGGCGGAGGCCGACCAAGGCGCACGTCTGAAGCTCAGCGCCCGCGACGTGCCCGAGCCCGTCGCCCGTTCCAAAGGCCCTCGCTACACGCCCGTCGCCAAGCGCCAGGATCGTCCCGATGCCATCGCCTGGCTGCTGAAGGTCCATCCCGAGTTGCAGGACAGCCAGGTCGCCAAGCTGGTGGGCTCGACCAAGAGCACCGTCCAGTCGGTTCGCGATCGCACCCATTGGAACATGCAGAACGTGCGCCCGCGGGACCCGGTGACGTTGGGGCTCTGCACCTTGAAGGACCTCAACGACGCCGTCGACAAGGCCCGTCGCAAAGCCGCGCGAGAGGATGCAGCGCGCAAGCGCGAGGCTGCCCGCGCCGGTGCGCCGCAGGAAGACGAAGCGGCGCCTGCCGCCGATCCGGGGGAAGCCGATCAGCCGGACGTCGACGAAACCTCGCACGACTGAGCTGTTGCCGACGTTTCATTCGGCAACCCAGCCAAGAAAAAGCCCCGGCAAGCCAGATGGCCTGCCGGGGCTTTTGTTTGATCGCTGCGCGCGACGGTTGTTTCAGACCGTCATCATGACCTTGCCGACATGGTCGGCGCGCTCCAGCTCGGCATGGGCGGCCGCAGCCTGGGTGAGCGGGAAGGTCTTGAAGAGGATCGGCTTGATCTTGCCGCTCTCGAGCAGCGGCCAGACCTTCTCTTTCAGGCCGCGCGCCATGCGGCCCTTGTTCTCGATGCTCTGCGGCCGCAGGGTCGAACCGGTCAGGGTGAGGCGATTCACCATCAGGATGCCGGCACTGATCGTGGCGGCGGCACCGCCTTGGACGGCGATGACGACGCAGCGGCCGTCGAGCTTCAGCAGGCCGAGATTCTTCGGCAGGTAGTCGCCGGCCACCATGTCGAGCACGACATCGACGCCGCCCGAGAGTTTCTTCACCTCGGCTGCCCAGTCGTTGTCCTTGTAAAGGATGGCGCGGTCGGCGCCGAGTGCCGTCACCGCCTTGGCTTTCTCCGGCGTGCGAACGGTGGTGAAGACCGTCGCGCCGAACGCCTTGGCGAGCTGGATCGCCGTGGTGCCGATGCCGCTCGCCCCGCCATGGATCAACACCTTCTCGCCGGCCTCGAGTCGGCCGCGTTCGAAGAGGTTGTGCCACACGGTGAAGTAGTTCTCGGGCAGTGCCGCGGCGTGCAGCATGTCGAAGCCCTTCGGCACCGGCAGGCACTGCGGCGCGGGCACGGTGCAATACTCGGCATAAGAACCGCCCGGCGTCAGGGCGCAGATCGAATCGCCGACCGCCCAGCCGCTGACGCCGTCGCCCAGGGCCGCAACGGTGCCGGCGGCTTCCAGCCCCGGCAGGTCGGACGCGCCCGGTGGCGGCGGATAGGCGCCGGCGCGCTGCGCGAGGTCGGGGCGGTTCACAGCCGTCGCCGCAACCTTGATCAGGATTTCGCCGGCCTTGGGCTGTGGCACCGCGCGTGTCGTCGGCACCAGCACCTCCGGCCCGCCCGGCTTGGTGATTTCGACGCAGGTCATCGTTGCGGGCAAAGCGCTCATGGTCGGCCTTTCGAAGCGAGGGGAGCAGTGCTAGTCCTCCCTTAGCCGCTTCCGTGGAGCCGCGCTATGGCCTTCGACCTCGACGATCTCGACCCTCGGCAGAAGAAGCCGCAACCCAGGAATCTCGATGCCCTGAACATCGAGGACCTGAAAGACTATGTCGCGGTCCTCAAGGCCGAAATCGCGCGCGTCGAGGAAAAGATAAAATCCAAGCAAAGCCACGCCGCAGCGGCGGCCGCCTTCTTCAAGAAGTGAGAGCTCATGTCGTTGAAAGCTAAAGTCGCGCTGGTTACCGGATCAACCAGCGGCATAGGCCTCGCCATTGCCCGCGCTTTTGCCGCCGAAGGTTGCAGCGTCATGCTGAACGGCTTCGGCGACGCGGCGGCAATCGCCCGGCTCACCGACGAGATCGCCGCCACCCATGGAGTGAAGGCGGCTTACAACGGTGCCGACATGAGCAAGCCTGCCGAGATCGAAACTCTCGTCGCGGACACGGCAAGTCGCCTGGGCGGCGTCGACATCCTGGTGAACAATGCCGGCATCCAGCACGTCGCGCCGGTCGAGGCGTTCCCGACGGAAAAGTGGAACGCCATCATCGCCGTCAATCTCAGTTCGTCGTTCCACACGATCCACGCTGCCCTGCCGCTGATGAAGCAGAAGCGCTGGGGCCGAATCATCAACGTCGCCAGCACACACGGCCTTGTCGCCTCGGCGCAGAAGAGCGCCTACGTCGCGGCCAAGCACGGCATTATCGGCCTGACCAAGGTTGTCGGCCTGGAATGCGCCGATACCGGCGTCACCTGCAATGCGATCTGCCCGGGCTGGGTGTTGACGCCGCTGGTGCAGGCCCAGATCGATGCCCGTGCCAAGGCGCAGGGCATCTCGGTCGAGCAAGCCAGCAAGGAGCTGCTGTCCGAGAAGCAGCCGCAGCTGCAGTTCACCAAGCCCGAACAGATCGCCGCCCTGGCCGTGTTCCTGGCCTCCGACGCCGCGTCGAACATGCAGGGCACCCAGCTCGTTTCCGACGGCGGCTGGACGGCACAGTAAAGGACAGGGGAGATACCGTGGTCGATGCGAAGTTCCTAAGGCCCGACACGCTTGCCCTCCATGCCGGGCAACATCCCGACCCGGTGACGGGCGCACGGGCGGTGCCGATCTATCAGACGACGTCCTACGTCTTTCGCGATGTCGATCACGCGGCAAGCCTGTTCAACCTCGAGGTCGGCGGCCACATCTACAGCCGCATCTCCAATCCGACGGTCGCGGTTTTCGAAGAACGGGTCGCGGCCCTCGAAGAGGGGGCCGGTGCGCTCGGCGTGTCGAGCGGGCAGGCGGCGCTGCATATTGCCATCGCCACCCTGATGGGTGCCGGCAGCCACATCGTCGCGTCGACCTCTCTCTATGGCGGCACCCGCAACATGCTGGCGCTGACCCTGCCGCGCTTCGGCATCGATTCGACCTTCGTGCATCCTGGCGACCATGACGGCTTCCGCAAGGCCATCCGGCCCAACACGCGACTGGTGCTGGGTGAAACGATCGGCAATCCCGGCGGCGAAGTCCTGGATATTCCGGCCATCGCGGCGATCGCCCATGACGCGAAGATTCCGCTGATGATCGACAATACCTTTGCTTCCCCGGTGCTCTGCAGGCCGCTGACGCTCGGCGCCGACATCGTCTTTCATTCGGCGACCAAGTTCATCGGCGGTCACGGCGTGGCGATCGGCGGCGTCATCGTCGATTCGGGCCGCTTCGATTGGGAAGGCTCGGGTAAATTCCCGACTCTCACCGAACCCTATGCCGGCTATCACGGCATCGACTATGCCGAGGAGTTCGGCCCGCACGCCTTCATCATGCGCGCCCGCACCGAAGGCGTGCGCGACTTTGGCTGCTGCATGGCGCCGCAAACCGCCTTCTACCTGCTTCAAGGGCTGGAGACCCTGCCGCTGCGCGTCGCCCGCCATGTCGAGAATGCACGCAAGGTCATGGCCTTCCTCAAGGCCAATCCGGCGGTCGAGCGCATCGCCTCGCCGGACATGCAAGACCATCCCGATCATGCGCTGGCGCAGCGGCTGCTGCCCAAGGGCACCGGCTCGATCTTCAGTTTCGACATCAAGGGAGGCCGTGAGGCCGGTCGCCGTTTCATCGAAAGGCTGAAGCTCTTCTCGCATCTCGCCAATGTCGGCGATGCCAAGTCGCTGGTCATCCATCCCGCCTCGACCACGCACGCCCAGCTCGACGCCGCCGCCTTGCAGCAGGCCGGTATCGGCGAGGGCATGATCAGGCTGTCGGTCGGGCTCGAGGATCCAGACGACCTGATCGACGATCTCGGGCCGGCGCTGCGCGCCTCGCAGAAAGGCTGACCGATGAACCTCATCGTCGACGGCCGGACCGTCTTCGCGACGACCGGCGGCACCGAATTCGACCCGGCCAAACCTGCGGTCGTCTTTCTCCACGGCGCGGGCTTCGACCGCACCGCCTGGCGCCTGCAGACCCGCTGGTTCGCCCATCACGGTCGCAGCGTTTTGGCGGTCGATTTTCCGGCGCACGGCCGCTCGGAGGGGCCGGCGCTCGACAGCATCGCCGCCATGGCCGACTGGACGGCGCGCCTGATCGAGACCGCTGGCCTCGAGCAGGCGGCGCTGGTCGGCCACTCCATGGGCGCCCTGGTGGCGCTCGACTGTGCCGCGCGGCACCCAGACAAGGTGAGGGCGCTCGCTTTGTGTGGCGTCGCGGTCGACATGCCCGTGCATCCCGAGATGCTGGAGTCGGCCAAGGCCAACACGTTGAAGGTGCAGGAGCTGATGACCTTCTGGGGCATCGGCAACGCGCTGCACAAGGGCGGCATGGTTTCGCCCGGTCTCTGGTTGCGTCGCGAGTCGCTTGCTGTGCTGGCCGGCAACCGGCCCGACGTGATCCATAGCGATCTGGCGGCCTGCAACGCCTACAAGGACGCGCCGCAACGGGCCGCCGCCGTGACATGCCCGACGGTGCTGGTTCTCGGCGACGGCGACCTCATGACACCGGCCGGCAAGGGCAAGGCGCTGGCCGCCGCCCTCCCCGGAGCGAAGACGGTGGTCGTTGCGAACTCGGGCCACTTCATGATGGTCGAGCGCCCGGACGAGACCTTGGAGGCCCTGAAGGCGCATGTCTGATCGTGTCGCACTCGTCACCGGTTCGACCTCGGGCATCGGTGAAGCCATCGCGCGCCGCCTGTCACGCGACGGCTACAAGGTAGCGCTGCACGGCCGTCGCCAGCCCGAACTTGGGCAAGCGATGGCAGCGGAGCTGCCCGGCGCCAGCTACCACCAGGTCGACCTCGCCGAGGTCGAGCAGGCCGGTCGGCTGGTGCGCGAGGTCGTGGCCCATCATGGCCGCCTCGATGTGCTGGTGAACAATGCCGGCATCGTCGCGCGCTTCCCGCATGCCGACCTCAAGGCGGCAACGCCGGAGGTGTGGCGCAGCATGTTCGACGTGAACGTGATTGCGCCGTGGATGCTGATCGCCGAAGCCGAAGCCGCCTTGCGTCAGTCGGCAGCGGAAGGCCGTCCGGCCTCAATCGTGAATATCGGCACGCACGCCGCCGTGCGGCCCAAGGGCTCATCGATCCCCTATGCCGCCGCCAAGGCCGCACTGCATCACGCGACCCGGCTGCTGGCGCTCACCTTGGGGCCGGCGATCCGCGTGAACTGCGTGGCGCCGGGCCTGGTCGACACCCCCATGAGCACGAGCTGGGAGGCGGCCTACGAGCTCTGGAACACCAAGTCGCCGATGAAGCGCCCGGCGAAGCCCGAGGATATCGCCGACGTTGTCGCCATGCTCTGCGCCAGCGACTATCTCACCGGCGAGATCGTGATCGCCGATGGCGGCCTGAACCTCACGTAGCTGTCGTGGCGGCTGCCTTGCGGCGAAGGATCGGCCGCTTGAATGTCTGAGCGAGGGCGACGCCCGCGAGCACCAGGCCGCCGCCGATCACGTGGAAGGGCCGCACTGGTTCGCCCAGCATGACGATCGCGGCCGCGGCCGTGAGGACCGGCAGCAGGTTCATGAACACGGCGCAGCGGTTGGGGCCGAGATGCTGCACGCCGCGGATCCAGAGGAAGGGCAGGACCACCGAGGCGAGACCGCCGGCATAGGCGATCAGGGCCACGGTTTCGCTGTTGAGCTGGCGCAGCGGTGCAGGCGTTGCGAGGAAGGCGGGAAACATGATTGCGAGCGCGCAAAGCGCCTGCATGTAGGTCGACTGCCAGCCTCCGACCGGCAGGTTCCAGCGCTTCAGCAGCACGCCGTAGAGCGCGTAGACGAGCGCAGCCACGAGCATCAGCAAGTCGCCGGGATGCACGCCACTCTGCAGCAGAGCTGGCGGATGGCCGCTGCTGACGAGATAGACCAGGCCGCCCAGAGACAGGACGCCGCCGCCGACCATTCCGAAGGTCGGCGCTTCGCCCAGCAGTAGCGCGCTGAGCGCAACGGTGAGCAACGGCGTGAGCGCCGTGAACACTGCCATGTTGGTCGCTGTCGTTGTTTCGGCGGCCAGATAGGACAGGCACTGGAACAGGCACATGGCGAGAAAGCCCAGGATCGCGAAAGGGCCGAGCAGCGGCCAGAGAACCGAACGGTTGCGCCAGGCGGGGAGACCCACGAACAGGCTCATCAAGGCGACGGCCAGAAGCAGGCGATAGAAGGTGATCGCCTGGGGGCCAATCGTATGGGCCGAAAGCCGGGAAGCGATGACGTTTCCCGCCCACAGGACAATGGCGAAGAAGGGGTAGAGAAGGAGCGCGTGGCGTCTCTGCATGAGGCCTCCCGAGAGCAATGAGCCGTCGGGAATAGGAGATGGCATGTATGTCTGTCTCACGCTAAAGTGACCATATATAGCGTGATTAGGACATGCTCGAAGAACTGACGACCCGGCATCTCGGCTACCAGGCAACGTCGCGGCCCGTGGCGGCAATGGAGGTCGACTACCCGAGCGGCAGCTCGACGGGATGGCATGCCCATCCCCGCAACCAGCTTCTGCATGCCATCGAAGGCGTGATGATCGTCCGTTCCGGCGCAGGGTCGTGGGTGGTGCCGCCCAATCGCGCGGTCTGGCTGGCCGCCGGCCTGGAGCACGAGGCGCATATGTGTGGCGAGGTGAGGATCCGCACGGTCTTTGTCGACCCCGACGCCGCGCCGCATCTGCCGCGCGAGAGTTGCGTTCTTGCCGTCTCACCGCTGCTGCGCGAGTTGATCGTCGCGGCCGTCGACATCCCGACCGACTATGCGTCGGGTGGCCGCGACGAACGCCTGCTGCTTCTACTGCTCGACGAACTACGGGAACTGGCGGTACTGCCTCTGCATCTTCCGATGCCGCGCGACTCCCGCCTGCAAATGGTTTGCACGCAACTGAGCGCCAGGCCGGACGACGACACGACGGCCGAGCAATGGGCGGACCGGCTCGGCGTGACGGCCAAGACGATCCATCGGCTGTTCGCGAAGGAAACCGGCATGACCTTCGGGCAATGGCGCCAGCAGGCGAGGCTACTCTTCGCGCTCGAACGCCTCGCCCGCGGTGAGCGGATCATCGATGTCGCGATCGACAGCGGCTACGCCAGCCAGAGCGCCTTCACCGCGATGTTCCGCAAGCATTTCGGCATGCCGCCCAGCGCCTTCTACCGCTGACGACGACGGCGCAGGATTCCCGTCGCGGCGTCGTCGAGCGAGAGGTCGTCATTGAGGACGACGCCGTAGGCGGTGCGGGCTTCGACGAGGCTGCAATAGCCGGCCAGGACGTCGGCCCGGACAGTCTCGGGTGGCCGCGCGAGAGGATCGCCGAGGCCGCCGCCGCCGGGGCTCTCGACGACCAGGGTATCGTCAGCAGGAACGGTCTGCAGGCCCTTGGCTGCCAGCGGGCCGGCCATCTTCAGGCTTACCTTGCCCAGCCTCCCGTCAACGCCGCCATGGCGACCGCGTGCGGCGTTATCGACACGCTCGAAGATGGCGGCCAGGGTCATGTCGCCGCCGTCGCGGGCGCGCAGTTCGATGACTTGTCCCAGCCCGCCACGCCAGCGGCCGGCGCCGCCGGAGTCGGTGCGCAATTCCTTGCGCACATAGAGGACAGGCGCGTTGCGTTCGGCGAGTTCCACCGGGATGGAGCGCACGCCGCTCGGATAGGCCGTTGCCGACAACCCGTCGAGGCCGGGCCGGGCGCCGACGCCGCCGGCATGAAAGAAGAGCGAGATGAAGCGGGGATGACTGGCGGCGTTCGTCACGCCCTGGCGCAGCAGGCGGATGTTCCACAAGGAACCGCTGCCCTCGGCCGGAGCGATCGCGGGATCGGCGGCACTCAGGCAGCCGAGCATCAGGTCGGGCAGCATCTGGCCGATCATGTGCCGCGAGGTGACGGGGGCGGGATCGATCGCGTTCAGGATCGAGCCCTCGGGCGCTTCGATGCGGACCGCCGCCAGCGAGGCGAAGTTGTTGGGGATCTCCGGTCCGACCAGGCAGCGCACGCCGTAGCTCGCATAGGCGTCGGTGTAGCAGTAGGGGACGTTGATGCCTTTGAGAGAGGGGGCCAGCTCGCCCGACAGGGCGACGCGGATCGCTCCGTCACCGATGGTCATGTCGGCGACCAGGCGTATCGGCCGCTCGACGCCGTCCATCTGCAGCTCGGCGCGCCAGGTGCCGGGCCGGAGCGCCTCGATCGCCGCCCTCATGCCGGCGGCGGAACGTTCGAAGATATAGTCGGCGAGTGCGTCGAGGTCGGCGAGGCCGAACTCCTCGCACATGCGGTCGAGCCGCACGCAGCCGGTATGGTTGGCCGCGACCAGCGACATGATATCGCCCATCGCCTGTTGCGGCAGCCGCACGTTGGTCGACAGGATCGAGACCAGCTTGGTGTCGAGGGTTCCGCGCTCGATCAGCTTCACGATTGGGATGCGCAGCCCCTCGTGCCAGATGTCGCGGCCCTCGAACCCGGCGCCCTGACCGCCGACATCCATGATGTGGGTGGTGCAGGCGAAGAAGCCGATGAGGCGGCCATCGCGGAAGGCCGGTGTGACCACGCAG
The DNA here is from genome assembly GCA_001897995.1 of Alphaproteobacteria bacterium 65-37. GTDB lineage: Bacteria > Pseudomonadota > Alphaproteobacteria > Reyranellales > Reyranellaceae > Reyranella. The sequence continues at coordinate 70,991 of MKRV01000261.1, read as the reverse complement.
AAGTCGTTGAGGTGTCCAGTGCCACTCCAGGGGTCATTGGTGATGCCGACATCGCCCTCGTGCCAGTGCTCCAGTGGAATGGCCTTGAGGAAATGGAACACCGACTGCGCCATCGAATTGACATGCCCCGGCGTGCCGGTGACGGCCTGGGCAATCATCCGGCCGTCGGGCGTGAAGACGCCGGCCGAAAGGTCGCCGGCTTCGCGGGCCACCGAGCTGAACGAGGTGCGAATCAGCGCCTGCGCCTGCTCCTCGACCACGGACAGAAGGCGGTTCCACATGATCTGGTTGGCGAGCGCGCCTTGACCTGACGACTGGGTCGAGCGCTTGCGGCGCTGCTGCACCAGGATGCAGCCGCTGTCGTCGCGCGACGCCTCGAACCCGTCAGGGATCACGACCGTGGTCTGTGCTTCCACGATCAGGACAGGCCCCGGCCGCGGCGACTGGGTCATGCCTTGCCGGTCGACCACAAGCGCCGACACGGTCCTGCCACTTACCGGATCGAAGAGAGCGTGGCGACGTTCCGGTTGCGGTGTGCCGCTCGGGGGCTCAGTCGACCAGATGGTCTCGGCATCGCGGCGCATGATGGCGCGCTTGTAGGCCCAGCCGACGATCTCGATGGCATTGCCGTCGAGCGTGCGACCAAACTGGCGGCGATATTCTTCTTCGAAGCGGCCGATGAGCTCAGCGGCGAGGCGGGGCGAGGCGATCTCCCCGGGCGTGCCATCGAGGCGGATGGCGATGTCGTGGCCCTGGCCGACATAGCGCATGAAGGTCTTCCACTCCTCGGTGAGCTCGCCGTGGGCAACCGCGGAACGGACCTGCTGCTCGGCGTCGGCATGCATCTCCTCGAGAAGGCGACGCACCGTGGCGAGATCGAGGTTGGCCAGGCGCATGTAGTGCGTGCGCCGGGTCGTGTAGGAGACCGGAGAGACCAGGAAGCCGATCGCCGAACCGACGCCGGCGTTGGGCGGGATGATGATCCGCTCGATGCCGAGCTTCTCGGCAACCCGCAGGGCATGCAGGGGCGCAGCACCGCCGAAGGCGACCATGGTGTAGCCCGCGATGTCCTTGCCTTTTTCAGTGGCGTGGACATGAGCGGCATTGGCCATGTTCTCGTCGACCATTTCGGCGATCGCCGCCGCCGCGGCAACATCGTCGAGGCCGAGCGGCGTGCCAATGCCGGTGGCGATGGCTGCCGCCGCGGCCTTTCGGTCGAGAACGAGGGACCCGCCGGCAAACCGGGCCGGGTCGATCTTGCCGATGACCAGGTCGGCATCGGTCACGGTCGGGAAGATGCCGCCCTTGCCGAAGCAAGCCGGCCCCGGCTCGCTGCCGACGCTGTCTGGACCGATGCGAACGCTGCCCAGGCTGTCGACGCGCGCGATCGAGCCGCCACCGGCGCCGATCTCCACCAGATCGACGACGGGAATTCTCAACGGAAGGCCGCTTCCCTTGGCGAAGCGATAGGAGCGGTCGACCTCGAACGAGGTCTCGAATTCCGGGACGCCGTCGTCGATCAGGCAGATCTTGGCGGTCGTGCCGCCCATGTCGAAGGAGAACAGCCGGTCGATGCCGAGCCGTCGGCCGATCGAGGCAGCCAGCAGGGCGCCGCCGGCCGGTCCGCTTTCGATCAGGCGCACCGGAAAGCGGCAGGCCGTCTCGACCGAGGTGAGACCGCCCTCCGACATCATCACCAGCATGGGTGCCGTGATGCCCATTTGCGCAATGCGGGCCTGCAGGCGCTCCAGGTAGCGCGCCATCAGCGGCTGGACGTAGGCGTTGGCTGAGACTGTCGTGCCGCGCTCGTACTCGCCGGCGATGGGCGAGATCTCACTCGACAGCGATACGGCGAGGCCAGGAAAGGCGCGCCGCAGATGCTCACCGACCCGCCGCTCGTGCGAATCGTTGAGGTAGGAATGGAGCAGGCAGACCGCGACGCTTTCCGCGGCCTGATCGCGGACGAAGGCCTCCAGCTGCTCCAGGCCTCGGTCGGCCAGGGCTTCGACCACCGAACCATCGACGGCGATGCGTTCCTGCAATCCGAAGCGCAGCGGGCGCGGCACCAGCGGACGCGGCTTCTCGATGTTGAGATTGTACTGATCGAAGCGGTTCTCGAGACCGATCTCGAGCGAATCGGTAAGCCCGGCAGTGCCCACGAACACGGTGCGGGCGCCCTTGCGCTCGATCACCGCGTTGGTGGCGAGTGTCGTGCCGTGGATGAAGAGACCGATCTCCGCCGCCGCCGTGCCGCTCTCGGCGAGCAGGTGCTGCAGGCCTTCGATCACGGCCTTGTCGGGCTCGGTCGGTGTGGTCGGGACCTTGGTGCTGAAGATGCAGCCGTCGCGCTCCAGGGCGAGATCGGTGAAGGTGCCGCCGATGTCGGACGCGACGCGGATCATGGTGGCTACTCCACTTTGGCGCCGGAAAGGGTGACTAGCTCTTGCCAGCGTGGCGAGGTCTCGCGCAGCCAGGCGGTGAAGTCCTCGGAGGAATTCAGGACCAGCTCGATGCCGAGCTCGAGATGGCGCTTGCGGATCTCCGGGTCGGAGAGCGCCTTGCGGATCGCATCGTTCAGCTTGTGAACCAGGTCTGGCGGCAGGCCGGCCGGTGCGAACAGCGCCTGGTAGGAGTCGATCTTGATCGAGGGTAGTGCGGTCTCGGTGATCGAGGGGATCTCGGGCAGGAGTTGCGAGCGCTTGGGGCTGGTGACGGCGATGGGGCGGAGCTTGCCGTTGGCCAGGAAGGGCAGGACGGTCGAGATCTGGTCGATCACGATCGGCACTTCGCCGGCCACGGCAGCACCGGTGGCCAGGCCGCCGCTGCGGTAGGGCACATGGGAGATGTCGAGGCCCATTTCCTTGTTGAGGGAGGCGCCGATCAGATGGTTCGAGGTGCCGATTCCCGCCGTGGCGTAGCCGGCGCCCGGATGGGCTTTTGCCCAGGCGATCAGCTCCGGCAGGGTGGTGGCGGGGATCTTGGGGTTGACCGCGATGACGTTGGGCTGCGTGCCGACGAGAGTCAGCGCGGTGAAATCCTTCAGCGGGTCGTAGGGCAGCTTGCCGCCATGCAGGAAGAACAGGATCGAATGCGTCGTGGTCGATCCGAAACAGATCGTGTAGCCGTCGGCCGGTGCGCGGGCGCAAGCCTCGCTGCCGACGATGCCGGCGCCGCCGGGCTTGTTTTCGACGACGACCGTCGTGCCCAGCGCACGGCCCAGCGGCTCGGAAAGCAGGCGCGCCATGATGTCGGCGGAACCGCCGGGTGCATAGGCGACCATCAGGCGGATCGGCTTGTTGGGATAGGCCTGTTGCGCGGCAGCCGGTGGAACTGCCTGAAGCGCCGCCAGTGCCGCGAGAATGCTAATGAATTTCAGGCGCTTTAATTTCGACCGCATCGTCTTCCCTCATGTCGCCGCCTCCTTCGCGACCTTCGCGAAGGAGAGGAGGTGCCACACCCAGGCACGAGCCGGCATTCTCCGCTGCCGGTATCGATTGCCTAGAGGCGGGATTGCTCTAATGTTCACCAGGTGAACACGCGCCGCTCCGCCCGCCCGCCGACTTTCGAGCCCGTGCGCGCCGTGCTGCGCGGCCTCGACCTGCTGGCGGCGGTCAACCGCGGCGGCCCCCGTTCGGTCGCCGAGCTGGCCCAGGAAGCGCACCTGCCACGAGCGACCGCGATCCGTCTGCTGGAGACGCTGGAAGGGGCAGGTTATGTAGCGCGGCTGCCGGGCAGCGCACGCTACGGCGCCTCGCCGCGGGTGGCCGCGCTGTCTGCCGGCTTCGACTACAATGCCTGGCTGACGGCGATCGCCCAGCCGCGTCTTCGGCGTCTGATGCGGCAGATCCGCTGGCCGTCGGACCTGATGGTGCGCAGTGCCGAGAACATGATCGTGCTGACATCCAATCGCGACCGGTCGGGACTGAACATCAACACGCGCTACGACGGCATGGCCTCGTCGATCTTCCGCTCCGCCTCGGGCGTGGCCTATCTCGCCTGGTGCGACGGCGAGGAGCGCGAGCGCATTCTGGCGCAGCTCGTCGACGCTGCCGAACGTGAGGCCATGATGGCGGAGATCGCCCGGACGAAGGCGCGCGGTTACGGGGTGCGTGATGCCCGCTTGCCGCCGGGCGTGGGGGCGATTGCCGTGCCTGTCCTGATCGACGGCCGGGCCATGGCCTGTCTCAACGTGGTCTTTCTGCCCAAGATGTCGACGCCGGAGGCTATCGCGAAGGAATGCCTGTCGACGCTGCGTACCGCGGCGCAAAATATCGCGCGCGAAATGCAACGCGGCCTTGCCGGCGGCGACGTCAGCGTCTGACAAGGAAGACGTTCAACAGGTGAACGCCGGCCGAAGAGCCCCCTAGGCAGCCGGCCCTGAATGCGATCACTATCGCCGTAAGGTTGAGAAGACTGAAGGATGGAGGAGTAGATGAACGTCCAGACCCTGCCCCCGGGCTACAAGACCGCGCCGTGGTCGCCGCCGGAGAAGATCACCGGCGCCATGCTGAGCGAGGCGAGTGCCAAGCTGATCGACCTCTTGCGCATTCGCACCCAGCCGATCGGCATGCGCCTGTTCGAGGATCCGGCCGAGATGGACAAGATCAAGGGCCTGCGCAAGCCGACAGAGGGTTTCAAGTTCACCATGTGCCAGATGGTGACCCAGGCGCGCTGGTACGGCTTCACGCTCGGCATCACCGTCGACAACACGCGCGGCGGCAATTGCGGCGGCGTGGTCGGGCTCAACCATCCGGGCGAGGGCTTCCTGTCGGGCGACCACATGAACGGTGTGTGGTTCGGCAACAAGGAAGCATCGGCGGCGCACCAGGCCCAGATGCCGCGCGTGCCGCACGGGACCTACAACGGGCTGGTCGTGGCGCCACTGCGCTCCGGCCGTCTCGATCCGCCGGATATCTGCCTGTTCTATGGCTCGCCGGGGCAGATGATCTACTTCATCAATGGGCTGCAGTATCATCGCTATCGCCGCTACGACTTCACCGTGACCGGCGAGAGTGCCTGCGCCGACTCCTGGGGCCGGGCGCTTGCCACGCGCCAGACGTCGCTGTCGCTGCCGTGCTTCGCCGAGCGCCGCTACGGCGGCGTGGCCGACGACGAGCTGCTGATGGCCTGCCCGCCGGACGAATTCCTGCGCGCGATCGAAGGCATGGTCCAGCTTGGCAAGAACGGTCTGCGCTATCCGTTCCCGCCTTATGGCGCGGCAATGGATCCGGCGCTGGGCATGGCCAAGAGCTATAGCTGATGCTCTATGTCGTGGCCTGGCCGGTCCTGGCCGAGGCCGACGAGACCGCCCTGCGCCGGCTCAGGGCGCAGTACCATCCGCGCGAGGCCGACTTGATCGGCCCGCATTTCACCCTGGTGTTCGGCGCGCCAGCCGACCGGGAAGCCGCCTTGAGGGCCGCGCTGGATGACCTCCGGCAGCGGCCCTTCTGGTTCGTGCTGGAACGCCTGGTGCGCCACGACCTGCCGCCACCGTCGCGTGGCGCCTATCTCTACGCGACGCCGACAGATGGCGCAGCCGAACTCACCGAGCTGCATGAAGTGCTGAACAGTCAGGCAGACGGAGAACCGTTCGAGCCGCACCTCACGCTCGGCCTGTTCGAACGCGCGGCGGAGGCGGAGCAGGTCGCCCGCATCGTCGAACGGCAGCATCTGCCGATGCATGGCAGGGTCGAGGAGCTGGCGTTGCTGCGCCGTACGGCCGACGGGCTGGAGACACTGAGGAGCGTTCAGCTTTAGCGGTCGAGCATGCGGCTTTGTCGCTGGGTGATGCGCCTCAAACGTGCGGGACCTCGAAAAGCTGCCGGATACGTGTCACCAGCCAGGATGCCGAGGATAGCTCTGTCGATAAGGTGGCATCTGCCGCGGTGCCCTTGGCGCGACGAGACAGCGTGACACTGATCTCGTCGACCATGCTCGGCCGATCCTTCATCAGCTTGGCGAGGGCTTGCTGGCCGACCTCATAGACTTCGGCAAAGGTCAGTGCCCGCACGGTGCTGGCTTCGCCGGTGCCCATGAAGAGGCCGTCCTCGCCAAAATAGTCACCCGGGGCGAGCCGGCTTTGCTCGGATTCGCCGCCGTCTTCATCGAATCGCAAGACGACCACCACGCCGGAGCGCACGATCATGAGAGAGTCGAGCTTGCGACCCTGCTCGACCAGAACCTCTCCCTTCCGATAGGCTCTCTTCGTCATCGTAGCGGCAAGTGCTTGCTTCTCCGTCTCATCGAGCGATGCAAAGAGCGGCACGGCGTCGAGCAGCCGAAGGCTCATGCCGCGGCCAGCGTCAGATGAAGAAGGAGCCGCAAGCGCTGCTGTCGGAATGGCGACGGAAGTTGTTACGGCTTCCCGCGGTGGCGCCAGGACAAGGCCGGCAGCCCGAACATGGCGGTAGATCAGGTCGTAGACCTCATGCTTGGCCGTTGCCGAGGTCGAGAAGTCTCTTACCCGGAACGACAATTCGTACTCGATTGCCTGTGCGTCCAACGACTTTATGTCAACGGAAGGCGTTGGCGTCGGCGTGATGGCGTTGCTGCTTAGCAGCGCCGTCCGCAGTACGTCGGAGATGGCCGACGGAACCTTGGTTGGGGCCAATCGGATCGTAAGCTTCACGCCATGGCTTCTGTTGGGGCTGCTGAGGTTTGTGAGCTGTGCCTTGGCTAAGCCGCTGTTGGGCAGGACGACGAGGTCGTTGGACGAATTGAGAAGGTGAGTGGCGCGCCAGTTGGTCTCCACGACACGCCCTTCGATGCCGTCATGCAGCACGATCCAGTCGCCAACCTCGTACGCCTTGCTGAGGTTGAGGGCTATGCCGGAGAAGACGTCGGCCAATGTACTTTGCAGAGCGAGGCCCAAGATGACGGCAAAGACACCGGACGTCGCAATCAGCGTGCCGACCGGCGCACGGAAGACATAGGCGACTATCGAGAGAAAGGCGCTGAGATAGATGACGCCGACCACGATGTCCTGGATCAACCGTCCTTCGCGTGGCCGGCGTTCGAAGATCAGGAAGGCTCGTGCACACGCCGTCAGGAGCCATGCAGCATTGATCCACCAGATGATCTTCGCCAGTGCGACGAAGATACGCTCGAAGATCGGGGTCGTATCCGGCGCGATCTCGTAGGGAATGATCCCGTGGTGATGCAGGAGGGCGGTGAGACCGCCGAAGAATATCAGCTGAAAGACGAGACGGCGGGCTGGATAGCGACGCAACAGGATTTGTGTGATCAGGGCACCCACAACAGCCAGGACACCTGTCTGCACGAATGGATCGGTCGCGATATCGGATAGGTGAAGCTCTTCCACGTTGGATTCATTCCTTGTGAAGTGCAGGCTTTTTCTGGAGTGGCCGACTCCGTGGTCCGATACCCGAGATATACACCAGCCCAAGCGATCCGAAGGGCAAGGCTTCGATGTTTCCCGTGGCCAGGTTGAATGCCGGTGTCGAAAGCCATCCTTGGAAACAGAGTGGATGGAATGGCACGGATCTCGCATCGGCGCGGGGCCGTTTGAGCAATGCCAGCCAATGCTGCAAAGACGCCGGGTGCCAGATCAAGCGCGTTGCAGTTGAAGTGCCACACTCTGAATTGCTGCGCTGCGTTCCGTGCGTTGAACTCCAGATGGCCGGCCGCTATCCAGGCGCTTGCCAACTGAAGAACTCGCCAAGGACGAGAGCGGCCTGCTATTGAAGACCATGGCCTTGCGCGCTCAGATGACATCTTGAGGGGAGACCATGGGGACAGAGGCAAAGTCGGACTCCAAAGCGCCACCGCCTCGAGCGGCCGTCCTGATCGTGATCCTGTCCATCGTTGGTATCGTCGCACTGTCTCTATGGTATCTGGTGCAGCGGCCGCCGCTCCTGATCCAGGGAGAAGCCGATGCCACCCGCATCGACATCGCAGCACGCGTCGACGGTCGGGTCGCCGAGCTTCCCGTACAGCGTGGGCAGAACGTGTCGGCCGGCCAGGTGCTGGTAACCATCGACAATCCCGAGCTGCTGACGAGGCTGAAGGAAGCCGATGCGGCGCGGTCGGTGGCTCAAGCCGACCTCAAGCGCATAGAAGTCGGCACGCGCGCCGAGGTGATCGCCTCGCGACGGGCCGCCCTCGAGGCTGCGCAAGCCAATGCACACCTTGCGGCGCAGACCTACGACCGCACCAAGCAGCTTACGACGCGCGACTTTGCCTCCGTGCAGAAACTCGACGAGGCGACGGCGACGCTCGACATGGCGCGTCGCAGCCAGCAGCAGGCCAAGCTCTCCCTGGAGGAGGCGATTGCCGGTTATACCGCCGAGGAACGCGGCGTTGCCAAGGCGAGTGTCGCCAAGGCCGAAGCCGCGATCGCAACGCTGCAGGCACAAGTGGCGGAAATGGTGGTGAAAGCGCCGGCGAACGCTCAGGTCTATCGCAGGAGCGCCGAGGTCGGCGAGTTCGTCTCGCCCGGCGTGCCGCTTCTGTCGTTGGTCGATCTGTCGGACGTGTGGCTGCGCTTCGATCTGCGCGAGGATCTGCTGAAAGGATTGAAGGTCGGCGACCGGTTCGACGTCACGGTGCCTGCTCTGGGCGATAAGCCCATCCCCGTCGCCGTTCGCTACATCGCAACGCGCGGCGAGTATGCCGGCTGGCGGGCGACTCGCGCCACCGGCGACTTCGATCTCAGAACCTTCGAGGTTCGGGCCTATCCCGTCGATCCCATGCCTGGACTACGCCCCGGCATGAGCGTGTATGCCAACTGGAAACGGCAGAACTGATGGCAGGGTCGCCGCCATCGGGACTGCTCCGCGTCATACTGCGCGAGATCGACTGGCTGCGTCACGATCGCGTCGCGCTCTTTCTCGTCCTTGGCGTGCCGCTGCTGGCCTTTGCCCTTCTTTCGCTCACCTTCAGCAACGCCGTCATCCGAGATCTGCGCGTCGATGTCGTCGACCAGGATCTTACGCGCACTTCGGCAATTTACATTCAAGCGGTGAACGCGACACCGGGAGTGACTGTCACTCAGAGATCGACCGATCTCCATGCCGCCATGCGGGCCGTTCGCTCCGGTGAAGCGATCGCCGCCGTCTACATTCCGCGCAACCTCGAGCGCGATATCGTCGACGGCAAGCGCCCGCAGATCGTCATCTTTCACAACAAGCAATTCTTCACGCCGGGCAACATCGCCTCGGGGGCGCTTGCCGCTGCCGTCTCGGCTGGCACGGCCGAACTTCCCATCGTGCCCGGTCGTGCCGCGGGCTACACGCCGGGACCGCTGGTGGTGGAGCAGTATGTGCTCACCAATCCCGCCCTCAACTATGCGCAGTTCCTGCTGCGCGCCATTCTGCCGACCGTCCTGCATGTCGTGATCGCCATCGCCGCAGGCTATGCCGTCGGCTCGGAGTTCAAGCGGCGTGACCTCGGCGAATGGCTGGCAGCGGCGGGAGGTGATCCGCTGACGGCGCTAATCGGCAAGCTGGCGCCTTACTTCGGGATCTTCCTGCTGGTGATGGTGGTGGGTGCCTTCATCATTCACGACGCCTTCGCCATTCCGTTCAGAGGCGATTCGGCGGTCCTGGGCGTCGCAGCCTGCCTGTTCGTCGTGGCTTACATGTCGGTCGGTGCGCTGTTTCAGCTCCTGAGCCGCAATCTCGCTTTTGGGCTGTCACTCACCGCGATCTTCTGCTCTCCGGCGTTCGGCTATGCCGGTGTCGGATTTCCCGTGCTGGCGATGGGGGACTTTGCCCGCTCCTGGGGTAGTCTCCTGCCGTTGCGCTGGTACATGCAGATCCTGTCTGACCAGGCGGCGCGCGGCGTGGCGGCCGTCGAGTCGCTGCAACCACTTGCCATGCTCGCGATTCTGGCGCTTGTCTTTCTCGCGGCGGCGACCTGGCGTCTGTCGGCCATCCGCAGCAAGCCGCTGCCGCAGGAAGAGGAGGGGGCCGACGGACCTGCCGCGCGCGGTATCGCCGGAGTCTTCGCGACGGAATATGGTCGCGTGCTGCGCGATCGGGGAGCCCTGGGCCTGCTCGTTCTGGCGCCGCTGATCTACGGCGTCTTCTATCCGCAACCCTATCTCGGCCAGCTCATACGCGGGATACCGATCGCGGTGGTCGACGATGATTCCACCGAAGTGAGCCGGCGGCTCATCCAGGCCCTCAACGCCGATGAAGCGATTCGCGTTGCCAAGCGGCCGAGCACACTGGCCGAGGCGCAGGAAGCGTTGGCGCGGCGCGAGGTCTTCGCCATCGTGGACATTCCCGTCGGAACGGAGCGTGAAGTCCTGGCAGGACGCAAGGCGCGATTGCCGGCCTATGTCGATTCGGTCTACTTCCTGCTCTACAATCGGTCGCTTCAGGGCATTCTGGAAGCAAGCGGCGCGGTGACCGCCGAGATCCTGTCGGGAGACGCGCGTGAAGACGGCAGCCAGCATAGTGCCGCGCTGGCGCGCAGCTCACCCGTCGAGGTGTTGAATCAGCCGCTTTTCAATCCAATTGGCGGATATGCAAGTTACATCGTGCCGGCGGCTTTCATGCTGATCCTGCAACAGACCCTGCTCATGGGAGCGGCGACCTTGGGAGGCGTCGCCCACGAACAGGGGGCCGTCGGGGTGCGGCGACCGCGAGGGGCATTCGCAGGCGTGCTCGGCCGAAGCCTCGCCCATTTCATGCTGGTCCTGCCAGGGGCGATCCTGTTTCTGGTCGTGCTGCCGCGAATTTACGGCTTCTCGGCGACGGCTCGGCTCGGCGATCTACTGGCTCTGCTTGTGCCGTTCATTCTTTCGGTCAGCTTTCTCGCTCAGTTCGTCAGTACCTGGTTCAGGCATCGAGAGACGGCCGTGCTGCTGTTCATCGCGACCAGCCTGCCGCTGTTCTTCCTGGTCGGCGTCGCCTGGCCGGTCGAAGCAATCCCGCCATTGCTTCGGATGGCGAGTTTTGTCTTTCCGAGCACCTCGGCGATCGATGCCCTGGTACGCATCAACCAGATGGATGCCACTGTCATCGACGTCTTCGCCGACTGGGGCCGGCTCTGGGGGTTGACGGCTCTGTACGCGATACTGGCCACGGTTGCCGCGATCTTCACTTCTCGCGGAGAAGACCGGACGCCTCGTGAGGTCCATCGTGAACAAGCCGCGTAGAGGAAGGCTGATTGCCATTGCCATGGCAGGGGGCGTTGCAGTCGCCGCCGCCGCCATTTTTCTGTTGGCGGGCCGCGCGCCGGCCGATCGGTCGGTTGCGGGCATGGTGCGTCAGACGGAAATCCGCGTGGCGCCGGAGATCACGGGCCGGCTGACCGAGGTGCTGGTGAAGCCAGGCCAGTCGGTGCGCAAAGGCGAGGTGCTTGCCGTGCTGCAGAACCCCGAACTCGAGGCGACGCTCGGTGAGGCGGAAGCGGCGGCACGCAGCGCGCGAGCGGAGCGAGATCACGTCTATGCCGGCGTGCGCGCCGAGCAGGTCGCCGTGCTTGCCGAGAGCGTGCAGACGGCCGAAGCGAGTCTCAAGCTTGCCGAGCAGGAAGATGCGCGGGCTGTCGCTCTGGCCGCGCGTGATTTCACCAGCCGCCAGAGCCTGGACGAGCGCAATGCCGCTCTCGCCAAGGCCCGCGCCGATCTGGCGCTGAAGCGCGCCCAGCTCGCGGCGGCAGAGGCAGGACCGACCGTCGAGGAGCGTGCGCTGGCCGATGCCAGGGTCGCGCTGGCCGATGCCAAGGTGGCGGATCTCAAGGCGCGCCTCGCCAAGGCCAAACTCGTGGCACCCGTCGATGGAACCGTCGGCATCCAGGTCGGAGAAAAGGGCGAGGTCGTGCCGATCGGCAAGCCGATTCTCACGATCGACGCGGGCGGGCAGCAATGGTTCGCGTTCACCTTGCGCGAGGATGCGCTGCACGGACTGACCACCGGCAGCGAGACGGCCCTCCTGACGGATGACGGACGGCGCATTCCCGCGAAAGTCACGGAGCTTCGGCCGCTGGGCGAGTTTGCGACGTGGCGTGCTGCCCGGGCCGTCGGCGACCACGATCTCAACAGTTTCCGCGTGCGCCTCGACGCGACCGACGCAAAGGAACTTGGCCTGCAGCCGGGGATGACCGTCTGGTTGAACGGGAAAAAGTAGAGCTTGGCAATGGAGGGTAGGGGCGGGAGCCGGCGTTGCTGCGCCGCGCTCCCTGCCTTGACTAGCCTGTCTTGCCGTCTTTCAGCAGCTCTACCAGCGGGTTTGGCGTGGCCGGTCCCACGCGCCGCAGGGTGTTCGTGTCGTGGTGGTTGAACGCCGGTTCCTTGCCGCGGACCGCGAGATCGGTGCGCGTCAGGTAGGTCCAGCTATCGTCGTCGTTGAAAGTGATGTCGATCCGGTAATAGTCGGTGCGGAACGCTTCTTCGAGGAAGCCGGTCGAGCAGATCCCGAAGCGCGTATCGCCGCGCCGTGCTTCGACCGAAATGCGCTTGTCACCCGGCGCCGCCATGCCGCCGGCCAGGACAACCTGTCCCCGCGGAATGGCGATGGTCTGCATGATCTGACCGGTGGCCGGTTCCCACAGCCAATAGCCGACCTGATCGTGGAAGGTGATGGCCTCGCCGGGCTTGTTGATGTGGATGTGGTAGCGCAGCCCGTAGAAGAGCTGCGGCCCGTTGGCCTGCGGGTCGATCGGCTCCATGCGGATGTGCTCGCGATAGTCGCTCCGTTCCGGGCCCTCCGCCTTGGGACTGACATCCACGCCCTTGTCGGACTGCCACACGCCGGCCAGACGACGCAGCGGCCCCAGGTTGGCGAGCGTGTCGGGCGAGACATCCTCGGGTTCGGTGAAGATGTCGTCAGGGATATTCGACATGGCATTCCTTCGTGTGGCGTCAGCTCAAGGCAGAGTGCAGGCTCGTCGTGGCAGTGACAAGATGCCGTGCGGTCGATCGCGATTCTATTGCCAGAGCGGCGGCAGCGGCGGCAGGCGGACATTGCCGGGCCGTGTCGTGATGCCGAGGCGGGCCAGGGCTTCGCGCGGCAGGCGGATGGTCTGGCCGGCGTCGCTGCTGGCCAGCTTGAACAGGCGCCCGAACAGGCGCTGCCAGCGTTCGGTCTCGTCGGGGTAGCGCCGGAGCTCGACGCGCTTGGTCTCGTCGATGCCCGCCTTGGCGCGGGCGATGTTGAGGGCGAGCTGCAGACCGCCCAGCTCATCGACCAGACCGGCCTTCTTGGCATCGACGCCACTGAAGACGCGGCCGCGAGCGGCGGCGTCGAGGCGGTCGGCGTTGAGCTTTCGTGCGTCGGCCACGACGCGGGTGAACTCCGAGTAGATGGTGTCGAGTTCGCGATTGACGGCACGTTGCTGCGCGGGGCTCGGCGGCTGGAAGGGCGAGTACATGCCGGCGTTGGTACCGACCGAGACACGCTCGACATTGACGCCCAGCGAGGCGAGCAGTTCGTGTGCCATCGGCCAGATACTGAACACGCCGATCGATGCAGTGATCGTGGTGGGCTGCGCCACGATGACGTCGCCGCGCACGGCGGCCAGGTAGCCGCCCGACGCCGCGACGTCGCTCATCGAGACGATCACCGGCTTGCCGGCGGCGCGCACGCGGCCCACGGCGTCGGCGATGGCATCGGCCGCCGGATAGGTGCCGCCGGGCGAGTCGATGCGCAGGACAATGGCGCGCACCTCCTTGGCTTTGGAGGCGTCCTCCAGCGCCTCGACGACGTCGTCGGCGTTGGCGAGGGATTCTTCTTCGAGCGGGCTGCCTCCCGACGGGCCGGAGGTGATCGCGCCGCTGGCGCGGACCAGGGCGATCACCTCGCCATCCTGCTTGGGCCGTGCTTCGTCGGCGGCATAGTCTGCGAGGGTGACCAGGTCGCGCTTGTTGCCGGCGCGCTTGTAGACCTCGTCGAGCACGTCGGTGCGGTAGCCGATCTTGTCGATCAGCCCGTCGCGCCGCGCCTGTTCGGGTTCGTGCGGAGCGCTGTCGATCAGGCGGCGCAGCGCGGGCGCTTCGAGGCGGCGGTCGCTTGCGGAGTCGGCGATGAACTGGCCGAACAGGCTGTCGAGGAGCTGCTGCAGATTATCGCGCGCCGGCCGGGTGTAGCCGGTTTCGAGGAAACTGTCGGGAGCGCTCTTGTACTCGTAGCGCTTGCCGCCCTCGACCTTGACGCCGAGCTTGTCGAGGCCCGTCTTCAGGAAAGGTGTCTCGACCGAGATGCCGGCGACGCCGAAACCGCCGCTCGGCTGCAGCCAGATCTGCTCGAGCGACGTCGCGAGATAATAGTCGGCAAAATGGCTGCTGCTGCTGCCGAGCGACTCGGCGAAACCAATGGCGAACTTGCCCTTGCCGCGGAAGTGGGCGATCGCCTGCCGCAGCTCCTGCACACGGGCGAGCCCCGCCGTCTGGTCGCCGATCTCGACATAGAGGCCGGTGACGCGCGGGTCGTCGGCCGCCTGCCACAGGAGCTGCACCGTCTCGACGATGTCGCGCGAGCTGCGGAACAGGCCGCCGCTCAGCAGGTCGGTCGAGGTCGTCTCTGGCGGCAGCGAGCGCAGATCGAGCGACAGCACCATCTGCTGCGGCAGCGGCTTGGCGGCGAAAGGTTTCGAGGCGGCAAAGGCGATGATGCCCGCGACCGCGAGCAGGGTGAGGGCACCCACGGTCGCGAGGAGGCCGACGATGTATCGCCGCATGCGAGAACTCCGCTGTACTGGCTAGGTTTGAACCAGATTCGGCCGGAAGCGCCTGACGGCGTCAAGCATTGCCGCGGCCCTGGTATCGAGCCCGTTGTCGCGCACTAGTACTGCGGTCGGCATGCCGCGGATCGGGCGCAGGCTGTCGTCGAGATTGAGCAGCGAAAGCCTGAGATCGGCGGCGACGAAGGCTTGGGGCGCGATGCCGATCTGCAGCTGCGGCCGCAAGGCCAGGCGGCGCAGGCGCACCCACTGGACGTCTTGCCAGGCGATGCGCTTGTTGCGGCCGAAGCCCAGCAGGATACCGTCGCGGTCGACTGCGATCTGCGGTGCGCGGTCGGCGATGCGCCGGACTCCGAGGACGATGTAGTAGGCGAGCGCCAGCGCCAGGACGCCGAAGAGAACGAAGCGTGGATCGTTGAGCGAGAGCGTCGGCGCGTTTGCCGATCCGGAGGCGAAGTGGACGACGGCAGCGGCGATCATGAAGGCCGACACGGCCGCCATGCCGCCATTGTGCAGGGTCCCGTAGCGGGCTTCGAGGCTAGGCTTCTCCAACGATCGCCCGCTGCCGATCGGCTTGCCGCGTCAACCGCATTGCGCGCGGTGGCGCAACAGATGGTCGGCCAGTACGCAGGCCATCATCGCCTCGGCCACCGGCACGCCGCGGATACCGACGCAGGGATCGTGGCGACCCTTCGTCCGCAGCTCGATCTCGCGGCCGTGGCGATCGACACTGCGCACCGGTGTCAGGATCGAGCTGGTCGGCTTCACCGCCAGCCGGCACACGATGTCCTGTCCGGTCGAGATGCCGCCCAGGATGCCGCCTGCATGATTGCTGAGGAAGGCCGGCGCACCGTCCTTCATGCGCATCTCGTCGGCGTTTTCCTCGCCGCTCATGGCAGCGGTCGCGAAGCCGTCGCCGATTTCGACGCCCTTCACGGCGTTGATGCTCATCAGCGCCTTGGCGAGGTCGGCATCGAGCTTGTCGTAGACCGGATCGCCGAGCCCGACTGGCACGCCCGAAGCCACGACTTCGATCACCGCACCGCAGGAGCTGCCGCGCTTGCGCACATCGTCGAGATAGCCTTCCCAGCCCTGTGCGGCCTGGCGGTCGGGGCACCAGAAGGGGTTGTCGCCGGTGGCGTCCCAGTCCCAACGCGTGCGGTCGATCCTCTGCGTGCCGATCTGGATCACGGCGCCGCGGATCGTGACCCGGTCGCCCAGGATCTTGCGGGCGATGGCACCGGCGGCGACCCGGACGGCCGTCTCGCGCGCCGACTGGCGGCCGCCGCCGCGATAGTCGCGCACACCGTATTTCTTCAGGTAGGTGTAGTCGGCATGCGAGGGCCGGAACTGGTCCTTGATCTCGCCGTAGTCGCGGCTGCGCTGGTCGACATTGTCGATATGCAGGCCGATCGGTGTGCCCGTCGTGACGCCTTCGAACACACCGGACAGGATCTTCACCGTGTCGGGTTCCTGGCGCTGGGTGACGAAGCGCGACTGTCCCGGCCGGCGCTTGTCCATCCACACCTGGATGTCGGCCTCGGTGAGCGGGATCATCGGCGGGGTGCCGTCGACCACGCAGCCGATCGCCGGCCCGTGGCTTTCGCCCCAGCTTGTGAACCGGAAGAGGGTACCGAAACTGCTGCCGGCCATGGCTGCCGGCTCCTCGCGTGCTACTCGCCTTCGAAGTTGCCGAGCAATTCGGCGATCTGCTTCGCAGACGAGGTGTTGATCATGCCGACGACATGATAGCCGGCATCGACATGCATCACTTCGCCGGTGACGCCGGTACCGAGGTCGGACAGCAGGTAGAGGCCGGAGTTACCCACTTCCTCGGTCGAGACGTTGCGCTTCAGCGGCGAGTTGAGCTCGTTCCACTTCAGGATATAGCGGCCGTCGTTGATGCCGGCGAAGGCCAGCGTCTTGATCGGGCCGGCCGAAATGGCGTTGACGCGGATCTTCTGCTCGCCGAGGTCGGCGGCGAGGTAGCGGACGCTGGCTTCGAGGGCGGCCTTGGCGACGCCCATCACGTTGTAGTGCGGGATGACCCGCTCGGCGCCGTAGTAGGTGAGGGTGAGCAGGCTGCCGCCGTTCTTCATCAGCGGCACGGCGCGCTGGGCCACGGCGGTGAAGGAATAGACGCTCACATTCATGGTGAGCGCGAAGTTGTCCGGCGTGGTGTCGAGGTAGCGGCCGCGCAACTCGTCCTTGTTCGAGAAGGCGATGGCGTGGACCACGAAATCGAGGCCACCCCACTTCTTCTCGATCTCGGCGAAGGTGGCGTCGATGCTGCCCGGGTTGGTGACGTCGCACGGCAGGATGATCTCGCTGCCGATCGAATTGGCCAGCGGCCGGACCCGCTTCTCCAGGGCCTCGCCCTGGAAGGTGAAGGCGATCTTGGCGCCGGCGTCGTGGCAGGCCTTGGCGATGCCCCAAGCGATCGAACGCTCGTTGGCGACGCCCATGATGAGGCCTTTCTTGCCGGCCATCAGCTGTGCAGCAGCGGTCATTCCTCGTTCTTAGCGGGGGACGGCTATTGGGACAAGATGCCGGTGGTGGAAGGCTTCCAAGCCCCTCATATTGTGGTCATGATCCGGCAGATGACCGACCCGCTCGAGCTCTTCGGCACCTGGTATGCCGAGGCCGGAAAGAGCGAACCCAACGATCCTTCCGCCATGGCACTGGCCACGGTCGGGCCCGATGGCACGCCGGCCGTGCGCATGGTCCTGCTGAAGGATTACGACGCCGACGGTTTCGTTTTCTACACTAACTACGAGAGCCGCAAGGGCCAGCAGCTGCTTGGCCATCCCAAAGCTGCGCTTTTGTTTCATTGGAAGTCGCTGCGCCGGCAGGTCCGGATCGAGGGACCGATCAGCCAGACCACGGCTGAGGAGGCGGACGCCTATTTTGCCACCCGGGCGCGGGGTAGCCAGCTCGGGGCCTGGGCCTCGGAGCAGTCGCGGCCCCTGGAGAGCCGGTTTGCGCTGGAGAAGCGTGTTGCCGAGATCACGGCCCGGTACGTAGTGGGCAAGGTGCCCCGGCCGCCGCACTGGTCGGGCTTCCGGCTGCAGCCGACCCTGATCGAGTTCTGGCAGGATGGCGCGTTCCGCCTGCATGATCGGCTCGAGTACCGGCGCGGCGCGCCGGCCGAGCCCTGGACCACTCGCACGCTCTATCCGTGAGGCTGCGATGGCGATGGCGCCCCAGCGGCTGATGCGGTTGGCCACGGTCGCCTCGACGGCGGTGGCGCTGACCCTGGTGGGCGCCAAGGCAGTCGCCTGGGTGGTGACCGATTCAGTCAGCATGCTGTCGTCGCTGGTCGACACGTCGCTCGATCTCGTCGGCTCGCTCGTCACCTTCTTCGCCGTCCGTCAGGCGTTGGTGCCGCCCGATGCCGACCATCGCTTCGGCCATGGCAAGGCGGAGGCCCTGTCGGGGCTCGTCCAGGCCGGTTTCATCGGTGCTTCCGGCTGCGCCCTCCTGTTCGCAGTCGGCGAGCGACTCAACGCGCCCAAGCAGGTGCGCGAGGAGGCTGTCGGCCTGATGATCAGCGGCCTGGCGCTGGTCCTGACCTTCGCACTCGTTACCTTCCAGCGTCACGTCGTGCGCCGCACCGGCTCGGTCGCGATCGGCGCCGACATGGCGCATTACGGCACCGATCTCGTCGCCACCCTGGTGACCGGTGTCGGCCTTTTCCTTTCGGGCCTGCTCGATCAGCCGCTGATCGACAGCGGAATCGCCGGCCTGGTCGCGCTCTGGCTGCTGCGCGGTGCCTGGAAGGTGGGTCACGATTCGTTTGACATCCTGATGGACCGCGAGCTGCCGGACAGCGATCGCCAGAAGATCAAGGACATTGCCCGCGGCAATCCCGGGGTGAAGGACATCCATGAGCTGCGCACACGTTCGGGTGGCCTGACGCGCTTCATCCAGCTCCATCTCGAGGTCGAACGGACGCTATCGTTGCTCGACGCCCACGAGATCGGCCGCCAAGTCCAGGCCGAGATCGCCAAGGCCTTCCCCGCCGCGGAGATCATCCTGCACGTCGATCCCTCTCCCGTGTCGTGAGTGGCCGCCCGTCCTTCGTGGTCGAGGACCAGTCCGAGACCGTCGCGTTCCTGGAACGCGAGCTCGGGGCCGAGCGGCGCATCGATACGCATGGCGCCGTGGTCTTTCTCTGCCGCGAACATGCCTACAAGTTGAAGCGCGCGGTGAAGTTCCCCTACATGGATTTCTCGACCGCGCCGCGGCGCGCGGCGATGTGTGCCGCCGAGATCGACATCAACCGGCGGATGGCGCCCGAGATCTATCTCGGCGTGCGGCCGGTCTTCCGGCGTCGGGGGCACCTCGTCCTGGGGGAGATCGGCGAGTCGGGACAGAGTGATTCGGGAGACGGTGCGGTCGACTGGCTGGTCGCCATGCGCCGTTTCGATGAAGAGGGGATGCTCGACCGCATGGCGGCACGCGGTGCCCTGACTCCGGCGCTGATGGCCCAGCTCGGCGCGCGGATCGCGCGCTTCCACGAAGGGCTGCCGGCGATCACACAGGGCTTCTGCTCTCCCGACGACTATCGCCATTCGGTTGCCGCCGACGTGCGCCAGATGCGCGAGGCGGGCGACCGTCTCGATCCGCCGACCAGCGAGGCCCTGGCCGAGGCAATGCCGCGATCGCTCGAGCCGTACATCGATCTGGTTGCCCGGCGCGTCGCGGCCGGTGCCGTGCGGCGCTGCCATGGCGATCTGCATCTGCGCAATATCGTGTTGCTGCAGGGCGAGCCCGTGCCCTTCGATGCCATCGAATTCTCCGACAAGATTGCCAACATCGATGTCCTCTACGACCTCGCCTTCGCGTTGATGGACCTGGCCCGCCAGGGCTTGCACGCGCTGGCCAACCGGTTGCTGAACGAGTGGCTGTGGCGGATCGCGGAGCTTCCGGATGCTTCGCACGAGGAGGCGCTGGCTTTGCTGCCGATGTTCCTGGCGCGTCGTGCCTCGATCCGCGCCTATGTCGATTCGGCGGTTACGGCGGTGAGCGGCGCCGACAATGCTCCGGCGCGCGCCTATCAGAAGGCGGCCCTCGATTTCCTGCAGCCGGTGCCGCCGCGCCTGGTGGCGGTCGGCGGCCTGTCGGGCAGCGGCAAGACCACCCTGGCTTTGAAGCTCGCTCCCGATATCGGCCGTACGCCGGGCGCCGTCGTGGTGCGCAGCGATGTCGAGCGCAAGCGACTGGTCGG
>MKRV01000261.1:0-51099 GCA_001897995.1 Alphaproteobacteria bacterium 65-37 | reverse complement strand
TGCCATCATCGCGCGTGCCGAACGGGCGCTCTGCGCCGGCCACAGCGTGGTGCTCGATGCCGTCTTCGCCCGTGACTCCGAACGGGCCGCCGCCGAAGCCCTGGCCGAACGGGTGGGGGTGCCGTTCCAGGGCATCTGGCTGGATGTGCCCAAGGACGTTGCCCAGGAACGCGTGGCGGCGCGCCGTGGCGACGCCTCCGACGCAACGCCCGACGTCGTGGCCCGGCAGTTCGGCTACGACCTCGGCACCATCCACTGGCAACGACGGAAGGCTTGATTATGTATTTATAAGTGAGTAATCACTCACTTATGGACATTGAATTGCCAGGCGTGCCCATCTTCGACCTTCGGGGTGTCGGCGTGCCGGGGCATGCCCTGGCACGGCGGGAGCGGGTTCTGGCTCTGCGCGAGGCCTGCCTCGGCTGGCTGCCGGCCGGCACGCTGCTTGGTCGGCTGGGCGATCCGCTGGCACGCGCTTGGCTCGGCCGATCCAGATCATCTCTGGTCGCGGAAATCGAGGCTGTCGCCGCCGCGATTGGTTGCCCAGGTATCTGGCTGCTCCACGGCGCTTACGTTTTCGGCTGCACGGCCCTTGCGGACGAGGGCGAGCGGGGTCCCGTCTTGAAGCGGTCCCTGGACTGGCCGTTTCCAGGGCTTGGCCGGCTCGTCGAGATTGCCGAGCAGGAGGGGCCAGCGGGCAGCTTCCTCAATGTGACCTGGCCCGGATTCGTCGGTGTCCTGACAGCCGTCGCGCCGGGCCGCTTCGCGGGCTCCATCAACCAGGCGCCGATGCGTCACCGCATGCGAGCTCAGTCGCTGCGTTGGATCGACTATGCCTGCAACGCCGTCGGTGCATTCTGCTTGAGCGGCCGTGCGCCGCCGGAACACGTGCTTCGCCACGTCTTCGAGACCTGCGCGACGTTCGACGAGGCTCTGCATTTCCTGGAGACCACGCCGATGGCGCGTCCCGTGCTCTTCACGCTGGTCGGCTGTGCAAGCGACGAACGCGCCGTGATCGAGCACGACGGCAAGGCCGCGCGAATCTGGCGGGACGACACCGTCGTTGCCAATGCCTGGCGCAACCCCGAACGAGGCTGGCGCCCTCGTGTCTGTGGATCAGGCACGCCCGAAGAGAACAACGCGCAGCGCCGAGCGGCGATGCTCGCGGCCGATCACAGCTCGTGTTTCAGCTGGGCAACGCCCCCTATCGTGAACGCCTGCACGCGCCTCACCGTTGAGATGTGCCCGAGTACCGGACGCCTCGCCGTCGCGGGCTGGGAAGCCGATGGGGTGGGGCATGCCCGGCGCGTCACCGCCGTCACCGAGCTATCGGATTGATACGCGGCTTGGTTACAAGCCGCGATGCGATCAGGCCCGCTTCTTGGCCGCCGAACTGCGCGGCAGCAGGCGGCTGAGATATTGGCCCGTGTAGCTCTCGGGGACCTTCACGACCTCCTCGGGCGGGCCTTCGGCGACCAGACGGCCGCCACCGGAACCGCCGTCCGGGCCCATGTCCAGGATCCAGTCCGCGGTCTTGATGACCTCGAGATTGTGTTCGATCACCAGCACCGTGTTGCCGGTCTCGACCAGCCGATGAAGCACCTCGAGGAGCTTGCGCACGTCCTCGAAATGCAGGCCGGTCGTCGGCTCGTCGAGGATGTAGAGCGTGCGGCCGGTCGCCCGGCGCGACAGCTCCTTGGCGAGCTTGACCCTCTGTGCCTCGCCGCCTGAAAGCGTGGTCGCCTGCTGGCCGATATGGATGTAGCCCAGGCCGACCTGCTGAAGGGTCAGCAGCTTGTCGCGGATTACGGGGACGGCCTTGAAGAACTCGCAGCCCTCGTCGACGGTCATGTCCAGCACGTCGGCAATCGACTTGCCGCGGAACACGATCTCCAGAGTCTCCCGGTTGTAGCGCTTACCCTTGCAAACGTCGCACTGGACATAGACGTCGGGCAGGAAGTGCATCTCGATCTTGATGACGCCGTCGCCCTGGCAAGCCTCGCAGCGGCCGCCCTTGACGTTGAACGAGAAGCGTCCCGGCTTGTAGCCGCGCTCGGTCGATTCCGGCAGCTGGGAGAACCAGTCGCGGATCGGCGAGAAGGCGCCGGTATAGGTTGCAGGATTGGAACGCGGCGTGCGACCGATCGGCGACTGGTCGATATCGACGATCTTGTCGAGCTGGCCGACGCCGTCGAGACCGCTATGGGCGCCGGGATGCTCGCGAGCCCCATTGAGGCGCTTGGCCAGCGCCTTGTAGAGAGTCTCGACGATAAGGGTGCTCTTGCCACTGCCCGACACGCCGGTGACGCAGGTGAAGGTGCCGAGCGGAATGCTGGCCGTCACGTTCTGCAGGTTGTTTTCCTTGGCGCCCTTCAAGGTCAGCCAGCGGCCGTTCTTCGGCGGCGGCTCGCGCCGCACCTTCGGTACGGGAATCTGCCGGAAGCCCGAGAGGTACTGGCCGGTGAGGCTCGCGCTGTTGCGCATTACCTCTTCAGGCGTGCCCTCGGCGATCACCTTGCCGCCATGCGCGCCGGCGCCCGGCCCCATGTCGACGAGATGGTCGGCGGCCCGGATCGCATCCTCGTCATGTTCGACCACCAGCACCGTATTGCCGAGGTCGCGCAGGCGGGTCAGCGTCTTCAGCAGCCTGTCGTTGTCGCGCTGGTGCAGGCCGATCGACGGCTCGTCGAGCACGTAGAGCACGCCGGTGAGGCCCGAACCGATCTGCGACGCCAGCCGGATACGCTGGCTCTCGCCGCCCGACAACGTTCCCGACGTGCGGTTCAGCGTGAGGTAGGAGAGGCCCACATTGTCGAGGAAGCCCAGCCGTTCGTTGAC
Organism: Alphaproteobacteria bacterium 65-37; assembly: GCA_001897995.1. Taxonomy (GTDB): domain Bacteria; phylum Pseudomonadota; class Alphaproteobacteria; order Reyranellales; family Reyranellaceae; genus Reyranella. The sequence continues at coordinate 48,261 of MKRV01000261.1, read as the reverse complement.
CTCCTTCAGAATCCGCGCGGCGATCTCCTGCTGCTTGCGGGTGAGCTTGGGGTTCAGTTCGAGAAACCACTTCACCGCCTCGCCGATCGAGAATTCGGTCGTCTGGCTGATGTTGAGGCCCGCGATCTTGACCGCCAGCGCCTCGGGCTTGAGGCGTGCGCCATTGCAGCTCTCGCACTTGCTCTCGTGCTGGAAGCGCTCCAGCTCCTCGCGCACCCAGGAGGAATCCGTCTCCTTCCAGCGGCGGTCGAGGTTGGGGATCACGCCCTCGAACGGCTTGGTGGTCTGGTACTGACGAATGCCATCGTCGTAGCGCATGGCGATCGACTCGCCGCCGCTGCCCTGCAGTATCGTGTCGCGCACCTTCTTCGGCAGGTCCCGCCAGGGTGTCGACATCTTGACCTTGAAGTGCTTGGCGATGCTCTCGAGCGTCTGCATGTAATATTGGCCGGAGCTGTCGGCCCAGGGCGCGATCGCGCCTTCGGCGAGCGACAGCCGGTCGTCCGGCACCACCATCTCCGGATCGAAGAACATCTTCACGCCAAGCCCGTCGCAGGCCGGGCAGGCGCCCTGCGGCGCATTGAACGAGAAGAGGCGGGGCTCGATCTCTTCGATGGTGAAGCCGGAGACGGGGCAGGCAAAGCGCGCCGAGAAGACAGTGCGCTCGCCGGTGTCGGCGTTCTCCGCCACCGCCAGTCCTTCGGCGAGGCCGAGCGCCGTCTCGATGGAATCGGCCAGCCGGTTGCCGAGGTCGGGCTTTACCACGAGGCGGTCGACCACCACGTCGATGTCGTGCTTGAATTTCTTGTCGAGCGCCGGGGCTTCGGTGATCTCGTAGAGCTTGCCGTCGATCTTGACGCGCTGGAACCCTTTCTTCTGCAGCTCCTGCAGTTCCTTGCGATACTCGCCCTTGCGGCCGCGCACGATGGGCGCCATCAGATAGAGGCGCGTGCCGTCGGCCATCGCCTTCACGCGATCGACCATCTGCGACACGGTCTGGCTCTCGATCGGCAGGCCCGTCGCCGGTGAATAGGGAACGCCGACACGGGCGAACAGCAGGCGCAGATAGTCGTAGATCTCGGTTACGGTGCCGACCGTCGAGCGCGGATTGCGCGAGGTCGTCTTCTGCTCGATCGAGATCGCGGGCGACAGGCCCTCGATCGAATCGACGTCGGGCTTCTGCATCAGCTCGAGGAACTGGCGGGCGTAGGCCGACAGGCTCTCGACATAGCGGCGCTGCCCTTCGGCATAGACCGTGTCAAAGGCGAGCGAAGATTTGCCCGAGCCCGACAGGCCGGTGATCACCACCAGCCGGTCGCGCGGCAGGTCGAGGTCGACGTTCTTGAGATTGTGCTCGCGCGCACCGCGGATCGAGATGAAACGGTGCGGCTCGGCGGCGGCGGGTAAACGTGACTTTGCCATGTGGACCGGGAGAATAGGCGAAGCGCGGGATCATCGCATATGGCGATTCACCCCCAGCTCCGCCAGTCCCGGTGCATGGCTGATATCACGCCGCCGCTGCTTGCGCTGCAAGCACCCGATCGGTCGGCCGGTCGTTCATCAGCAGTTGCAGGGTGCCCGCGAGCAGGCCGATCAGGACGCCGATCTTCCAGGCAAGATCGTAGGAGCCCATCAGATCAAAGAGATAGCCGCCGCCCCAGGCCCCGAGGAAGGAGCCGGCCTGGTGGCTGAGGAAGGCGATGCCGGTCAGGGTCGACAGGAAGCGCAGGCCGAAGATCTGCACCACGAGCCCGTTGACCAGCGGGATAACCCCCAGCCAGAGCGTCCCCATGGCCGCGCCGAACAGCACGACCGAGAGCGGCGTCGGCGGGAATATGAAGAAAAGAAAAAGGGCCACCGAGCGCAGGAGGTAGATCGCGCCGAGGAGCAGGCGCTTGGGGTATTTGTCGCCCAGCCAGCCGAAGAGCCAGGAGCTCAGGATGTTGAAACCGCCGATCAACATCAGTGCCACGGCGCTGTAACTGGCATCCATGCCGCACTGGGCGAGATAGGTCGGCAGATGAGTCGTCAGGAAGACGAGCTGCAGCCCGCAAACGAAGAAGGCGATCGCCATCACGACATAGCCGGTGTGGCGCCGCGCTTCTCCGAGTGCCCCCCAGAGCGTGAGGTCACGGTCGGTCGACAGCGTGTTCGGCAGCCTGTCGGCGCGGCTGCCGATCCAGGCGGCCGGCAGCATGGCCAGCGCAATGATCACGAACGACCAGGCGGCGGTGCGCCAGCCGTCGGCGTTCAGGAGATAGGCGGCGATTGGAGCGGTCACCATGGTGCCCACCGAGCCCGCCGCCGATACGATGCCGAAGGCGAGGGTGCGCCGTCCCGGCTCGACGACACGGGCCGCGATGTTGGCGGTGATGCCGGACGTCGTGCAGGCCAGCGCAATGCCGATCAACACGCCGGCGCCCACGACGATCGGCAAGGCCGACTGCGCCGTGGCGGTGAGCCAGATCCCCACGGCGTACATGATGCTGCCCACCACCGCGACCCAGCGGGTGCCGTACTTGTCGGCGAAGACGCCGGCGATCGGCTGGCTCAGCCCCCAGGCGACCTGCTGCACGGAGACCGCCAGCGCAAAGTCCGAAATCGCAATGCCCAGTTCCTTGGAGGCGGGGGCCTGGAAGAGGCCGAGGTTCTGCCGGATGCCCATGGCAATGGTCATCATCAGCGCCGCACCGCCCAGCATGGCGTAGGCCTGACCGGTCGAGATCTGCGGGACGTGGAAAGATTTGCTCATGTTGCGGCGAGACTAGGGAGGGCTTGCTGCACGAACCAATGAATTGTCGGAGGGGTGCCATGAGGTGGGCTCACCCCGGTCGACAGATGGCAGTTGGCGCGCCCCTTTCGAGGGGTGCCGAATGCAACCCAAAATAAGTGGCTGCCCACAGGCCGGCGAGGCTAGGTTGGCCGCCGTGCGGTAGGTGCTGCGCTCCGCGGCACCGGGAAAGCGAAGGAGGCCCCCATGGCGGGCAGCGTCAACAAAGTCATCCTGGTCGGCAATCTCGGCCGCGACCCCGAAGTGAGGTCCATGCAGGATGGCCGTTCCATGGTGAACATGTCGGTGGCCACGTCGGATACGTGGCGCGATCGCCAGAGCGGCGAGCGCAAGGAGCGGACCGAATGGCACCGCGTCGTGATCTTCAACGAGAAGCTCGCTGAGGTCGCGCAAAAATTCGTACGCAAGGGATCGAAGGTCTACGTCGAAGGCCAGCTCGCCACGCGCAAGTGGACCGACCAGAGCGGCCAGGAGCGTTACACGACCGAGGTCGTGATCCCGCGCTTCGGCGGTGCGCTCACCATGCTCGATGGCCGTAACGGCGGTGAGGGCGGTGGTCCCGGTGGCGGTGGCGGCATGGACGAAGACTTCGGCGGCGGCGGTGGTGGCATGTCGTCCGGCGGTGGCGGCGGCGGCGGTGGCGGCCGACCGGCATCGCGCGGCGGCAAGGCCGATCTCGACGACGACATTCCGTTCTGATCTCGGCCCCTCCCGATCCCTTCCGGGTTCTCGTCCTGGGTGGGACGGGAGTCTTCGGCAGCCGGCTTTGCCGGCTGCTGGCCGGCGATCCGGCAATCGCGATCACGGTTGCCGCGCGTGACCGGGCCAAAGTCGAAGCGCTTGCCCGAGAGCTGGGTGCTGCGGGGCTGGTCCTGGATTGGCGCCGCGATCTCGATCGTGAGCTGGCATCCGGTCGGTTCGACGCGCTGATTCACGTCGCCGGGCCGTTCCAGGGGCAGGACTACGCTGTCGCCGAGACCTGCGTCCGGCACCGCGTCCACTATCTCGATCTCGCGGACGATCGCGCCTATGTCTGCGGCATCGATCGGCTCGACTCCTCGGCACGCACGGCCGGCGTCCTGGTCGCCGCCGGCGCCAGCACAGTCCCCGCCCTCACAGGCGCCGTCGTCGCGGAGGCGCTGCGCGACGGCAGAGGTATCGATCGGGTGTCCTTCGCGATCGTTCCCGGCAACGATGCGCCCCGAGGCCGGGCGCTGGTCGAGGCCATCCTATCCGGCGCGGGCAAGCCCATCCCGCATCAGCCGGGACGACGTGGCTGGGGAGCCCTGAGGCGTGTTGCGGTGCCCGGGTTGGGACGGCGATGGGCGGCCGCCTGCGACCTGCCGGAACCTGTCCTGTTCGCGCGGCGCTATGGGGTCCGGGACACCTATGCCGGCGCCGGTCTCGAACTCTCGATACTGCATCTGGGGCTGTGGCTGCTCGCCTGGCCCGTGCGCGTCGGCCTTCCGGCAACACTCGCGCCGGCAGCAGGGCCGCTCGGCTGGCTGGCCGATCGCCTGCGGCCGTTTGGAACGGACCGAGGTGGCCTGCGGATCGACCTCGAAGGCAAAGAGCCCGACGGGCGGCGTGTGTGGTCTTTGCTGGCGGAAGGCGGAGACGGTCCTTTCGTGCCGGCGATGCCGGCGGCGGCTCTGGTGCGCAAGCTGGCGCGCGGCGATCTCGCACAACGCGGTGCGATGGCCTGTCTCGATCTGCTGTCCCTGGGCGAGATCGAAGCGGAATGGCAGCGGGCCAACCTGCGGATTGCCGCCGGATGGGGCGAGACGGGGCAGGGCTACCGGCCCTCGCTCTATCGGCGCGTGCTGGGGGCCGACTATGGCCGCCTCGGTCCGGCGGGCCAGAAACTGCACGGCGGCGGGTGTCTGCGCTGGGCAGGCCGATGCTCCGTCGTGGGCCCGGCAACACGCGTCGGACGCCTGATCGCCGGGCTCTTCTCGCTGCCGCCGGCGGGCGTCGACGTTCCCATCGCCGTCGAGTTCCTCACCCACGACGGACGCGAAACCTGGCTGCGGAGAGTAGGCGGGCGGACGATGCGGTCCCTGCAATATATAGGTGCGCGGCGGCCGTCGGGGTGGCTTGTCGAGCAGTTCGGGCCATTCGCCTTCGATCTCGCCGTCACGGTCGACGCGGAGAGCTGCTTGCATCTGGCGATATCGGGCATGCGCCTGATGGGGCTGCCGCTGCCGAAGGCAGTCTGGCCGATCATCGCGGCGCACGAGAGCGATGGCCATGGCAGTGAGGTCCACGGCCGCTTCCAGTTCGACGTCTCGATCGGCTTGCCGATGGTCGGCCGGCTGGTGCGCTACAGCGGCTTTCTCACAGATCGATGAAGCGGCTTCTTGTGTCCGGCGACGGTACCAGGCAGGTGTCGCGGCGGCCGAACCAGCGGATGCGGTTGCGGGCGATCAGATCGTACAAGGGATCGCGAAAGAAAGCGGGCACCAGGGCCAGCGGCTGCAGCAGGCGCGCCGGACCCTCGACGTAGCGCAGCGCGCGCAGCACGGCGGCCGAGCGTGCCAGGACGTCATCGCCGTCGAGCAGCAGGATGGTGCGATCGAGCGTGTCTTCGGGAAGGCCGAGGGCCGTGACGACCCGGGTCCCGGTGGCCGACTGAGCGCTGGCGAACTTGAGCCGTCCGCGGGGATCGCGCTTCAGGCAAAACGCCACGAAGCGGCTGCAGAGCACGCAGTGGCCATCGAAGAAATAGAGCGGCCGCGGCAGCTCGGCGAGGGCCGCCGGAATTTTCACGCCGGCGCCGTCATGCGGGCAGTCCCAGCGTCCGCAACTCGGCGATGGTGCCATCGGCCGACCGATGATGGACGGCGCTCATGCCGATCGCGCGGGCGCCCTCGACGTTCGCCAGGACGTCGTCGACGAACACCGCCTCCTCGGGCCGGAAGCCGCCGGTGCGGCACACCAACTGATAGATGGCGGCGTCGGGCTTGGAGACGCCGACAAGGCCCGAGACCACGTAATTCTGGAAACGGCCGAGAAAGGGGTGGCGGGTCTGGGCCGGTCCGCGTAGCCAGGGATCGAGCAGGTTCGGCGCGTTCGACAGCAGGTAGAGCGACGTGCCGCCTTCATGCAGGCGCTCGACGAGGTCGGCCATGGGTGCGAAGGCATGGGCGCACATTTCGTCGAAGCGGCCGTAGAAGGCGGCGATCAGCTCTTCCTTGCCGGGATGGAGGGCCTGGAGGGCGCGGGTGGCAGCGGCCGGGTCGCCGCCATGGTCCTGCGGTTCATGCCAGGCGCGGGTGGTCACCTGGGCCAGGAAATCCTCCATCTCGGCAGCATCTGGAATCAGGCTCCGATAGAGATGGCGGGGGTTCCAATCGATCAGGACGCCGCCGAAATCGAAGACCGCGACGGAGGGCCGGGGAGGGGGTGTTTTCGAGCTCAAGAGGGGGCCTTTCCGGGGAGTGTTTGCGGGCAGAATTTAGGCAATAAAATCAATCAGTTAAAGGGTGCCTCCCAGAGCGATTTTAGTTGGTGTTCCGGGGCCGTTTTGCTAGTGTGCGAAATCGCCCCTCCGGAGTGTCCGGAAGAGCCACCAATAGAGATAAAAACCAGGTTTTTCGTGAGCGACGATACGACTCTGCCGCCGGCGCCGCCGCCCTCCGACGCGCCCCCGCCACAGCCTCCCTCGAACGATATCGCGCCCATCACGATCGAAGAGGAGATGCGCCGCTCCTACCTCGATTACGCCATGAGCGTGATCGTTTCGCGTGCGCTCCCCGACGCGCGCGACGGCCTGAAGCCGGTGCAGCGCCGCATCCTCTACGCCATGAAGGAAGGCGGGTACGACTCGACCCGGCCCTTCCGTAAGTCCGCCCGCGTTGTCGGCGACGTGATGGGTAAATACCATCCGCACGGCGACTCGGCGATCTACGACGCCATGGTGCGCATGGCGCAGCACTTCTCGATGCGCCTGCCGCTGATCTCCGGACAGGGCAACTTCGGATCGATGGACGGCGATCCGCCGGCGGCCATGCGTTACACCGAAGCGCGCATGGCCAGTGCGGCGGAGTCGCTGCTCGCCGATATCGACAAGGACACCGTCGAGTTCCAGCCGAATTACGACGAGCGCGAGCAGGAACCGACCGTCCTGCCGGCGGCGTTCCCCAATCTGCTGGCCAACGGCGCCGGCGGCATTGCCGTCGGCATGGCGACCAACATCCCGCCACACAATCTCGGCGAGCTGATCGACGCCTGCTGTGCGCTGATCGACAATCCGGCCCTCACCGTGCAGCAGGTGATGGAGTATGTGCCCGGTCCCGACTTCCCGACCGGGGCTACGATCCTGGGGCGCAACGGTATCCGTGCCGCCTACGAGCTCGGCCGCGGCTCACTGACCATGCGGGCACGCACCAAGATCGAGGAGGGGCGCGGCGGACGCGAGATGATCGTCGTCACCGAGATCCCCTACCAGGAGAACAAGGCCCGCCTGCACGAGCGCATCGCCGAAGTGGTGCGCGACAAGAGAGTCGAGGGCGTCTCGGAAATCCGCGACGAGAGCGACAAGGACGGCGTGCGGCTGGTGATCGAGCTGAAGCGCGACGCGATGGCCGATGTCGTGCTGAACCAACTCTACCGTTACACGCCGTTGCAGACGACGTTCGGCGTCAATGCCCTGGCGCTGGATGGCGGCCGCCCCAGGCTGATGAGCCTCAAGGAGTTGCTGGAGGCGTTCATCCGCTTCCGCGCCGAGGTCATCACGCGGCGCACCCGCTACGAGCTCAACCACGCCCGCGACCGCGCCCACGTGCTGGTCGGTCTCGCCATCGCCGTCGCCAACATCGACGAAGTGATCGAGATGATCCGCCGCTCCCCCGATCCGGTGGTGGCGCGCGAACGCCTGATGGCCAAGGACTGGCCGGCAGTCGACGTGGCGCCGCTGATCGAGCTCATCGCCGAGCCCGGCCGCGAGGTCTCGTCGGAGGGGACCTACCGCCTCTCGGAGGCGCAGGCCCGCGCGATCCTCGAGCTGCGCCTGCAGCGGTTGACCGGTCTTGAACGCGACAAGATCGCCGAGGAGCTGACCGAGGTGGCCAAGCTGATCGAGGGGTACCTCGAATTGCTGGGCGATCGCGACAAGCTCTTCGCGCTGATGCGCAGCGAGCTGCTGGTCATCAAGGAGCAGTTCGCGACGCCGCGCCGAACGGAAATCCTCGACAACGAGTTCGAGCACGACATCGAGGACCTGATCCAGCGCGAGGACATGGTCGTGACGGTGACGCATGGCGGCTACGTCAAGCGCGTCCCGGTCTCCGCCTATCGGGCGCAGCGCCGGGGCGGCAAGGGCCGTTCGGGCATGGCGACGCGCGACGACGATTTCGTCTCCAGTCTGTTCGTCGCCAATACGCATACGCCGGTCCTTTTCTTTTCGAGCCGCGGCATCGTCTACAAGCTCAAGGTCTGGCGGTTGCCGCTGGGGGCTCCGCAGGCGCGCGGCAAGGCGTTCGTGAACCTGCTGCCGCTCGCCGAAGGGGAGACGATCAGCGCCGTGATGCCCCTGCCGGAGGACGAGGCGAGCTGGGCAACTCTGCATGTCATGTTCGCCACGGCGCGCGGTGGCGTGCGGCGCAACGAGCTGAGTGATTTTGTCAGTGTCAATCAAAGCGGCAAGATCGCCATGAAATTCGACGGCGACGATGCCGGCGACCGCCTGATCGGCGTGGACGTCTGTGCCGAAGAGCAGGACGTGCTGCTGGCGACGCGCCAGGGGCGCGCCATGCGCTTCCCGGTGTCGACGGTGCGCGTCTTCCAGAGCCGTGCCTCGACGGGCGTGCGGGGCATCGCCCTGGCCGAGGGCGACGAGGTGATCTCGATGTCCCTGGTCGACGGCGGCAAGGGTATCTCGACGGAGGACCGCGACGCCTATCTGCGCCAGTCGCGCGCCCTGCGGCAGGCGGAGAACGCCGCCGAGACGGCTGCCGAGTCCGCCGAGGAGGAGGTTGCCGCGACGGCCGACGAGACCGCCGCGCCGGCGCCGGCGCTGACGGCAGAGCGCTTCGCCGAGCTGCAGGCCAAGGAAGAATTCGTGCTGACCGTGGCATCGTCGGGCTTCGGCAAGCGCACGTCGGCCTACGAGTATCGAGTGACGGGCCGCGGCGGCAAGGGTGTGGAGTTGATGAATCTCGGCAAGGGCGGCGAGGTCGTCGCGGCCTTCCCTGTTCTTGGCACTGACCAGATTATGCTCGTCACCGACGGTGGCACGTTGATCCGCTGCCCGGTCGACGGCATTCGCATTGCTGGCCGCGGCACGCGAGGTGTTCGCATCGTCAATGTCAGCGAGGGCGAGCGCGTCGTTTCTGCAGTGCGCATCGGCGAAGAGGAAGGCGACAACGGAAACGGCAATCACGACGACGATTCCAATTCCGAAGCCGATACCATCGACCCCTCCAGTTCCGAAACAAACGGTGGATAAGGATCGGACGTGTCGCTAAGACTTCGCCGTCGCAGTCAGCGAACGAATCGTTGCGGAGCGGGGGGAACATATGGCCGTGGAACGCACCGGGGTCTATCCGGGCACGTTCGATCCCATCACCAGTGGGCACATGGAAGTCGTGCGCCGTTCGCTGCGACTCGTCGACAAGCTGGTGATCGGGCCGGCGATCAACATCGGCAAGGGACCTCTGTTCTCGCTCGAAGAGCGCATCGAGATCATCAAGGACGACATCTCGGACTTTCCGCAGGCCGACCGCGAGCGCATCGAGGTGGTGCCGTTCGAGGGACTGCTGATCCACTTCGCGCTCCAGGTCCAGGCGTCGGTGATCATCCGCGGGCTGCGTGCCGTCTCGGATTTCGAGTACGAGATCCAGATGGCCAACATGAATGCCCGCATGGAGCCAGCGATCGAGACCATCTTCCTGATGGCCTCCGACCGGCATCAATTCATCGCCTCATCGCTGGTGAAGGACATCGCCCGGTTGGGCGGCGACACGTCGCAGTTCGTCTCCAAGCGCGTCTTCGAGCGCCTGAAGCAGAAGTTCGGCCGGCACTGAACCTGCCGGTGGCGTCGGCAAGGCCGCATCGGGCCGACGAAAGTCGGGGCGGTGCCGGCGAAACGGCGCATTCCGGGGGCGGAAAAACAGCATTTTGCGGAATGTACGGCTTTGTTACCCCATGGGCTGCGTTGACCGGAACGGCCGCACACCTTATACGGGCGCCGCGCGGGACCATGGCCCGCGGCGCGGAACCGGGACGAGCCCGTAGCTCAGCGGTAGAGCATCTGACTTTTAATCAGGTGGTCGTAGGTTCGATCCCTACCGGGCTCACCACTGGACCCAAGAAGGAGAAGCGCGGCTCATGCCGTCGGTGAAAGTCGTCAACGGCAAGCAGATCGTGGTCGAGAATCTCGGTCCGATCGAGCGCTTCACGAGCTTCCTGGCGAAGCCGTTCGCTCAGATGTGGCAGCATCGCGACCTGATCGCCGCCATCCTGCGGCGCGAGGTTCGCGAGCGCTTCAAGGGGTCGATCGCCGGATGGATCTGGGCGATCATTGCCCCCCTGCTGATGATCGCCGTCTATTCCTTGGTGTTCAGCACGGCCCTGACTCTGCCGCTGCCCGAAAATCTGGCCAAGAGCCAGGCCGGTTACGCCCTATTCATCTTCGGCGGCCTCATCATCTTCAATTTCTTCTCAGAGATGGCATTTCGTGCACCGATGCTGCTGCACGAGTACACCCATTTCATCAAGCAGACGATCTTTCCCAGCGACATGCTGGCGGTGATCTCGACGCTGCGCGCCACGGCCTATACGCTGATCTCCTTGGGGGTGATGCTGCTGTTCCAATTGGCGGTGATTGGCGAGCTGCCCGTGACGGTGCTGTTGCTGCCGTTCATTTTCATCCCGTTTATCGCGTTCTTGATCGGCATGTCATGGTTCCTGGCGGCTCTCGGAGCATTCACGCGGGATGCCGGCTATCTGATGATCACGATCGTGCCTCTTTTCATGTTTGCGACGCCGATTTTCTATCTGCCGTCGATGGTGCCGGCGCCCTACGATTTTTGGATGTATGGCAATGCGCTGGTTTGCTTTGTCGAAATTCTGCGCGACTTGGTGCTGGGGGGCAGATTGCCCAACATGATCCTCTACGGCTGGACATTGTTTATTTCGCTGTTCAGCTTCTATTTCGGCTACTGGTTCTTCGACAGGTATCGGAATGTCATCGTCGACGTCCTCTGAGGTCGTCGTCGAGGCGAAACACCTCGGCAAGGCCTTCCAACTCTACGCCCATCGCAACGACTGGCTGAAACAGGTCCTGCTCGGCTGGTGGAAGTCGTACTTCAAGCCGTTCTGGGTGCTGCGCGACATCAGCCTCGAGGTACGGCGCGGCGAGAGCATCGGCATCCTGGGCCGCAACGGCTGCGGCAAGTCCACCCTGCTGCAGGTGATCTGCGGCATGACCCTGCCGAGCCACGGCGAGCTGCGCGTCAGCGGCCGTATCGCGCCGGTGCTGGCGCTGGGCTCGACCTTCGACATGGAGCTGTCGGGGCGCGAGAACGTGATGATCGGCGGTGCGGTGCTCGGGCTGAAGCGCGCCGAAGTGCTGCGCAAGTTCGATTCGATCGCCGAGTTCGCCGGCATCGGCGACTACATGGACCAGCCGGTCAAGCACTACTCGATGGGCATGCGCACGCGTCTTGCCTTCTCGATCTGCGCCCATGTCGAAGCCGAGATCCTGGTGGTCGACGAGGCGTTGTCGGTCGGCGATGCCGCCTTCCAGCGCAAGTGCCTCGACTGGATCGACAATTTCCGCAAGACCGGCACCTTGCTGTTCGTCTCGCATTCGATGGCTGAGGTGCGCCGCCTGTGCACCCGCGCGATCTGGATCGAGGAAGGGCGAATCCGCGAGCAGGGCGATCCCAACGACGTGATCCGCAACTACCACCGGGCGCTCCTGGTCGAGAAGGACGACGTCAACCGGTTCACGGCAGGCAAGACAGACACCGCCAAGACTGACACCGACAAAGCCGACACCGCTCGCGTGGCCGCGGGCGAGTGATGCACCATGGAGCCGGGCGCCCTGGTGTGGCTCGGGTTGGGCTGGTGGACGGTCGGGACGGCCGTGCACTGGGCCAGTGCGGCATTGGCACGGACGCCTAGGTCGGCCGCGGCGTCCCGTCACAAGCCTGCCGACTTCAGTATCGTTGCCCCGATGGCAGGGGCCCAGGATGCTTCGCCGGCCTATGTGCGCTCGTTGAAGGCGCTGACCGATGCCGGCGCGGAGATCCTGATCTGCGTCGCAAGCGCCGACGATGGCGCCGTGGCCCCGACGCGGGCGCTCTGGCCCGGGGCGCCGATCCTGGTCGGCAGCGACGACACCTTCAATCCCAAGATGAACAACGTCCGCAAGGGGCTGGAGGCCGCGAGTCGCACCGTGGTGGCGCTATGCGACGCCGGCATCCTGATGAAACCGGACGAGCTCTGCCGCGCGGCGGCGCCGCTGTCGGACAAGGTCGGACTGGTCCTGGCCCTGAAGGCGGCGGAAGCACCGCAGAACTTCGCGGCGGAAGTCGAGCGTGCCTACATCGATGGACATCAGGCGCGCTTCCTGTTGGCCGCCGACCGTCTGGGCATCGCCGTGGCCTCCGGCGGCGTCACCTTGTTGGCGAACGACACGCTGCAGCGCATCGGTAACTGGCGCGGCTTCAACCGCTGGATAGCCGACGACTACTCGGTCGTCCGTTCGGTGCGGGAGCTTGGGCTGGCGGCACGGCTGGGGGACGTCATGGTGCGTCTGCCGCTGGGGGCCCGTCCGTGGCCGGCGGTGTGGCGGCGGCAGGTCCGCTGGGCGCGTACGCGGCTTCGGTTGCCGGTATGGCCGCTGGTGTTGTGGGAGCCGGCCATCGGCGCGGTCGCCACCGGGGCCGCAGGCGCCGCGACGCTGGCGCTGGCAGGGGCAGGGGGGAGCCTGATCGGGCTCGCGCTGGTCGCACATTTGGTCGCCTGGCTCGCCGGCGAGAAATGGTTCATGGCAGGCAGGGGCTTGGCATTCGGCTGGCCGGCTGCGGCGGCGGCCCTCGTTCGCGAGATGCTGGCGCCGGTTCTCGCCCTATCGGCGTTGACCGGCCGGCGCATCCCCTGGCGGGGCACCGATCTTGGCGGAGAGTGGCGCAGCCGCGGTAGAAATGCATCGAGGACATCGGCATGAACAACGCAACCACGGGCAAATCCATTTCCACCGTCATGCTGCCGACGCACGTGGACTCGGCAACCGCCGGATCCGTCGAAGCCTCGATCCTGCGGGAGCTTCGGCCCAACGGGCGGCTGATCATTGATGGCAGTGACGTCTCGTATATGAGCGCAGCAGGAGTGCGGACTCTTGCAACGGTGTTCCACCGCGCTACCGACGTCGGCGCGAAGGTCGTTCTGTGTCGTTTTTCAGGGCCGGCCGCGGATTGCCTGCTCGTGAGCGGCTTCTCGGAGCTGTTCGACGTTGCGCCCGATGTTATGGATGCGACCCGCCGGCTCACACAAGGGGTTGTGGGTGATCCTGCGGAACGCTTGCACCGGCGTGGCGCCGCGGGTTAATTACTGCGCCTGCTGAGGCAGGACCACGCTGTGGGACGTGGCGCTGGCGAATAACGCAGCGACCGTTCTGAACGGAGACAGGGATTTGACAGTTCGGAGTTGGTTGCGCGCCGGTATGCGCCCTATCGCCATTGTCCTCGGCTTGGGCATCGGTCTCGCAGGTTGCACGGCGATCCCGGGCGACGGTCCCTGGATGGGGGGCGCCGGGGCCACGAGCACGGAGGCGCTGCCGTTCGACGTCGTCGACCTCACACCGACCACGATCGCGAGCTATAGCCAGCCGGCGCCTGTCGACGTTCCGTCGACCACCAGCAATCTCTCGTCCGGCGGCCGCATTTCCGTCGCGCCGGGCGACGTCATCAAGGTGCGCATTTTCGAGCCCTACGAGGGCAGCATCTTCCCGACGATCCAGCGGCCGGGAGCCGACTTCGGCGTCCAGAGAGTGACGGACGACGGCACGATCGCCGTGCCCTTCGTCGGAACCGTTCGTGTCGCCGGCATGGACCTCGGACAGATCGAGCAGAAGATCACCGAACAGGTCAGGGCGTCGGGCAAGGCGCAGGATCCGCAAGTGATCGTCGAGTTCGTCGCCGACCGCACGCATACGGTGAGCGTGTCCGGCGACGTCAAGCAGCCGGGACGCATCTCGTTGCTCGACGGCGTGCGCACGGCCAGCGAAGCGATTGCCCGTGCCGGCGGTGTCGTGGGCGGCGGCTCGCAGCCCGGCGCGTCGGCCAGCCCGTCCAATCAGGTCGAGGTCGTCGTGCGTCGCCAGGGCCGGGTGATCCTGCAGACGCAGTATTACGATCTGCTCTCCGGCCGTGACATAGCTTTGCAGAAGGGCGACGAGATCGTCGTTCGTCCCAATTCGCGCGTCTACACTGTGCTGGGCGCGGTAATGAAATCCGGCAATGTCGAGATGTCGAAGCAGAACCTCAGCCTGCTCGAAGCGCTCGGCGCGGTCGGAGGACTGGCCGATCAGCGAGCAAACAAAACGGGCGTTTATGTGTTCAGAATGGGGGATTTGCAGAAGGATCCCACATCCCGGGCTCGCGTTTTTCGACTGGACCTCTACCAGCCAGTCTCTATTTTCATCGCGCAACAGTTCCCGGTTCAGCCGCGCGATGTGATCTACGTCACGAACGCACCTCTCTACGAGTACGACAAAATCCTGACATCGATCTATCGCACGTTCTCGATTGTGGGTGTCGCGAGAGGCACGGTTATCCCGGCGACGTCGTTCTGATCAGGGAAGAAATCCCAGCCGTTTTTTGGTATAATTCCGTATGGCGAAGGCAAGAAAATTCACATGGGGTGCGGGTGGACTGGTGGTGCTGGTCGCCGTTGGTGCCGTCGCCCTATGGATGACGCCCAGCCGGCAGACCAGCAGCGCCCAGGATGTTGCTCGCCAGGCCCCGCTTATTTCGCGTGGCTATACCGACGCGCCGTCCGGCACAGCGGTCATTGCCGGCGACCCGCAGGGTGGCGGCGTGCTGATCGAGCTCAAGATCGCCGACGGCCAGAAAGTGAAGAAGGACGAGGTGATCGCCGTCCTTTCGAACTATCCCAAGGCCGATATCACGGTCCGCACCACCGAGGCTGAACTCGCCAAGATCAAGCAGCAGCGCGAGGCCATGGTGAGCGGCTACCGTACGGCCGAGATCGCCATGCAGGAAGTCGTGGTGAAGTCCACGGCCGAGGAGCTGAAGCTCAAGAGCCTCGAGATGCAGCGCTCCGGCAAGCCGCCGGATCAGAAGCAGCTCGAACTCTCGATCTCGCAGCAGAACCTGGAACGCGAGCAGACCAAGCTGCGTGTCCAGAAGGAAACCCTGCAGAGCGACATCGCCCAGATCGACACCGAGATCGCCATCACCGAGGCCAAGCTCTCGAGCGCGCGCAATACACGGGCGCTGGCGCAAGTCCGCTCGCCGCTCGCCGGCGTCGTGATCCAGATCTACACCCGGCAGGGCGAGCGTGTGTCGCCGAGCGGCATCGCCAAGATCGTCGACCTGTCGCAGCTCCGCGTGCTGGCCGACGTCGACGAATTGCAGATCGGCCGCGTGCAGCCGGGCGGCAAGGTCGAGGTCACGTTCCGCGGCAGCCCGACGGTCTACAAGGGGACGATCTCGCGCGTCGCGCCGACGGTGAAGCGCATGCAGCGTATCGAGCCCGACGGCGGCTCGTCGACCGACGCCCGCGTCGTTCAGGTCGAAATCCAGCTCGACGATCCGTCCAGCATGCCGCAGGTGCTGGGGCGCGAGACGCGCGTCACCTTCCTCTAATGGCCGTAACGGTACCTGCCATTCCGTCGCCGCAACGACGGCAGTGGTTCCAATGGCGGCCGCTATTGTCGCTGGCCCGCATGCGCGCGGCTGCGCGGACGGCGACGGCTATGCCGCTCGGCGCCCAGCAGCTGAAGCGCCAGCGCACCAGCACCTTGCTGTCGCTCGCCGGCGTCACGGCGAGCCTGCTGGTCATCTTCGCCCAGCTCGGCATCGAGCGGGCCGTCTACGATTCGGCGATCCGCCTCCATCGTTCGGTGGTGGGTGATCTCGTCCTGGTGCCCTACGGCTTCAAGTCGCTGCAGCTCCATGGCGAGGTGCCGGTCGCGATGACCGACGTCGTGTCGGCCAATCCGTCGGTTTCCCAGATCATGCCCTTCTGGTTCGGCGTGATGTCGATGGCCCATGCCGGCATGCAGACGCCGCGGCGCATTGCCTGGTACGCCATCGACGTCGAACGGCCAGCCGTCGACGTGCCCGGCCTGCGGGAGAATCTCTATCGATTGAGGGAAGCGCGGCGCATCCTCTACGATCGCGACTCCCGGCCGTATTTCGGCGATATCGCCGATTCGGTGGGGCCCGGAAAGCCCGAGTTCCAGGTGCTCGGGCCGCCGGACAATCGCGGCCTGCTGCGCCAGCTTTTCATCGTCGGCAACTTCGCGCTGGGCCCCAACGTCCTGAACGACGGCGCGATCCTCATGTCCGAGGATACGATGGCCGAGGTGTTCGGCGCCTGGTGGTCGGAGCGACCGGCCTTCATCGCCATCAAGCTCGCCCCGGGAGCCGACGTCACCGCAGTCCGTGAGGAGATCAATAAATCGCTCGGCGGGCGCGGCGAGGTGATTACGCTGCGCGACTTCGAGAAGCGCGAGCGGAGCTACTGGTCGCGCGAGACGCCGGTCGGCTACATCACCGATCTCGGCTTCATCATGGGTGTGATGATCGGCATGGTGTTCATCTACTACGCCCAGTACCAGATCATCCGCTTCTACCTGCCGGAATACGCGATCCTGAAGAGCCTCGGTTACGACTGGTGGTTCTTCCTGTTCATGATCGGGCAGATCGGCGCTGCCATCATCACGCCGGCTTTCCTGGTGGCCTTCACCCTCGGACGCCTGGTCTACGGGGTGACGGAAGCGGCGATGCATCTCGGCATGAGCATGGGACTGCGCGAAATGGTGGTGGCACTGGTTGCCTGCCTGATCATGACCATCGTTTCCAGCCTGTTCGCCATCCGCCGCCTGTGGAAGGTCGACCCCATCATGCTGTTCGAATAGCCATGACGACCGATTCCCACGGTTTCGGGCCGCCGGTCGTCGAGGCGGTCGATATCCATCATCACTATGGCGAGGGTCCGCAGCGGGCCGACGTCCTGTTCGACATCAACATGCAGGTGCGCGAAGGCGAGCTCCTGATCGTTACCGGTCCGTCAGGGTCGGGAAAGACGACGCTGCTCACGATCCTCGGCACCATGCGCAAGCCGTCGGAAGGGAAGTTGCGGTTGCTCGGGACCGATATCGTCGGCCTGGGTGGACCGGACCTCGACGCGCTGCGCAATCGCGTCCGCTTCCTGTTCCAGAAGCGCAATCTCCTGTCGTCGCTGACGGCCCTGCAGAACGTGATCGCCGGTGTCTCGACGACGCCGCTTTCCGATCCGGCCTGGGACGAGAAGCGTGCCCGCCATCTGCTCGGCCTGCTGGGCCTTGCCGACAAGGCGGAGGCGTGGCCCGACGAGTTGTCGGGCGGCCAGCAGCAGCGCGTCGCCATCGCCCGCGTGATGATCGGCCTGCCCGATCTCATCATCGCCGACGAGCCGACCTCGGCGCTGGATCGCGTGTCCGGCCGTATCGTCGTCGATCAGCTCAAGGATCTGGCGATGCGTGCAAAGTGCGCGGTGGTGCTGTCGACGCACGACGAGCGCATCTTCGACGTCGCCTCGCGCCGCCTGCATATCGAGGATGGGCGGTGCTTCGAAGTGCCGATCCACTACCACTGACGGGCAGCCTCCGATGCTGCTCTTCCTCGTCGATCTGATCGTCTTTCTCTGCCTCCTCGCGCAATTCGCGATCGCGGGCTACTTCCTCTATCTCATCTACTGGCTGTTCGAGCTTCCGGCAGACGATGCGCCGGAGCCTGCCCTGCCTGCCGACCTGCCGCGCGTGCTGGTCCAGATTCCCGTCTACAACGAGCCGCTGGTGGTCGAGCGTGCCGTGGCCGCTGCCGGCGCGCTGGATTGGCCGCACGACAGGCTGGTGGTCCAGCTCCTCGACGACAGTACCGACATCACGTCGGATATTGCCGTCCATGCCGTGGCCCGTCTGCGCCAGCAGGGAGTCGAGGTCCATCATGTCCGCCGCGAGAACCGCAGCGGCTTCAAGGCCGGGGCGCTGGCGGCGGGGCTGGCACTCGACGACGCGCCCTACGTTGCAGTGTTCGACGCCGACTTCGTGCCTGCACCGGACTGGTTGCGGCGGACGATGGCCGCCATGCTGGCCAATCCGCAGGCGGCCTTCGTGCAGACCCGGATCGAATGGGGCAACGGCGACGCCAACTGGCTGACCCGGGCGCAGCGGCTGATGCAGGACGCGCATTTCGCCGTCGAGCAGGATGTCCGTGCCCGTCGCGGCGTGCCTTTCCAGTTCAACGGCACCGGCGGTATCTGGCGCCGGGCGGCGGTCGAGGACGCGGGCGGCTGGTCGCACGACACGCTGTCGGAGGATCTTGACCTGGTGCTGCGGACCTATCTCGGCGGCTGGACCGGCGTGTTTCTGATGGAGCCGCATGTCGTGGGCGAACTGCCGCAACGGGTCGACGAGTTCGGCGTCCAGCAGAGTCGCTGGTCCAAGGGATTCGTCCAGGTGGCGCGCAAGCTGCTCGGGCCGGTCTGGAATGCCGACTGGTCGCCGGAAGCGAAGTTCACGACGACGGTGGCGCTCGGCCAGCAGCTCATCTTCCCGTTGCTGGCTGTCGGTATCGTCGGGCTGGTCCTGTCGATCCTGGGCCATGGCAAGCTGCTGGGGCTTTTCCGCTTCGGCCTGTGGCTGTGGCTGATCGCCATGCTGGTCGTGCTGATCGGCATGACATGGGGCGCCTATCGCCGGCTGCAGCGCGGTGACGTGCTGCGCTACCTGATCACCGCGGCGAGCGTGCCGGCGGTGATCGTGTATCTTGCCTTCGTCAACACCGCATCGATCGTCGGCGCGGGCTTCGGCAAGAAGACCGAATTCAAGCGCACGCCGAAGAAGGGCACCTGACCGACCGATGTCCGCCCTCGTCGCGACCCTGGCTCTACTGCTCGCTGCGATATTCGCGGTGTGCTGCGTGCTGCTCGCGGCGTTCATTGGCAGCCTGCTCTACATGGTGGTGCTGCACCATCGCCTGAAGGAGCGGGGGCTGGCCCGCGAAGAGATGTTGCTCGCCACGCCGCTGCCGGCCGATGCACAGCTGCCGCACGTCGTGGTCCAGATCCCGTCGTTCAACGAAGGTCCGGTGGTGCGTCGCGGCGCCGAGGCGGCCGCCGAGCTCGACTGGCCGCGCGACAAGCTGCACATCCAGCTTCTCGACGACAGCACCGACGAGACCGCCGACATGGTGTGCGCGGTGGCGGCCGAGCTCCGCGCCAAGGGTTTCGACGTCGTGGCGCTGCAGCGCACGGACCGCAGCGGCTACAAAGGCGGCGCCCTGCACGAGGCCATGCAGAAGACGCCGTACGACTATTTCGCCATCTTCGACGTCGACTACATTCCACCGCGCGACTTCCTGCGCACCTGCATGCGCCCCTTCTTCGCCGAGCCGAAGACGGCCTTCGTCCAGGCGCGCTTCGACTTCCTCAATCCGCACGAAAACGCCCTGACCGAGATGCAGATGGTGACGCTCGACGCCCATCTCGGCATCGAGCAGGCGACGCGCTGCTGGGCCGGCCATCCGCTGCCCTTCAACGGCACCTGCGGGATCTGGCAGCGCGCGGCCATCGAGGCGGGCGGCGGCTGGAAGGGCGACACCGTCACCGAGGACCTGGACCTCACCTACCGCGGCTGGGTCAAAGGCTGGCGCGCCCTGTTCGTGACCAGCGTCGGCGTGCCGGGCGAATTGCCGGCCGATACCAAGACGTGGCTGCGCCAGCAGCAGCGCTGGCAGGATGGGTTCCGCCACGTCTCCTGGCGCATGTTCCCCGAGATCCTGAAGAGCCCCACGATCACGCTGGCGGCCAAGGGCGCCGCCCTGCTGCATCTCTGCATGTCGCTCAACCAGCCGGTACTGCTGGTCGGCCTCACCGCGGGGGTGCTGGCCGGCATCCTGGCGCCCTCGCTGGTCCCGCTGCTGTTGCTGCTCTTCCTGGTCACCCTGGCCTGGGTGCTGATCTGCGCCACCACCTTTCTGCGCGCCGGGCACAATTTCATCCGCGGCGGCGAGATCCCGGCCGGCCAGTTCGCAGTGATCCTGCTGCGCTTCGTCGGCGGTCAGGTCTCGATGCTGGTCCGCTCGCTCGGCGTCCACATCAAGAAAGCCTTCAGCAAGCCCAAGCCGGTCGTCTTCGATCGCACGCCCAAGCGCGGCGCATAGCGCCGGTCAGGCCAGTACGCTCTCGCGCAGCAGCGGGTGATGGGCGCAGCGCAGGCCGCCGCCTGTCGCGATCGGGCCGTCGAAGGGCAGGGGAATGACGTCGATCTTGCGCTGCCGGAGCTCGTCGATGACGCGGGCATTGTCGGCATCGACGATGACGTGGCCTTCTTCGAGAACCAGGCAGTTGGTGGCCAGCAAGGTCGCCTCTTCGACGGAGACCTCGATCTTGTCCCAACCGCGCAACGACTGGGGCAGTCCGTCGATGAGCTTGTGCGGGCACCAGATCAGCAGGCCGGGCTTGACCAGCGCCATCGCGCAATCGAGGTGCAGCACGTTGGAACGCAGCGCCACCGGGATCACACGATAGCTGTCGCCCAGCAGTGCCTGCAGCCAGTCAGCACCGGCGAGATCCGAGGCGCAGCCCGAGATGCCGACATAGATCTCATGACCGTTGAGCAGCGTATCGCCGCCCTCCAGGAACGGCCCGTCGACGCAGCCGGGCGAGCCCAGCGGCACGCTCGACCAGCGGGCGCCCCGCTGCTGGACCGCCTGCTGGATGATCGGCCGCAGGCCATAACGCTCGCGTTGCCGGCACTTCAGGCGCAGCGACGCATCGATGACGTTGTGACCGACCACGATCATGCCGTCGCGCGGGAAAAGCTGGGCACCTTCGCCGTTGGGTGCCAGGAAGACGCGTTCCTCGCCCTTCAGGCGCTCGGGACGATGGACGGTGATGCCCTGGCGGGCCACCAGTTCGGCCAGCGCATCGGCCTGGCGCTCGATCAGCCTCGCCTGCTCGGGATCGACATCGATCAGGCGCCGGCCGGCATGGGCGCGGCTGAACTCGGCACCCTCTTGCGTCAGCCAACGCTGCGAAGGCTCGTGGAAAACCACGAATTCTTCGGCCGGCGAAATGCCGATCACCACTTCGCGCAGCTTGCCCCATTCGTGATGGGCACCGAACAGCACGATCAGACCCGGGCGTAGATGTCTTCGTAGCGGACGATGTCGTCTTCCTCGACATAGTCGCCGGTCTGCACCTCGACGACCTCCAGCAGATCGGGGCCGGGATTGGCCAGGCGATGGATGCCGCCGATCGGAATGTAAGTCGATTCGTTTTCGTGCAGGGTGGTGGTCTCGCCGTCGAGCGTCACTTCGGCCACGCCCTTGACGACGACCCAATGCTCGGCGCGGCGGTTGTGGCTCTGCAGGCTGAGCTTGGCGCCGGGATTGACCGTCAGGCGCTTGGCACGGAACCGCTCGCCGCGGTCGATGTCCTGGAAGCTGCCCCAGGGGCGGTGGATCACGGTATGCTCGGTGGCGGCGCGATGCTTGCCGTCCGACATGCGCTGTACCACGTCCTTGAGGCGGGGCAGGTTGTCGCGATGGCCGACCAGTACGGCGTCGTTCATCGCCACGACGACGACGTCCTCGACGCCGATCACCGCCGTCAGTGGCCCGTCCGAGCGGATGTAGGAATTGCGCACATGGTCGACCTCGACGGGGCCTTCCGTGACGTTGCCGGCGCTGTCGGCCTCGCCGACATCGAGCAGCGCATCCCAGGTTCCGAGATCGGACCAGCGGAACTTGGCCGGCACCACCCAGCACTTGTCGGTGCGCTCCATGACGGCATAGTCGATCGACTTGGCCGGCGCCTTGGCGAAGGCGTCGGCATCGAGGAACACCGTCGAGCCGGTCTTCTTGGCCTTGCCGACGGCTTCTTCGGCCGCAGCGGCCATGGCGGGCTCGAAGCGCGTCATTTCCGACAGCATGAGCTCGGGCGGGAACAGGAAGTTGCCGCTGTTCCAGAGCAGCCCTTCGGCGATGTAGCGCAGGGCCGTCTGGGCATTGGGCTTCTCGACGAAGGCGGCGACCTTCTGCACCGGCCCGATGCGCTCGCTGCCCGGGCGGATGTAGCCGTAGTCGGTCTTGGGCTCCGTCGGCGGGATGCCGAAGGTGACGATGCCGCCCTGCTGCACGGCGTTGAGACCGTCACGGCAGCCGGAGAGGAATTCTTCGGCACCTATCACCAGATGGTCCGAGGCCAATGCCAGCACAGCCTTGGCGCCGAGGTTGCGGGTATAGACCGCGGCGGCGGCCATCGCCGGCCCAGAGTCGCGGCGGGACGGCTCGACCAGAATGTCGATCTCCATGCCGACTTCGCTGGCCTGCTTCTCGGCCATGAAGCGGTAGGCATCATTGGTCGCGATCACCGGCCGGCTGAACAGGCCACGGTCGGCGACGCGGACCAGGGTTTGCTGGAAGGTCGACTGCTTACCCAGCAGCGGCACGAACTGCTTGGGCATGCTTTCGCGCGATAGGGGCCACAGGCGCTTGCCTGAGCCGCCGACCAGGATGACGGGCGTGATCTGGGGCATGGCGACAGCTCTCTCTCTAGGGGACGGCCGAGGCCGCATGTCGGGCCGCGATATAACCGAACGTAAGGGCCGGGCCAATGGTGATGCCCGCACCGGGATAGGTGCCGCCCATGACACTGGTCATGTCGTTGCCTGCGGCATAGAGGCCGGCGATCGGTGCTCCAGCGTGATCGAGCACACGGGCATGGCCATCGACTTTCAGCCCCAGGAAGGTGCCGATGTCACCTGGGATCATTTTCATTGCATAGAATGGCGGCTGAATGAGCGGCGCCAGGCAGGGATTGGGGCCATGGCTGGGGTCGCCGTTGAAGCGGTGATAGGCGTCCGTTCCCTTGCCGAACTCCGGATCTTCGCCGCGTTCCGCAGAGGCGTTGAAACGCTCGATAGTGGATTGCAGGGTATCTGCGGGAAGGCCGGTCTTGCCGGCCAGTTCCGACCAGGTTGCGGCCGTCAGCAGGTAGCCGCTGCGCAGATGCGGCCCGAGCGGCAGGGGCGCGGGCCCGATGGCGCCCATGCCGTAACGCCGGATGGCCCGGTGGTCGCAGATCAGCCAGCAGCTCGTCTCGGCGCGGCCGCGGCAGGCTTCGACCATGGCCGGGACGAAGTCATGATAGGAGGCGGACTCGTTGGTGAAACGCCGTCCCGATGCATCGACGGCGATGTAGCCCGGCTTGCCCCGTTCGTAGAAATGCGGAAAGGGCAGGGTCGAGCCATCGGGCTGCGGCACCAGCGAAACCGGCACCCAGGCGGCGGCATAGGCGACATCTTCGGCCATCGCGCCACCCGCGGACTGACCCAGCCGAATGCCGTCGCCCCGATTGCCCGGCGGCGGAGCGGAGCGATGCCCATGCCCGTCGCGGACATGGCCGTAGTAGCGGCGCTTCAGCTCGTCGTCGGCCGGGAAGCCACCGCAGGCCAGGACGACCCCGTGCCGGGCACGAACCTCCTGGCGCTGGCCGTTCCGTTCGACGACGGCGCCGACGATCGAGCCCTCGCGCTGCACCAGCTCGACGACCGGGCTCTCCAGCCACAGCTCGATGTCGCGTTCCTCGGCCGACAGAGCGAGGCCCGCGATCAGGGCGTTGCCGTTGGTGAGGCGCGTGCCGCGGGCATGGCTCAGACGGTCGACGGCATAGCGCGCCGTCATGCCGGCGACATGCAGCGCCGAGCGGGCGGAACGGGTCATGCGGAAGACGTGCGGCAGGTCGTTGCGGCCGAGCATCATGCCGCCGAAGGCCATCATGGTCCGCAATGGGGCGCGCAGCAGGGCGAAGCGCTTGCCGAGGCGGCGGCCGTCGAAAGGCAGCGGCAGCAGCGACCGGCCCCCCTGCGCGGCACCGGCCTTGGTCGGATGATAGTCCGCCCAGATCGGCACCGCCTCGTAGCGGACATGGGTGTTCTTTTCGATGAACTCGACGGCGGGGTTGCAGTTGTCGAGAAAGGCGTTGGCGAGGTCGAGATTGAGCCGATTGCCGGCTTCCTGCTGCAGATAGGTGAGGGCGGCCTCCTTGGAGTCGGCGATGCCGAGCGCACGGCCGTGGCGATTGCCGGGGATCCAGATCACGCCGGCCGAGTAGGCCGTCGTGCCGCCGAACAACGGTTCCTTTTCCACCATCAGGACGTCGAGGCCGGCATGCGAAGCGGTGAGCGCTGCCGAGAAACCGGCGGCGCCGGAGCCCACGACCAGAAGGTCCGTTTCTTTCATCGCCTGCCTTCGCGTTCGCGGTTTTCCTCTTCGCGCCGCTTGGCTTCCGCCTCGACGGCCTCGGCCAGGGCGGGAATGTGCGAGGCGATCTCGTAGAAGTCGCTGGCATAGAGAACCAGCAGGGTCGTGGGCCGAACCGTGGCGATCGTGGCCGCGCGCGGACGGCGGTCGAGCAGGGCCATCTCGCCGAAGAAGGCGCCGTCGCCCAGTCTCACGAAGCCGCCCGTCGGCAGCCGGACTTCGACTTCGCCGCTCGAGATGAAGAACATCGAATCGCCGGCATCGCCGCGATGCAGGATCGTCACGTGGGCGGGATAGTAGCGTGTGCGCAGCTTGCCCACGATCTCCGACAGGGTGACGACCCCCAGCGATGCGAAGATCGGCACGCGCGAGACCTGGTCCCAGACGCGCAGATACTCACGGCGACGTTCCTCCTGGGCGAAGCCGGTCGCCAGCACGCCGGTCATGAGCGCGAGGACGGCGATGCCGCTGATCATCAGTAACGAGCCGATGATGCGGCCGCCTATGGTCACCGGGACGACGTCGCCGTAGCCGGTCGTGGTCAGGGTCACCACCGCCCACCACATGGCGCTCGGCAGATCGCCGAAGGCCTTGGGTTGGGCGAGCCGCTCGAACATGTGCGCTGCCGTTGCGGCGGCCATCAGCAGGATGGCGAAGATGATCAGGATGCTGGCAATCGGTGCACGTTCGTTGGACAGAACGCGCGCCAGGGTGCCGAAGGCCGGGGCATGCAGGCCGAGCTTGAGGATCCAGAGGATGCAGAAAACGGAGGCGGTATCGGCGCCGCTGATGCTGTAGCCGCCCGTCATCATGACGGCGGGCATGATGGCCAGGAGGCCGATCAGGCCGGGCAACGAAACGATCCAATGCAGGCGAGCCCGCATAGGGCGCATATCGGTGTAGAGCGAAATTTCGGGCGCAACCCACAGGCGGACGACGTACTCCGCCAGGAAGATCAGGGTGACTGCCCATATCCCTGCGCGCAGGTAGATGCGGTGGCCGTCGGCGAATTCGTCGATCGACAGCAGAATGACGGCCAGCAGGCCGACGGCCAGGACGGTCAGGTGGAAAACCCGCCAGCGCCGCGCCGGGGGGCTGGGGTCGTAGGGGCGCAGGATCGTGTAGACCTGCGCGCGAAGTGTCTGGGCCACCGCCGTCACCGGCTGACCATAGGCGGGCTGGCCTGCCAATTGCAACGAGAGGGGGGCCGGTCTACGGTCGCGGCCGCGTTGCGGCAGAAGGTATTGGAGCAAGGTGGTCAACGATTTGCGCATTGCCGTCGATATCGGCGGCACATTCACGGACGTGGTGTTGGAAGAACAGGGCCGGCGGCTTACGCGCAAGCTGCTCACGACCCCGCAGCGACCGGAGGAGGCGGTGCTGGACGGCGTCCGCCTGATCCTGGCGGATGCCGGCAAGGGATTCGGCGATATCACCGTCTTCGTGCACGGCACGACCCTGGCCACCAACGCCGTGATCGAGCGGCGTGGGGCGCGCACGGCACTGATCGCCACTGAAGGCTTCCGCGATGTCCTCGATATCGCCAACGAAAGCCGATACGACCAGTACGACCTCACCATCGAAAAGCCGAGGCCGCTGGTGACGCGGGCGCTGCGCTTCACCGTGCCCGAACGCATGGATGTGCACGGCAAGGTGCGCCTGGCGCTCGACGAGCAGGCGGTCCAGGCGCTCGCCGCGACGCTCAAGTCCGAGGGCATCGAGAGCGTCGCCGTGGCCTTCATGCATTCCTACGTCAACCCGGCGCACGAACGGCGGGTAGGGGACATCCTGAAAGCCGAGTTGCCCGATCTCTGGGTGACGCTGTCGAGCGAGGTCTGTCCCGAGGTGCGGGAGTATGAGCGTACGTCGACAGCGGTCGCCAACGCCTATGTGCAGCCCTTGATGGATTCCTACCTCGCGCGCATGCAGGCGGCGTTCATCGCCGAAAAGTTCAAGGGCACGATCTACCTCGTGACGTCGGGCGGCGGCCTGACGGCCATCGAGACGGCGCGGCGCTTTCCGGTCCGCCTGGTCGAGTCCGGCCCGGCCGGTGGTGCGATCTTTGCGGCGCAGGTTGCCGCCCGCGCCGGCGAGAAGCGGGCGCTAAGCTACGACATGGGGGGCACGACGGCCAAGATCTGCCTGATCGACGATTACCAGCCCCATATGGCACGAGTATTCGAGGTCGATCGTGCGGCACGCTTCCTCAAGGGATCCGGGCTGCCGGTCCGCATTCCTGTGATCGAGATGGTCGAGATCGGGGCAGGCGGCGGCTCGATCGCACGTCTCGACGCCTTGAAGCGTGTGACGGTGGGCCCGGAGAGTGCCGGGGCGGAGCCTGGGCCGGCCTGTTATGGCCGCGGCGGCAGGCACCCGGCCGTGACCGATGCCAATGTCGTGCTGGGCACGATTGATCCCGCGCATTTTGCCGGCGGCTCGATCGCCCTCGACATCGACGCAGCCCGGGGCGCCCTCGAGCGCGACGTGGCCGAAGGTATCGGTCTCTCGACCGAGATGGGGGCCTATGCTGTCTACGAGATGGTGTCGGAGAACATGGCGAGTGCCGCCCGCGTGCACGCTGTCGAGCGCGGCGCGGTTGCCAACCAATATACGCTGGTCGCCTTCGGCGGCGGCGCGCCGCTGCATGCCGCGCGGGTTGCCGAAAAGATCGGCGTCCAGCGCGTGATCGTGCCACCCAATGCCGGCGTGGGCTCGGCGGTGGGCTTCCTGGCGGCACCCGTCTCCTACGAGCTGGTACGCAGCCGGCACATGCGTCTCGATGCCTTCGAGGCCGAAGCGGCGACCAGTCTGTTGGACGAAATGAGTGCCGAGGCGACGGCGCTGGTGGCGCCGGGAGCACGTGGGCTGAAGACCTTCGAGCGCCGCGTCGCCTTCATGCGCTATGTCGGCCAGGGTCATGAAATCATGGTGATCCTGCCGGAACGGACGCTGACGGAAGCCGACACCCAGGCGCTGCGCGAGGCGTACGAAAAGGACTACGCCGTCCTGTTCGAGCGCCACATCCCCAATGCCGCCATCGAGATCTTGAGCTGGTCGGTGCAGGTCTCGACCGAGGCCAAGCGGCCCGACGTGCAGGGCAAGGCGGGCACGGCGCCGGCGCCCAAGCCGGTCGGCCGGCGGCCGGTGTTCGACGGCCGCAGCGGCAAGTCCACCGAGGTGCCGGTCTATCGTCGTGAAAGCCTGCCGCCGGGCAGTTCCTTCGCGGGACCGGCCATTGTCGCCGAGGACGAGACCTCGACCTTCATTTCCGCGAGTTTTGCCGCGCATATCGATGCATCCGGCTGTATCGTCATGGATCGCAAGGGCGCGTGAGGAGCCACCGATGAGCCAGTCCAACAGCGTCGGTCTGATCGACTTGCAGATCATGTGGAACCGCCTGATTGCGGTCGTCGAGGAGCAGGCGCAGACCTTGATGCGCACCGCCTTCAGCCCGATCGTGCGCGAGTGCGGCGATCTCTCGGCCGGCGTCTTCGACCTGCAGGGGCGCATGCTGGCGCAGGCCGTCACGGGCACGCCGGGCCATGTCAACTCGATGGCCGAGTCGGTGAAGCACTTCCTGCGCTACTTCCCGGTCGAGACGATGAAGCCGGGTGATGCCTACATCACCAACGACCCGTGGATGGGCACCGGTCACCTCAACGACTTCGTCATCACAACGCCCTGCTTCCGCAACGGCAAGCTGGTGGCGCTGTTCTCCTGCACCAGCCACCTCATGGATATCGGCGGCATCGGCTTCGGCCCGGATGCGACTGACGTCTTCATGGAGGGCCTCTACATCCCGATGCTGAAGCTCTTCGATCAGGGCAAGGCGAACGAGACGCTGCTGGCGATGATCCGCGCCAACACCCGCCAGCCGGTCGATACCGAAGGCGACGTCTACTCGCTGGCGGCCTGCAACGACGTCGGCGCCCGCCGGCTGGTCGAGATGCTGGACGAATTCGGCATCGAGTCGCTGGACGAGCTGGGTGACCACATCATCGCCCGTTCGCGCGAGGCGGTGCTGGCCGAGATCGCCAAGCTGCCCAAGGGCACCTGGCGCAACAGCATGACGGTCGACGGCTACGACGAGCCGGTGACGCTGACCGCCAGCCTCACGATTTCCGACAGCGGCATCCATGTCGACTATGCCGGCACGTCGGGCGTGTCGAAGCGCGGCATCAACGTGCCGCATGCCTACACGACGGCCTACACCGTCTTCGGCCTGGGCTGCGTCGTTGCCACGCACATTCCGAATAATGCAGGCTCGCTCGAGCCGCTCACCGTGTCGGCGCCCGATGGCTCGATCCTGAACGCTCCCAAGCCGAGTGCGGTGGCCTCACGACACGTCATCGGCCAGATGCTGCCGGACGTGGCCTTCGGCTGCCTGCGCCAGGCGGTACCCGAGCGCGTCCCGGCCGAAGGCACTTCATGCCTGTGGAACATCAATGTGCGCGGCCATGTGAAAGGCGGTGAGGGTGGCAACTACGGCTTCGGCATGGCCATCACCTCGAACGGCGGCACAGGTGCCCGTCCCGACAAGGACGGCCTCTCGGCCACGGCCTATCCCAGCGGTGTGCGCGGCACGCCGGTTGAAATTGCCGAGACGCAGACTCCGCTGATCTTCTGGCGCAAGGAGTTCCGCCCCGACTCCGGCGGGGCCGGTCGCACGCGCGGCGGCCTCGGCCAGATCATGGAGATCGAAAGCGGCATCGCCGAGCCGTTCGACCTGCTGGCGGCGTTCGACCGCATCGATCACCCGCCCCGCGGCCGCGACGGCGGCGCCGACGGCGAGGCTGGCGTCGTGGCCCTGAAGTCCGGCAGCAAGCTGAAGGGCAAGGGCTTCCAAGCCATCCCGCCGGGCGACCGGCTGGTCATCATGACGCCGGGCGGCGCGGGTATCGGCCGGGCCACCGAACGCGACCGCGTCCAGGTCGCCAACGATTTGGCGGACGGTCTGATTTCACCGCAGGCGGCGGACAAACTCTACGCCTACAAGCCGCCCGAAGCGGCGGAGTAGAAGCAGAAACGGGTCGGGTAGAAACGGGGAAGGGAGACTGAGATGAAACTGGGACGCAGAACAGCTTTGAAAATGAGCGCCGGCGCGGCGGTCTTTGCGCCGGCAATCGTGCGGGCACAAGCGGCAACCAAGCTCGACCTGGCGACGGTCTGGCCGGACGGCAACTACCACACCAAGAACGCGCGGCGGTTTGCCGAGGAGGTGGCCAAGGCCACCAACGGCGGCGTCGTGATCACCGTCCATTCTGGCGGTTCGCTGGGCTACAAGGGCCCCGAGCAGCTCAACGCCGTGCGCGATGGCCTGGTGCCGATGGCCGACATCCTGAACATCCAGCAGGTCGGCGACGCGCCGCTGCTCGGCATCGAGGGCGTGCCGTTCTTGGTTGGTAATGCCGACGATCTCAAGGTGCTGCAGAAATACGCCCGGCCCGAGTTCGACAAGATCGCCACCAAGTTCAACCAGACGATCCTGTACACCGTGCCGTGGCCGACGCAGTACATCCACTGCAACGTCAAGGCCGACACGCTCGACGGCCTCAAGGGCTTGAAGATCCGCGTGCCCGATCGCCAGGCCGGCGACATGATCAATCTGCTCGGCATGTCGGCGGTGCAGATCCCCTGGGGCGAGACGGTGCCGGCACTGGCCTCCGGCGCAGTGGTCGGCGTCAGCACCTCGTCGGTGTCGGGCGTCGACGGCAAGTTCTGGGAATTCCTCAAGGTCTTCTACAAGACCAACCACGTCTGGAGCAGCCAGATCGTCACCATCAACAACGACACCTGGAAGAAGATCCCGGCGGCGCAGCAGAAGGCCATCACCGATCTTGCGGCCAAGCTGCAGCCCGAGTTCTGGCAGGTGTCGATCGATGCCGACCTGACCAGCGCCAAGCGCATGATCGAAGGCGGCATGACCATGATCGAGGTGCCGCCCGCGATGATGGACGAGATGCGCAAGCGCACCGTGTCGCTCGAAAAGGCCTTCATCGACCGGGCGGGCCCGGCGGCAGCCGACATCATCGCCAAGTACAAGAAGGACATCGGGCGTGCGTGATGCATCCCGGCCGGACCCGGCCGGACGTGTTCTCGACCTGGTCGACGGGCTATCGATGTGGGGCGCCTGGGCATCGGCGCTCTGCATCGTCTCCATTCTGGGGCTGATCGTTGCCGAAGTGGTGTCGCGCAACCTCTTCAACGTCAGCCTCTACTTCGCCTGGGAGTTCAGCGCCTATCTGATGGGCGCGGCCTTCCTGATGGGGGCGGCCTACGCGTTGCGGGCAGGGGCGCAGATCCGGGTCAATGTGCTCCTGGAGAATCTGCCGAAGCCGCTGGCCCGGCAGCTCGACATCTTCGCCACGCTGTGCGGTGTGGCGATTGCCGTCTATCTCACCTGGGCCTTGGGCGAGCTCACCTGGCTCTCCTATGTCCGCGAGTCGCGGTCGCCGGAGAAAAGCGAGATCCTGCGCTGGATCACGCAGTTCCCGCTGGCCTTGGGCTCGCTGCTTTTCACCTTGCAGACGATTGCCCGGCTGGGTCGCCTCCTGCGCGGCGAGCCTGGCGACGATTCCCGCCTGCGCATCGGTCAGGATATCGAATAACGCATGAGTGCCATCCTGACCTGGTTGCTGGTCCTGATGACGGCAACCCTCTGTCTCGGCATCTGGATCGGACCGGCGCTGCTCGCCGTCGGTGTCGGCCTGCTGGAGTTGTTCACCAATCGGCCGACCCACAAGCTGATCGGCGCCTGGGCCTTCAATGTGCTCACCTCGTCGGACATCGTCTCGCTGCCGCTGTTCATCCTGATGGGCGAGCTGCTGTTCCGCACGCGGCTGTCGCAGTCGTTGTTTTCCGGCATTGCGCCCTGGATGAGCTTCCTGCCGGGCCGGCTGTTCCATACGACGGTGATCGGCTGCTCGATGTTCGCGGCAATCTCGGGCTCGTCGGCGGCGACCACCCAGGTCGTGGGCCGTATCACCCTGACCGAGCTCCTGAACCGCGGCTACGACAAGGGGCTGGCGGTCGGCAGCCTGGCCGGGGCGGGGACCCTGGGCTTCCTCATTCCGCCCTCGATCCCGATGATCATCTACGCCGTGCTGGCCGAGGAATCGCTGCTGCGGCTCTTCACGGCCGGCTTCCTGCCGGGCTTTGCCCTGGCCGGCTGCTTCATGGGCTATATGGGGTTGCGGTCGCTGCTCAATCCGAAGCTGGTGCCGGGTGACGACCACACCAACTGGACCTGGGCCGACCGCTTCCGCAGCCTGATCGAACTGGGCCCGGTGGCCTTCCTGATCCTGACGGTGCTCGGCACCATGTATGCCGGCATCGCCAGCCCCTCGGAGGCGTCGGCCATCGGCGTCCTCGGGGCGTTGGCAGTGGCCGCGTTCCAGCGCACGCTGAGCTGGCAGGGCCTGCGCGATGCGCTGCTGGGCTCGGTCCAGACCACCTGCATGATCGGCATGATCGTACTGGGCGCCTTCGTGGTGGGCACGGTGCTGGCCAATCTCCAGGTGCCGCAGTTCGTCTCGGCCGCGATCACCTCCTGGCAGCTCTCGCCGTTCGTGCTGATCATGTTCCTGATGCTCTTCTACATCCTGCTGGGCACGGTGCTGGAAGGCTTCTCCATGATCGTGCTGACTTTGCCGATCGTCCTGCCGGTCGTGCTGGCGGCGGGCTTCGACAAGCTGTGGTTCGGCATCTTCCTGATCCTCACCATCGAGATGGCGCAGATCAGCCCGCCGGTCGCGTTCAATCTGTTCGTCATCCAGAACATCACGGGCGATTCGCAGACCTATGTCGCCTGGAAGGTCGTGCCGTTCTTCCTGATCATGATGGGCTTCACCGCGTTGCTGACCGTCTTCCCCAGCTTCGTGACCTGGCCGGTCGATTTCATCCTGTCGAGGTAGATCGGCCTCTGCCAAACTCCCGAGTCTGGACGTCTCGGGGGAGGATGAATGGAACCGCGCCAGGTCAAGACTGCTGCCGACGCGCGCAAGATCGTGAAGCAACGCGGCCTGAGCCACGTCAAGGTGGGTGTCCACGACATCGACGGCGTCCTGCGCGGCAAGTACCTGCATGTCGACAAGTTCAACGGGGCGCTGGAAGGCGGCTTCGGCTTCTGCGACGTGGTGCTGGGCTGGGACATCAACGACCAGCTCTACGACAATGTCACCTATACCGGCTGGCACACCGCCTATCCCGACGCCATGGTGCGCATCCTGCCCGAGAGCTGCCGCGAGATCGCGACCGAACCCGGCAACCTGATGTTCCTCTGCGAGTTCGTGGACCGCGCCGAGGAGATTTGCCCACGCGGCGTGCTGCGCCGCGTGCTCGCGCGAGCGAAGAAGCTCGGCTTCGAGGTCCGGGTCGGGTTCGAATACGAGTTCTTCGTCTTCGCCGAGACGCCCGAGTCGATCCGAGAGAAGGGCTACAAGAACCTGAAGCCGATCTCACCGGGCTTCTTCGGCTACTCGGTGCTGCGCAACTCGGTGCTGAGCGACTGGTACAAGGACCTGCTCGCCATGTGCGAGACCATGGATATGGGCATCGAGGGCCTGCACACGGAAACCGGCGCTGGCGTGCTCGAGGCGGCTTTGCGCGTCGACGAGGCGCTGGCGGCCACTGACAAGGCGGCACTTTTCAAGCTCTTCACCAAGGTGCTGGCGCAGAAGCAGGGCTGGCTCGCCACCTTCATGGCCAAGTGGTCGAAGGACTGGCCGGGCTGCGGTGGCCACATGCACATGTCGCTGTGGAAGGGCGGCAAGCCGGTCTTCTACGACGAGAAGGCCCCACATCGCATGAGCCCGACCATGCGCCATTTCGTCGGCGGCCAGGCGGCGCTGATGCCCGAGCTGCTGGGCATGGTTGCCTCCAACGTGAACTCCTACCGGCGACTTATCCCGGGTTTCTGGGCGCCGACCGTTTCGAGCTGGGGCGTCGAGAACCGCACGACATCGCTGCGCGTCATTCCCGGCTCGGCCAAGTCGACGCGGGTCGAGTATCGCGTCGCCGCCGCCGACGCCAATCCCTACCTGGCGCTGGCCGCTGCCATCGGCTCGGGCCTGTGGGGTATCGAGAACGAGATCGATCCCGGAGAGCCGGTTCAGGGCAATTCCTACGAGAAGAAACATCCGGCCAAGGCGCAGTTGCCCCGCAGCCTGATGGAAGCCGCGGGTCGGCTGAAGGCGTCGAAGGCCGGGCGCGACCTGTTCGGTGACGCCTTCGTCGATCATTATTCTGCAACACGTGAATGGGAGGAGCGGGAGTTCCGCAAGGCCATCACGGAATGGGAACTCGACCGCTACATGGAAATCATCTGATGTCTCTCGTCGGCAACTGGAACTTCCCGACCTCGATTCGTTTCGGCGCCGGTCGCATCCGCGAGCTGCCCGACGCCTGCAAGGCCGTCGGGCTGCGACGGCCGTTGCTGGTCACCGATCCCGGTCTGGCGCGACTGCCGATGATCGCCGATGCCATGGTGGCGCTGCGCAAGGCCGGCCTCGAGGTCGCGTTGTTCAGCGACGTGAAGCCCAATCCGGTGGCGGCCAATGTCGAGGCAGGCGTGCGCGTGCTGCGCGCCGGCAAGCATGACGGCGTGATCGCCTGGGGCGGCGGATCGGGCATCGACGCGGCCAAGGCGGTTGCCTTCATGGCCGGTCAGACGCGGCCGCTGTGGGATTTCGAGGATATCGGCGACTGGTGGACGCGTGCCAATCCGGCGGGGATCTATCCCTCGATCGCCGTGCCGACCACCGCCGGCACCGGCTCGGAAACCGGTCGCGCCTCGGTGATCACCAACGAGCAGACGCACACCAAGAAGGTGATCTTTCACCCCAAGATGATGCCGCAGATCGTGATCGCCGACCCCGAGCTGACGGTCGGCCTGCCGGCCAAGCTGACGGCCGGCACCGGCATGGACGCGTTCATCCATTGCTTCGAGGCCTACTGCGCGCCGGGCTACCACCCCTATGCCGAGGGGATCGCGGTCGAAGGCATGCGCCTCGTGAAGGAGAACCTGGCGCGTGCCGTCAAGGACGGGCGGGATCTCGAGGCGCGGGGCCATATGCTGGCAGCCTCGCAAATGGGCTCGACGGCTTTCCAGAAAGGGCTGGGCGCCATCCATTCGCTGTCGCATCCCATCGGCGCCGTGCTCGACACGCATCACGGCCTTACCAACGCCGTGGCCATGCCCTACGTCGTGCAGTTCAATCGACCGGCGATCGAGGACAAGATCGTGCGGCTCTCGCGCTGGCTCGGCCTGCGCACGCCGACCTTCGACGGCTTCATGCAGTGGGTCCTCGATCTCCGCCGTGAGGTGGGCATTCCCCATACGCTGGCGGAAATCGGCGTGAAGACCGAACATGTCGACAAGTTCGCCGAAATGGCCGCGGTCGATCCGACCGCCGGCGGCAATCCGGTCAAGGCAGGTGTCCCCGAGATGCGCAAGATGTACGAAGCCGCCGTCGCAGGGCGGTTGTGATGGCGCCGACCTTCCCGACCCAGGCCCGTGTCGTCATCGTCGGCGGCGGCATCATGGGCTGTTCGACGGCCTATCATCTCGCCAAGCTCGGCTGGAAGGACGTCGTGCTGCTGGAGCAGGGACGGCTGAGCGGCGGCACGACCTGGCATGCGGCCGGGCTGGTCGGGCAGTTGCGCAGCTACCAGAATCTGACGCGCCTGATCCGCTACAGCACCGAGCTTTATTCCAAGCTCGAGGCGGAAACCGGGCTGGCCACCGGCTGGAAGCAATGCGGCTCGCTGTCGGTAGCGCGCACCGAGGAGCGCATGGTGCTGCTGCGCCGCTCCGCCGCCATGGCCAATGCCCAGGGCGTGGACTGCGAGCCGTTGACTCCTCAGCAGGCCGGCGAGAAATACCAGATCATGCGCACCGACGACCTGGTGGGGGCCGTATGGCTGCCGGGCGACGGCAAGGCCAATCCGGCGGACATCACCCAGGCGCTGGCGAAAGGCGCACGCAATGGCGGCGTGCGCATCTTCGAGAAAGTGCGCGTCACCGGCATCGACACCAAGGACGGCCGGGTCACCGGCGTGCAGACGACGGACGGGGCGATCAAGGCCGAGATCGTCGTCAACTGTGCAGGCCAGTGGGCGCGCCAGCTCGGCCGCAAGGTCGGTGTCACCGTGCCGCTCTATTCCTGCGAGCACATGTACATCGTCACCGAGAAGATGGAGGGCGTGCCGCGCGACCTGCCGGTGATGCGCGATCCCGATGGCTACATCTACTTCAAGGAAGAAGTCGGCGGCCTGCTGATGGGCGGCTTCGAGCCCGAGGCTAAGCCCTGGAACAAGGATGTCATCCCCGACGATTTCGAGTTCGGCATGCTGCCGGACGACTGGGACCAGTTCCAGATCCTGATGGACAATGCGTTGATCCGCGTGCCGTCGCTGGAGAAGACCGGCATCAAGACCTTCATGAACGGGCCGGAAAGCTTCACGCCGGACCTGAACTACATTCTGGGCGAGGCGCCGCAGGTGCGCGGTTTCTTCGTGGGTGCCGGCTTCAACTCCATGGGGATTGCGAGTTCGGGCGGTGCCGGCATGGCGCTGGCCGAATGGATCGTCGCCGGCGAGCCGACCATGGATCTCTGGCCGGTCGATATTCGCCGCTTCGCAGGCTTCCACGGCAACGACGCCTGGCTGCGGGCGCGCGTCTCCGAAACGCTCGGCCTGCATTACAAGATGTCCTGGCCGCAGCGCGAGCAGGAGAGCGGCCGGCCGTTCCGCCGGTCACCGCTCTACGATCGCCTGAAGGCGCGGGGCGCGTGGTTCGGCAACAAGATGGGCTGGGAGCGTCCCAACTGGTTCGCCGGCCTCGGCAAGACGCCCGAGATGACCTACGGCTGGGGCCGCGGTGCGTGGTTCGACGCCGTTGCGGCCGAGCATCGCGCGACGCGCGAAGGCGTCACGGTGGCCGACGAGACGTCGTTCGGCAAGATCCTGGTCCAGGGACGCGATGCCGAGAAGGCGCTGCAGCAGCTCTGCGCCAACGATGTGGCGTTGCCGGTGGGACGTACCGCCTATACCGGCGTACTGAACGCTCGAGGCACCTTCGAGAGCGACTTCACGGTGGCGCGCCTTGCTCGCGACAAGTTCCTGATCGTCACTGGCTCGGCCCAGCCGACCCGCGACATGGATTGGCTGGGACGCAATCTTCCGTCCGATGCGCACGCCGTGCTGACCGATGTGACCTCGGCCTGGACGGTGCTCTCGGTAATGGGGCCCAGGAGCCGGGCTTTGCTGCAGAAGGTGAGCAGCGCCGACTTCTCGAACGACAGTTTTCCCTTCGCGGCGATCCAGGAGATCAGCGTGGGCTATGCCACGGTCCTGGCGGCGCGGCGCACCTACATGGGCGAGCTGGGCTGGGAACTCTATGTGCCCGTCGAATTCGCCGCGACGGTGTTCGAGACCCTGCACGCGGCCGGGGAGGAATTCGGCCTGCGCGATGCCGGCTATTACGCCATCGAAGGATTGCGGCTGGAGAAGGGCTATCGCGCCTGGGGCCGCGAACTGACGCCGGACGATACGCCGTTCCAGGCGGGGCTTGGTTGGGCCGTCAAACTCGACAAGCCCGGCGGCTTCATCGGTCAGAAGGCGCTGCTCGAGGCGAAAGCCAAGCCACTTGCCAGGCGCCTGGTGTCCATCGTGCTCGAGGATGGCGAGCCTTTGTTGTGGGGCGGCGAGGCATTGCTGCGCGACGGCAAGGCGGTGGGCGATCTGACGTCGGCCGCCTACGGTCACACGATCGGCGCGGCGGTGGGCCTGGGCTACGTGAAGCGCGTGGACGGCGAGGCGATCGATGCCGCATGGCTCGCAGGTCGCTTCGAGGTCGACCTGGCCGGCAATCGCCTGGCCGCGAAAGTCTCGCTACGGGCGCCCTACGATCCGCAAGGCGCGCGCATCAAGGTTTGATGCCGGAGGTCTTGGCGCTGTCGACTGGCTTGCCGGGCTTGCAGTCGACAGGAATATGCCAGGGCTTCTTCACGAAGGCCGGATGCACGTCGCCCATCGGCGGCACAGGCAAGGGCTTGGGCCAGACGCCGCTGGCCAACCGCTGCTCGATGATCTGCACGAGCTGCTGCAGGATCACCCAGGCCTTCAGCTGCCCGCCGGACTCGGTTTCATGGACGGCATCGGCGAAGAGGTCGGAATCGAAGGGCATGCGGCCGGCCACGTCGATGAACGGCAGGCCGTGCGTGGCGGCGTACTTGGCGAGCAGGCGGTTCTGGAAGGCGGCCAGCCGCTCGAGATCGCGATAGCGATACGGGTAGCGGCGCACGTTGAGATCCTCCCACAGGACCTTGTTCCGGATGGGGTCCACGATCATGCCGTCCTTGACCGCCCAGATGAAGGACGTGATGGCGAATTCGCTGTCGACGGCAGCGAGGTCGGCGCGGATGCGGTCGAGATCGCGCTGGATGACGTTCAGGCTGAGCGGCAGGTCGGGATAGGCGAGGTCGGGGTCGCTCTCGTCGAGACCTAGCGGCCAATGGATCTCGTAGTTGGGCTTGGGCACTTCGCGCGCCCCCTCGGCCAGGCCGGCCAGGCCGACCGCCGACTGCACGCGACGGGCCAGCGCGGAATAGCGCGAGGCGGCGCGCAGCCAGCCGGTTAGGCCATCGACAGGCCTTGCCTGAGCCAGCGTGGCCGCTGACGGCATGTTCCGCACGATGCTGTCCAGCTCGAACTGGTTGCCGCCTTCGGAATAGACGACGAGATCGGGACGAACCGGCGCCACCTCCTGGCGGACAACGGCTTCGATGCTGGTCGAGTTCAGCGACTCGCGTGCAGCATTCATGACCTCGATGCGGATGTCGGGCCGACGGGCGGCCGTCCACATGTTGAGCCAGTGGCCGACCCATTCGGGCATGGAGTACGGGAAGGTGTGCGGATTGGCGACGGTCGACGCGCCGACGAAGACGATACGGATCGAACGGGGGCTGCGCGCAAACTGGACGGGAGGGCCGCGCCAGCCGAACTCGTTGGTGACGAGACGCTCTGGTGTCGTCGCATTGATTGGAAATCGATAGGGCGGATTGGCTTCGCCCTCGATCGGTTCGAAAACGGACAGGCCGGCGGGGAGGTTGGCGAAGAATTCCTTGTCGCAAGGATTGCCGACGAAGGCGGCATTCCAATCCTTGAACATGTCGACCGGCCTGAACGGCGAACCCGTCTTGCGGCTCCACTCGACCATCACCTGGTTGAGCGCTTTCCATTGCTCCGGGACGGCATGCCTGTTGGGCAGCGGCGGCGGCCGGACGAAAAACCACTCGCGTGGCACGCCTTCGACACGGGCCACCTCGTCGAGATGTTCGGGTGTCGTGTCGCGGCCGAGGCCGCCGCCGTAGGAGGGCGGCAGGTCCGTCTCGAAGACCGGCAGGTCGTCGGCGATCCGGGTCGCCGTTTCGGCCACCACCAGGCCCAGGGCGACCGTTACGACCAGCACCAGCCCGTTTGTCAGTAGTTTGCGCACATGTGCGATTTAGAACAGGACGGGCGGGAGGAAAAGCCTCTCAATCGAGGGTTGGAAGCGTCAATGCGAAGCAGCGGTCTGAGTTGCAGGTGCCGTCGGACGGAGGCGCGTTTCGGCAAGTTCGCCGGCGGCCTCGAGAATCGGGTAGGCAACGGACGCCAAATGGCCATTGATGCGCTTCAGGTCGCGAATCACGTCCATATGGATGGAACTGGTTTCGATCGATTCCGGCCGGCCTTGGCGAAGGCGGGCAAAATGGCTGTCACCGGCCTGCGCTTCGGCTTCACGGATGGCGACCTTTTCGGCCACCAGGCGGCGGGCTAGGGTGATGTCACGGGTGGTAAAGACATTGAGGGCCAGTCGCAGGTTTTCCAGCACCCGGCCATGGAAGGCCCTGAGTTCGGCAGTGCCCTCGGCCGAGAAGGCGTAGCGGTTCTTGATCTTCTTGGCGGCGAGTTCCATCAGGTTCTTGTCGATGATGTCGCCGACATGCTCGAGGTTCGTGGTGAAGGTCAAAATCTCGACATAGCGCCTGCCGTCCTCCTCGCCGAGTTCGTTGCGTGAGGTCTGGACCAGGTAGAGCTTGATCGCTTCATAGAGGCTGTCGACCGCATTGTCGGCGGCCTCGATCGCCTTCACGGCACGGGCGTCGTTGTGCTCCAGCGCGTCCATGGTCTGGCGCAGCATGTCGGCAACCCGGTCGCCGAGGTTGAGGGTCTCGCGCATGGCGCAGGCCAGGGCCTCGGCCGGCGTGTCGAGCACGTTGGGGTCGAGATGGCGCGGCTGGCCTGGATCCTCGGCCTGCGGCCGTGCCGGCACCAGCCGCCGGCAGAGCGCCGCCAGGGGGTCGTTCAACGGCAGGAAGACGATGGCTGCCACGAGGCTGAAGGCGGTGTGGAAATTCACCAGGAGACGCGCCGGCGCGGCGTCGACGAAGGCGAGCCAATGATGAATCGGGCCGAGGAACGGCAGCAGCGCCACGCCGATCGTTACCCTTGTGATCAGGTTGCCCAGCGGCACGCGGCGAGCTTCCACATCCGTCGTCGACTGGTCGAAGTAGGGGGCGATCGCGCCGCCGATATTGGCACCGATGACCAGCGCGAGGCCGAGCTTGGGCTCGATGATGCCGCTGCTCGCGAAGGACATGACCAGCAGCACTGTCGACAGGCTCGAATGGATGAACCAAGTCGCGGCGGCCGCGAAGACGGCGGCCAGCACGTACTCGTCCTGCAGGCCCGACAGCAGGGCGACAAAGGCCGGCGCCGACCTGAGCGGCGCGGCCGCGGCCTCGAGCAGGTGCAACGACAGTAGCATCAGGCCGAGGCCGATCGCGACGCGGCCGAGGTGACGGGCCTTGTCGGAACTGTTGGACAGGAAGGCAATGACGCCGACCGCGATCATGAGTGGCGAAATCCAGCCGAGATTGAACGACAGGACCTGCGCCGTCAGCGTTGTGCCGACATTGGCGCCGAGCATGACGGCAAGTGCGATCGACAAGGGGATCAGGCCGCGGCCGGCGAAGGAGGCGAGCAGCAGAGCCGTTGCGGTGCTCGACTGCAGGATGCCGGTTAGGCCGACGCCGCCGGCGAAGGCCGTGAATCGGTTGCGGGAGCAGGCACCGATGGCGCGGCGCAGCGCGGCGCCGAACGCCCGCGTCAGTCCGGTACGGACCATGCGTACGCCCCAGAGCAGCAGGCAAACGCTGCCCAAGACATTCAGGACTGTGTCGACACCTTGCATGATCGGCGAACCCTACGCCTCGACATCAGAGTGTTAAAGTTTTTTGACCATATTGTTACGCGGCAAGCCTACTTGCCTCGTCCATGAAAGCGCGGACCAGCGCCACACGGCGCCGCTCCTGAAGGCAGACGGCATATTCGGCCACGGCGAGATCGCGGTCGGCAATAGCGATACTGCGAAAGCGACGATCCTCGCCCAGCTCGCTCTCGAAGACGGCGCCGATGCCGAAACCTGCCGCGACCGCTTCGCGCACCCCTTCGCGGGTCTGAACCTCGACGATAGCGCCTGGTCTGATGTCGGCCGCCGCCATGGCCTGCTCGAGTGCCTCGCGGGTGATCGAGCCGCGTTCGCGCAGAACGAGTTCCTGCCCCGACAAGGCCGCGAGCGGCGCCCGCCGCCGCCGCGCCAGCGCGTGCCGTACTGGTGCGAACAGCACCACGCGATCGGTGCGCAGCCGTACGGTATGCATGCGTGGATCGGAAACGCTCTTGGCCATCACGGCGACGTCCGCCTCGTGCCGCAGCAGGCGGTCCAGCACCACCGCGGAGTTGTCGATCGACAGGGCGAAGGTGAGGCTGCCGGCACGTTCCCGCAGGGCGCCCATGATCGGCACGACATGGTGGACGGAGTCGGCGGCAATCCGCAGATGGCCCCGCGACAGGGCCCGCTCGCCGGCCAGCAGGGCCTGTGCTTCGTCCTGCACAGCGAACAGCCGCGTCGTGATGCCGTGCAACTGGCGGCCGGTTTCGGTCGGCGTCACGTTGCGGCTCTTGCGGTCGAACAGACGTACGCCGTAGCTCTTTTCGAGCGCGGTCACCTGGCCCGAGAGGTTGGGCTGGCTGAGGCCGGAGGCGCGGGCGGCGGCGGAGAAGGAGCCGGCTTCGGCAACGAGATGGAAGGCGCGGAGCTGAGTGGGTGTCATATAGAAGAAACCGATAGGTAGCATATGCAATATATACTGGACGGATAGAAACCGCGAGCCGATCATCCGCCCATGACGACTGACAAAGCGACGACTGGCAGAGCTGCCTCCGAGACCGGTGATCCGCTGCTGCTGACGCCCGGCCCGCTCACAACGTCCGCCAGCGTCAAGCAGGCCATGGTCCACGACTGGGGGTCGCGCGACCAGGGCTTCGTCGCCATCAACAAGATGGTGCTGGAGAAGATCGTCGAGTTGGCCGGAGCCCAGGGTACCCACGTTACCGTGCCGGTGCAGGGCTCGGGCACCTTCGCCGTCGAGGCCATGATCACCACGTTCGTGCCGCGTACCGGCAAGCTCCTCGTGGTCATGAACGGCGCCTACGGCCAGCGCGCCCGCAAGATTGCCGAGATCGCTGGTCGGGCTGTCGCGACCTATGAGACACCGGAGGATACGCCGCCCGATCTCGCCGCGCTCGACGCCCTGCTGGCGGGCGACAAGGCGATCACGCATGTCTTCGCCGTCCATTGCGAGACTACTTCGGGGATCCTTAATCCGATCGCCGAGCTGGCCGCCCTGGTGGCCCGGCACGGCCGCCGCCTGCTGGTCGATTCGATGTCGGCCTTCGGGGCGCTGGAGATCGATGCTCGCAAAGTGCCTTACGATGCACTGGCGGCATCGTCGAACAAGTGCCTCGAAGGTGTGCCGGGGTTGGGCTTTGTCGTCTGCCGCAAGGAGGCACTGGCCGCGTGCAAGGGCAACGCTACCACCCTGGTGCTGGATCTGTTCGACCAGGCCGAGGGCTTCGCCAAGACCGGGCAATACCGTTTCACGCCGCCGATCCATGTCATCGTGGCGCTGGGCAAAGCGATCGAGGAGCATGCCGCCGAAGGCGGCGTGGCTGGGCGCGGCAAGCGCTATCGCGAGAACGCCAAGGTCCTGATCGACGGCATGCGCGCCATGGGCTTCCGTACCCTGCTGGCCGATCGGCTGCAGGCGCCGATCATCGT
Organism: Alphaproteobacteria bacterium 65-37; assembly: GCA_001897995.1. GTDB lineage: Bacteria > Pseudomonadota > Alphaproteobacteria > Reyranellales > Reyranellaceae > Reyranella. The sequence continues at coordinate 5,798 of MKRV01000261.1, read as the reverse complement.
CACGTTCCACATGCCGACCGATCCCCGGTTCGTCTTCCAGCAGTTCTATGACGGGTTGAAGGATCGCGGCTATGTCATCTATCCGGGCAAGCTCACGGTCGCGGAGTCCTTCCGCATGGGCTGCATCGGGCGGCTCTATCCGGAGCAGATGAAGGACGCGCTGGCGGCGGTGCGCGAGGTCCTCGACGAGATGCGTGTTTCCAACGGCGGCCCCGCGCTGGCGGCAGAGTAGGGAGTAGCGAGATGGCGCCTGACAGTCTGAACACCACCGGTGGCGAAATCGCCGTCAACGGCCGACGCTATCGCCTGCCCAAGCAGCCGGTCGTCGTGGTTTGCGTCGACGGCTCCGAGCCCGGCTACATCGAGCGCGCCGTGGAGGCGGGGCAGGCGCCCTGGTTCGGCAAGGTGCTCGGAAACGGCGCCAACCTCGTGGGCGACTGCGTGGTGCCGTCCTTCACCAATCCCAACAACCTTTCCATCGTCACCGGCCGTCCGCCCGAGGTGCACGGCATTTGCGGCAACTACTTCCTCGATCCCGAGACGGGCAAGGAAGTGATGATGAACGATCCAAAGTTCCTGCGGGTCGAGACGCTGTTCCCGGCTTTTCAACGCGCCGGCTGCCGCATCGCCGTCGTCACGGCCAAGGACAAGCTGCGCGGTTTGCTGGGCAAGGGACTGGAGCTTGGGGCGGGCAAGGCCTGCGCCTTCTCCTCGGAGAAGTCCGACAAGGCGACCCTGGCGGAGAACGGCATCGACAAGGTGAACGAGCTGGTCGGCATGGCCGTGCCCGACGTCTACAGCGCCGCCCTGTCGGAGTTCGTCTTCGCCGCCGGCGTGAAGCTCATGGAACGCGACCGGCCGGAGATCATGTATCTCTCCACCACCGACTACATCCAGCACAAGCATGCCCCGGGCACGCCGGTTGCCAATGCCTTCTACGCCATGATGGACGGCTACCTCGCCAAGCTCGATGCCATGGGCTGCACCATCGTCGTCACGGCCGATCACGGCATGAACGCCAAGTTCGGCAGCGACGGCCAGCCGGACGTGATTTACCTGCAGGATCTGTTCGACGGCTGGCTCGGCAAGGACAAGGCCCGGGTGATCCTGCCGATCACCGATCCCTATGTCGTGCATCACGGGGCGCTGGGATCCTTCGCGGTCGTCTACCTGCCGCAGGGCACGACGGCGCCCGACGCTGCCGCCAAGCTGAAGGCCCTGCCGGGGATCGAGGCTGCCCTGTCGAAGGCGGAAGCGGCGGCGCGCTTCGAGCTGCCGGCGGATCGCCTTGGCGACCTGATCGTCGTGTCGACCAAGCACAAGGTGTTGGGCACATCGGCGGCACGCCACGACCTTTCGGGGCTCACCGAGCCGCTGCGCAGCCACGGTGGCATCTCCGAGCAGAAGGTGCCGCTGATCTGCAACCGCAAGCTGGCGGATGGCACTGTCGCCGGATCGCGGCACTGGCGCAATTTCGACGCCTTCGATCTCGCCCTCAATCTCGTCGCCTGAGAGGCTCACATGGACACGATCACCCGCACCGGCTCCGACGTGCGGCACGAACAGTTGCGCATCGCCGGCCGCAAGGTCGACACCGGCAACCGGCTCGAAGTGCACTTCCCGTGGGATAATCGCCTGGTCGGCACGGTGCCGCGGGCCACGCCCGAGCTGGTCGCCGAGGCCTTCCAGATTGCGCACGACTACAAGCCGAAGCTGACGCGCTATCAACGCCAGCAGATCCTGCTCAAGACCGCCGACCTCCTGGTATCGCGCAAGGAGGAGCTGTCGCGCCTGATCACCCTGGAGTCCGGGCTCTGCCTCAAGGACTCGCTCTACGAGGTCGGCCGGGCCTACGACGTCTTCACCTTCGCCGGCCAGCTCTGCCTGCAGGACGATGGCCAGACCTTCTCGTGTGATCTCACGCCGCACGGCAAGTCGCGCAAGATCTTCACTCTGCGCCAGCCGCTGAACGCCATTTCGGCGATCACGCCCTTCAATCATCCGCTGAACATGGTGGCGCACAAGCTGGCACCGGCCTTCGCCACCAACAACTGCGTGGTGCTGAAGCCCACGGAACTGACGCCGCTCACCGCGCTGTTCCTGGCCGACACACTCTATGAAGCCGGCCTGCCGCCGGAGATGCTGTCCGTCATCACCGGCAATCCGTCGGACATCGGTGACGCCATGATCGTCGATCCGCGCGCCGACCTGGTGACCTTTACGGGCTCGGTGCGGGTCGGCAAGTACATCGCCGAGAAGGCGGGCTACAAGCGCATCGTGCTCGAGCTGGGCGGCAACGACCCGCTGATCGTCATGGAGGACGCCGACCTCGACAAGGCGGCCGAGCTTGCCGTTGCCGGTGCCACCAAGAATTCGGGCCAGCGGTGCACGGCAGTGAAGCGCATCCTGGTCGTCGACAAGGTAGCCGACGCCTTCGTCGAGCGCGTCCTCGCCAAGGCGAAGAAGCTGAAGGCGGGCGATCCGCTCGATCCTGAAACCGACGTCGGCACCGTGATTCACGAGCGTGCCGCGACGCTCTTCCAGAACCGCGTCAGCGAGGCTGTGGCCAAGCACGGCGCCAGGCTGCTGCATGGCAACGACCGACGCGGGGCGCTCTTTCCGCCCACGGTGGTCGATCATGTCGACCCGCAGGCCGAGCTCGTCCGCGAGGAGACTTTCGGCCCGGCGATCCCCATCATCCGTGTGAAGGACATCGCCGACGCGATCCGCGTGTCCAACGGCACCGCTTACGGGCTTTCGTCGGGCGTCTGCACCGACCGCCTGGACTACATCACGCGCTTCGTCGACGAGCTTCAGGTCGGCACCGTCAATGTCTGGGAAGTGCCGGGCTATCGCATCGAAATGTCACCCTTCGGTGGCATCAAGGACTCCGGCCTCGGCTACAAGGAAGGCGTCCTGGAGGCGATGAAGAGCTTCACCAATGTGAAGACTTGGTCCTTGCCCTGGCCGGGCTCGGGCTTGGTCTGACCTCGAAGCTCGACGTCACTACTCGACAACGATAGTAGCGCGCTTCCAGAAAAGAACGTATAGGGAACATGGCCGATGAGGAGCACGCCATGTCCCAGACGAAGTCAGAGACGAAGTCCTATTCGGGAAGCTGCCATTGCGGCGCCGTCAGCTACGACGTCGCGCTCGATCTTGCGGGCGCCATCAAGTGCAACTGCTCGATCTGCAGCCGGCTCGGCGCCGTCTGGGCCTTTGCACCGCGCAGCGCGCTGACATTGAAGTCCGGAAACCGCGAGCTCACCGACTATCAGTTCGGTAAGAAGCGGCTTCGCCATCGTCGCTGCACCACGTGCGGCATCGAAACCTTTGCCGAGGGAACGATGCCGGACGGGACGGCGACCGTCGGCATCAATCTTCGTTGCATCGACGGCATGGACGTGGACAAACTCCCGGCCCGCCCGTTCGACGGGCGAAGCCTGTAGGTGGTTACGAGTAGGGGGACGGTCATGAGTGTCAGTCAGGCAGACAAGGCCCGGAAGTTCCGCGAGCTGCACGAAGCGCCCGGTGCTTTCATCATTCCCAATCCGTGGGATGCGGGCTCGGCGCGTGTGCTGGCCGGACTCGGCTTCGAAGCGCTGGCGACTTCCAGCGGCGCCAAGGCGGGCGTGCTGGGCAAGCGCGACGGCAAGGTGAGCCGCGAGGAGGCGCTCGCCAACGCGCGCCTGATCGTCAACGCCACCGACCTGCCGGTCGCGGCCGATCTCGAGAAGGGGTTCGGCGATGCGCCGGCCGACGCGGCCGAGACCATCCGCCAGGCCTCCGGCGCCGGGCTGGTCGGCGGTTCGATCGAGGATGCGACCGGCGACAAGGACAAGCCCTTGTTCGACATCGAGACCGCTGCGGCGCGCGTGAAGGCAGCGGTCGAAGCGGCGCGCGCGCTTCCCGTGCCGTTCGTGCTGACGGCGCGTGCCGAAGGCTTCCTGCGCGGGCAGGGCGACCTCAATGATGTCATCAAGCGCTTGCAGGCCTATGAAGCGGTGGGCGCCGACGTGCTGTTTGCGCCGGGCCTGCCCGATCTCGCCGCGGTGAAGAAGGTCTGCGGCTCACTGAAGAAGCCCTTCAACTTCATGGTCGGCATCAAGGGCAAGTCCTTCAGCAAGGCCGAGCTCGAGGCGGCCGGCGTCAAGCGAATCAGCCTCGCGACCTCGCTCTATCGGGCGGCCATGACCGGTCTGGTCGAAGCCGCCAAGGAAGTGAAGGAGAAGGGCACCTTCGGCTACCTCGACCATTCCATTTCGACGCCGGATCTGAACGCCTTCATGAAGGAATAGGCAGCGCTCACTCATCAGTCCTCTCCCACGTCGTGGGAGAGGAAGGGGACCCATGCGAAGCATGGGGGAGGTGAGGGTGCGAGCGACGGAGAAGGTGTGCAGGTTGAGAAGTCCCCCTCACCCGGCCTCTCCCCCCAAAAGGGGGAGAGGAGGAAGAGAGTGGGCGTCGGCAGTTCAGTCGAGCGTGATGCCGAGATCGCGGATGAGCTTCTGCCAGCGGGTCGTCTCGCTCTTTAGCAGGTCGGCGAATTCGGCAGGGGTACTGCCGACCGGCTCGACCCCGAAATCCTGGAGCTTCTTGTTGACGCCCGGTTCGCGGATCGCAGACACGATCTGCTTGTTGAGGGCGGTGACGGTGTCGGCGGGCGTTGCCGCTGGCACCACCAGGCCGACCAGCGCGGCTGCCTCGACATTCTTGTAGCCGAGCTCGGCGAAGGTCGGGACATCCGGCAGTTGCGGCAGGCGCACGGCGTTGGCGACGGCCAGCGGCTTCACCTTGCCGCCCTTGATGAAGCCGGCGCCGGCGGCGAGATCGACCATCATGGCGGGCACCTGGCCGCTGGCCACGTCGGTCAGCGCCGGCGCGGCACCGCGGTAGGGGACATGCACCAGGCGCAGCCCGGTCTCCACCTTGAGCAGCTCCATGGCGAGATGATGCGGGCTGCCCGCGCCGGCCGAGGCGTAGTTGAGCCCCTCGGCCGAGGCCTTGGCCTTTTCGATGAAGGCCTTGGCGTCGGTGATGCCGCTTTCCGGATTGACCACCAGGATCATGGGGAAGCGGCCCATCAGGGTGACCGGCGCCAGGTCCTTGGTGGGGCTGTAGGACAGCGACTTGTACAGCACGGGATTGAACACCATCGTGCCGTTGTCGGCCGAGAGCATCGTGTAGCCGTCAGGGGCGGCGCGCGCGGTCTCGGCGGCGGCGACGGCGGTGTTGGCGCCCGGCTTGTTGTCGACGATCACCGGCTGGCCGACCTGCGTCGAGAGCTGCTGGCCGATGGTGCGGGCGAGGAAGTCGGAGCCGCCGCCGGCCGGATAGGGCACCAGCCAACGGATTGGTTTGGAGGGGTAGGTCTGCGCCATGGCGCTCGAAGCCGCCAGGACGGAGAACGCCAGCAGGCAGCCGGCCAGTAGTCTCTTCATCATGTCTCCGGGAAAGGGACAAACGCACGAACCCACGAACGCCGGGTTCCTTTGAATAGCGCACTTCGTGCGGGCGGTCGAAGTGGGCACAGCGCTATACCGCTTCTTTATCCTCCGTCTTTGCGCTGCCGTATTCCCACGTGTCGTCTATCTGTCCTCTCCCACGTAGTGGGAGAGGAAGGGGACCCATGCGAAGCATGGGGGAGGTGAGGGCTGTGGATCCCGGAAGCGTGTGCGTGTTGAGAAGTCCCCCTCACCCAGCCTCTCCCCAAGGGGGAGAGGAGGATGAGAGGAGGCGATTGAGCGATCTCGTGCGCCCGACGGCGCAATCCTACTTGTCGACGGCGCCGCCGCTTT
>MKRV01000260.1 GCA_001897995.1 Alphaproteobacteria bacterium 65-37 | reverse complement strand
TGGCGCTTTCGACGAGGCGCTCGGCGTGATCGACAAGGGATTGGAGACCGCCGAGGCCAAGGGGCAGTTGTTCAGCCTGCCCGAGTTCACGCGCATCCGCGGCGAGATCGTGCGACGTCGCGGCGGTCCCGGCGCCCTCGAGATGGCGGCGGCTGCTTTCAGCAAAGCGCGCGACATCGCGCATCGGCAGGGCTCGCTGTCGACCGAACTGCGTGCCGCCACCAGCCTGGCGCAGCTCGACCTCGAAGAGGGACCGCGCAACGAGGCCCTGCGGAGTCTCGCCGATGTCTATGGTCGCTTCTCCGAGGGGTTCGAGACAGCCGACCTTCTGGCCGCCCGGGCGCTGCTCTCGCCCTCGCTTTGAGGTGATCGTGCAATTTGAATGAATCGCGTGGCCGCCTTGAAGAGATCGGGCGGCGAAGGTGCGATCTTGCCCTGGATTCGAACCTCTTCGATCCAGGGAGAAATTGCATGTCGACACCCCGCAAACTCGCCAAGCGCAGCGAAAAGGGTCTGCTGACCCCCGACAATTGCATGGTGGCGATGATCGATCTGCAAGGGCAGATGCTGTTCGGCGTGAGCAATTTCGATCGCCAGACCGTGATCAACAACAACGTCATGCTCGCCAAGGCCGCCAAGCTGTTCGGCGTGCCGACCATCATCTCGACGGTCGAGACCAAGAGCTTCAGCGGCAATACCTGGCCGCAGGTCCTGTCGGTCTTCCCCGATCACAAGCCGATCGAGCGCACCTCCATGAATTCCTGGGACGACGAGAACTTCGTCGCCGCGGTCAAGGCGACGGGACGCAAGAAGATCGTGCTGACCGGCCTGTGGACCGAGACCTGCGTGGCCCTGCCGACTGTCCAGGCAATTCACGACGGCTTCGAGATCTACGTGGTCGAGGATTGCTGCGGCGACGTCAGCCAGCTCAGCCACGACAATGCAATGAAGCGCGTGATCCAGGCCGGTGCCAAGCCGGTGACGGCCTTGTCGACGATGCTGGAATGGCAGCGTGACTGGGCACAGAAGGAAACCTACGACGCGGTGATGGACATCGTGAAGACCCACTGCGGCGCCTACGGCGTCGGCGTGGAATATGCCTACACGATGGTGCACGGCGCGCCGGCCACCAAGCTGCCGGAGTGGGTGCCGCCCGAGACCAAGGTGCATGCGTGAAGCCGTACCTGCTCTCGCTGGGGGCCGGCCTTCTTGTTGGCATCGTCTACAGCTTGATCAGCGTGCGCTCGCCGGCACCGCCGGTGATCGCGCTGATCGGCCTGCTGGGCATCCTCATCGGCGAGCAGGTCGTGCCGATCGCCAAGCGTCTCTTCTCCGGCCAGGCCGTTAGCTCGGCCTGGCTCAAGAGCGACTGCGGCCCTCACGTACTGGGTGAATTGCCGGGGCGGAGCGCCGCGGCACCACCGACGGAGGCGCCGACCCCTCGCGACAAGGTTTGAGCAGCAGCCATGACCGATCCGCTTCGCCGTCATTTCCTCGCATCGGCGGCGGCCCTTGGGGCCGCCGGATTCGCAACGAGCTCGAAAGGGCAAGCCGTGTCCCCTGACTTGATCCTGATCAACGGCAAGTTCACCACGCTCGATCCGGCCATGCCGTCGCCAGAGGCGGTGGCCATCACGGGCGGTCGGTTCAGCGCGGTCGGCCCGGCAGCGGCGATCATGGCGAGCCGCGGACCGGCAACGCAGCTCCTCGACCTCGGTGGCCGCCGCGCCATCCCCGGTCTCATCGACAGCCATCTGCACATCATTCGCGGTGGCCTGAACTACAATATGGAGCTGCGCTGGGACGGCGTGCCGACGCTGGCCGATGCGATGGCGATGCTGAAGCGACAGGCGGAGAACACGCCGCCGCCACAGTGGGTCCGTGTCGTCGGTGGCTTCACCGAGCACCAGTTCGTCGAGAAGCGTCTGCCGACCCTGGACGAGATCAATGCCGTCGCGCCCGAGACGCCGGTCTTCATCCTGCATCTCTACGACCGGGCCTTGCTCAACCGCGCCGCCCTGCGCGCTGTCGGCTACACCAAGGACACGCCCAACCCGCCGGGCGGCGAGATCATGCGCGATGCGCAGGGCAACCCCACCGGCCTGATGCTGGCCAAGCCCAATGCGGCGATCCTGTACGGCACGCTTGCCCGGGGACCGAAGCTGCCGCCCGACGTGCAGCTCAACTCGACGCGCCACTTCATGCGCGAGCTCAACAGGCTCGGCATCACCGGCGCCATCGACGCCGGCGGCGGCTACCAGAACTATCCGGAAGATTACGAGGTCATCGAGAAGCTGCACGCCGACGGGCAGCTCACGCTGCGCATCGCCTACAACCTTTTCACCCAGAAGGCCGGCGGCGAGGCGGCGGATTTCACGCGCTGGGCCGGTATGGTCAAGCCGGGACAGGGCGACGATACCTACCGCGTCAACGGCGCCGGCGAGATGCTGGTGTTCTCGGCGGCGGACTTCGAGGATTTTCGGGTCGAACGCCCGGAGATGCCGCCGCAGATGGAAGGCGAGCTGGAGCAGGTCGTGCGCATCCTGGCGACCAACCGCTGGCCGTGGCGATTGCATGCGACCTACAACGAGACGATCTCGCGCGCCCTCGACGTCTTCGAGAAGGTCGACCGCGAAATCCCGCTGAAGGGCTTGCACTGGTTCTTCGATCACGCCGAAACGATCAGCGACCGCAACATCGATCGCATCGCCGCCCTGGGCGGCGGCATCGCCATCCAGCATCGCATGGCCTATCAGGGCGAATACTTCGTCGAGCGCTACGGCGCCAAGGCGGCCGAGATGACGCCGCCGATCGCCAAGATGCTGGCGGCGGGTCTGCCGGTCGGCGCCGGAACCGATGCCACGCGCGTGGCGAGCTACAATCCCTGGGTTTCGTTGTCCTGGCTGGTGACCGGCAAGACGGTCGGCAACACACGGCTCTATCCGCCGGCCAACCGCCTCGACCGCGAGACGGCGCTGCGCCTCTGGACCGAAGCCAACACCTGGTTCTCGACCGAGCAGGGCAAGAAGGGGCGCATTGCCGTTGGCCAACTCGCCGATCTCGCGGTTCTCTCTGGGGACTACATGACGGTACCGGAGGACGAGATCGCTCATCTGTCCGCCGTGTTGACCCTGCTGGGCGGCAAGGTGGTTCATGGATCGGGAGACTACGCGCCGCTCGCGCCGGCTTTGCCGCCGGCGGCACCGGACTGGTCACCGGTACGGCAGTTCGGTGGCTACTACCAGAAGCGGGCCAGCCTGGACGACGGCAAGGCGCCGCGGCTGGCGGCGGCGTGCGGCTGCGGCACCAATTGCGGTGTGCACGGACACGATCACGCCTCGGCCTGGGCCGGGAGCGTCCCGACCTCCGACCGTCGCGGCTTCTGGGGCACCCTGGGCTGCAGCTGCTGGGCGGTGTGACGCGGTGACGAAGAAGATGGCAGCGGAGAAACCGACCACGTTCGGTACGGCGACGCCGAATTGGATTTCGGTGATCCTGTCCTGGCCGCCGACCTGGTTCCTCGCGCGGCTGGCGCTGGCATCGGCCTACCTGCTGGGCGGCGTCGTGAAGCTGTTCGACTTTCCGGGCGCCGTCGCCGAGCAGGCGCATTTCGGCCTCCAGCCCGCGGCGCTGTGGGCGGTGGTGGTCATCATCGTGGAGATCGCGGGGGCGCTGCTGTTGATCCTGGGGCGCTTCGTCTGGCTGGCGGCGGGAATGCTCGGCGCTCTCACGGCTGTCGCGACCCTGGTCGCGAACAACTTCTGGGCCCTGCAGGGCCACGAGCGCTTCATGGCGACCAACAGCTTTTTCGAACATCTCGGCCTGATCGCGGGCCTCGCCATGGCCGCCATGATCGCGGACCGACGCGCAAGCCGTGACGCGACCTGATCTCGAGTACCCCCAGTCGAGGAGCTTCTCCATGCGTACGATCAAAGCCTTGTTCTTCGCAGCCGTTCTCGTCGGCAGCACCCTCGGCATGGCCCAGGCGCAGGGTGGTCCGGCGACGGCACCGGTCGCGGTCGGGCCGCAATACGACACCACCCACGTCTATGTCGCGCCCGAGATGTTCGATCGGTTCGTGGCGAGCTTCGCCGCCACCTTCGACGGCAAGACCTCACCGCAGGGTGTGTTTCAGGTGACGCCGACGCCGAGCCAGACGATGTCGCAGCTCGTGTTCACACCGGTCGGCACGATCTCCGTCTTCGGTTTCAAGACGCCCATTCCCTATCCCTTCGGCGCGGAGCGGACGGGCTATCTGGTGACGGACATGGACGCCGCGGTCGCGGCGGCCCGTGCGCACGGCGCCGATGTCGTGGTCGCGCCGTTCAACGATCCGATCGGGCGCGACGCGGTCGTGCAATGGCCAGGCGGCGTCAACATGCAGCTCTATTGGCATACGGCGAAAGCGAACTACGCGCCGCTGCGCACGGTGCCGGAAAACCGCGTCTACGTCTCGCCGGACCGCGCCGACGCCTTCGTACGCAGTTTCGTCGCCTTCGCGCAGGGCAAGATCGTCTCGGACGTGGCGAACGCACCCGGTATCGAGATCGGCCGGCCGGGCAGCACCTATCGCCACGTGCAGCTCGAGTCCGGCTTCGGCAAGGTCGCCGTGCTCGTCACGGACGGCCATCTGCCCTATCCCTACGGGCGCGAGCTGACGGGATACGAAGTCGCGGATCTCGCTGCGACGCTCGTCAAGGCAAAGGCCGCCGGTGCCAAGGTGCTGGTCGAGCCCTATCGGGGCGGCAGCCGCCAGGCCGCGATGGTCGAATTTCCCGGCGGCTATGTCGCGGAGATCCACGCACCGATCAGCCCCTGACGGGTCGGGCATGCGCCGTCTCTTCTCCGCTTTCGTCGCGGCAGCCGTACTGCTCGTGACGCCCCTCTTGGTGTCGTTCGTGACACCCGCGGCGGTCGCGCAGCAGAGCGCGCCGTCGTCAGCCGACGTGCCCGCGCGCCCGTCCATCCTCTTCAATCGCTGGCAGGAGGACTGGTCGGTGCTGGCCGATCCGCGCGTGTCGCGCCAGCCGCTGGATGCATTGAAATACATCCCGCTGTCGTCGAGCGATCCCAAGACCTACCTTTCATTTGGCGCCACGGTGCGCGAGCGTTTCGAGTCCAACAATGCGGTGAATTTCGGCACTGGAGGCAACCAGAACGCCAACTATCTGCTCAGCCGCACCGAGCTGCATGTCGATCTCCGGATCGCAGGCCAGATCCAGGTGTTCGCACAGCTCCAGAGCGACTTCGCGCCCTGGAAGGAGAAGCCGACCCCGGTCGACGTCAACAGCCTCGATCTGGAGCAGGCTTTCGTCGCGCTGGTCGAGCCGGTCGGCAAGGGCATCATGAAAGTGCGCCTCGGCCGGCAGCAATTCGCCTTCGATCTCCAGCGCTTCGTCTCGGTGCGCGACGGCCCCAACGTCCGCCAGTCCTTCGACGCGGTGTGGGCCGACTACGAGCTCGAGCCCTGGCGGTTCATTGCCTTCTACAGCCAGCCCGTCCAGGTGCGTAACATCCGCCCGTTCGACGACTACAGCACCGGCCAATTCACCTTCAGCGTCGTCCGGCTGGAACGCAAACTTTCAAAGACGACCGGGCTTTCCGCCTATTACGCGCGGTACGCCCAGGACAATGCCCAGTATCTCAACGCCAGCGGCGTGGAGCGGCGCGATGTTGCCGACATCCACTTCGCCGGTGCTGAGAACGGCTTCGACTGGGATGTCGAGGCGATGGTGCAGGCCGGCTCGGTCGGCAACAAGACCATCTTCGCCTGGGCGATGGGAGCGATCGCCGGCTACACCTTCGCCGACGTGAGCATGACTCCGCGGCTCGGCCTGCAGTTCGACATCGGCTCGGGCACCAACGACCGCAACGGCAGCGTGTTCGGCACCTTCAACCCGCTGTTTCCCAACGGCTACTATTTCACCTTGGGAGGATTCACGAGCTACAGCAATCTGATCCACATCAAGCCGTCGCTGACCGTGCGCCCCACCAAGTCGACCCGGCTGATGCTGGCGGCGGCGGCGCAATGGCGCCAGACGACGGCCGATGCCGTATACGCTCAACCCAATGTCCCGGTGCCGGGCACGGCCGGCCAGCCGGGCAGCTACACTGGCAGTTATGGCCAGTTGCGCTTCGACTGGACCGTGACGCCCTATCTGAATTTTGCCGTCGAGGCCGTCTACTTCGTGGTCGGCGACGTGATCCGTCGCGCCGGCGGACGCGATGGCAGTTACATCGGCGTTCAGCTCGCCTTTGGATGGTAGTGAGCATGCAGGAGACAAATCCCAAGACGCCTGTTCCCAATACATCCGGCTCCGGCAGTTTTGGGCCGCTCCGGCAGCCGGTCTTCGCCGTGCTCTGGGTGGCGACGGTGCTGGGCAATACCGGCAGCTTCATGCGCGACGTGGCAAGCTCGTGGCTGGTCACCGATCTTTCGGCGTCGCCGGCCGCCGTCGCCATGATCCAGGTTGCCGGTACTCTGCCGATCTTCCTGCTCGCCATTCCTGCGGGCGTCCTGTCGGATATCCTCGATCGGCGCAAGTTCCTGATCGGTATCCAGATCTTGCTGGCGGGGGTGAGCATCACCCTCATGATCCTGTCTCATCTCGGCCTGCTGACGGTGAGCTCACTGATCGCCCTCACGTTCGTCGGCGGCATCGGTGCCGCCCTGATGGGGCCGACCTGGCAATCGATCGTGCCTGAACTCGTGCCGCGCCAGGACCTCAAGAATGCCGTCGCCCTGAATTCGCTCGGCATCAACATCGCGCGTTCCATCGGACCTGCCGCCGGCGGCCTGTTGCTTGCGTCCCTGGGCGCTGCCGTCACCTATTCTGCCGACGTCCTGAGCTACGTGTTCGTCGTGGCCGCGCTTCTGTGGTGGCGACGACCGCCGGACCGCGACGACGCGCTGTCGGAGCACTTCCTCGGCGCTTTTCGTGCCGGCCTGCGCTACGCCAGGGCCAGCCGGCCGCTGCACATCGTGCTCTACCGCGCCCTGGTCTTCTTCGCGGTATCGAGTTCGGTATGGGCGCTTCTGCCGCTGGTCGCCCGCGAGCTGCTGAAGGGCGACGCCGGCTTCTACGGCATCCTGCTCGGCGCCGTCGGCGCGGGAGCCATCGGGGGCGCGCTGCTTCTGCCGAGGCTGAGGCAGCATCTCAGCGTCGATGGTCTTCTACTCGCGGCCTCGCTGGTCTCCGCGGTGGTGATGGTGATCCTGTCGCTCGCGCCGCCCAAGGCAGCGGCGATCGCCGCGCTGCTGGCGCTGGGCATGGCCTGGATCGTGGCGCTCACGACCTTGAACGGCGCTGCCCAGGCGATCCTGCCCAACTGGGTTCGCGGCCGCGGGCTTGCCGTCTATCTTACGGTCTTCAACGGTGCCATGGCGGGCGGCAGCCTGCTGTGGGGGCTGGTGGCGCAGGAAGCGGGCGTCGCCATGACCTTGCTGATCGGCGCGGTGGCTCTCGTCGTGCTGAGCCTGGTTCTGCATCGCACCAAGCTGCCGAGCGGCGAGGCCGATCTCGTCGCCTCGAACCACTGGCCCGAACCCTTGACGGCCGAGCCGGTGGCGAACGACCGTGGTCCCGTCGTCATCCTGATCGAATACCGTGTGGGCGGTGAGAATCGCGACGCCTTCCTGAAGGCAATGCATGGGCTGGCGGAGGAGCGTCGGCGTGACGGCGCCTATGGATGGGGCGTCACCGAGGACGTGGCCGATCCGGAACGGATCGTCGAATGGTTCATGGTCGAATCGTGGGCCGAGCATCTGCGCCAGCACCGGCGCGTCTCCCACGCCGACGCCGACCTGCAGGGCGAGGTGCTGCGCTTCCATATCGGTCCCGACCGGCCTGTCGTCCGACACTTCTTGAGCATGGGCAAGGGTGCCGCGTCTTCGGCGGTGACTGTGGGGGATCCCTCTAGGGCTGGTGGGTAGAGCTGTGATTTACGACTCGATCTGGTGTACAAGCCTTTGATTCAATTGACTTCTTGACCCTGAGGGTCTGTGGATTCATTTTCCACAGATGAACGGGGATAACTTGGATCGAGTCCTGGTGGGGGACTGCATCGAATTGATGCGCAGCCTGCCCGAAGCTTCCGTCGACATGGTCTTCGCCGACCCGCCTTACAATCTTCAGCTGGGCGGCGACCTGCTGCGTCCCGACAACAGCAAGGTCGACGCCGTCGACGACGATTGGGACAAGTTCGAGGATTTCTCGCGCTACGATCAGTTCACGCGCGCCTGGCTTGGCGCTGCGCGCCGCGCGCTGAAGCCCGAGGGCACGCTCTGGGTGATCGGCAGCTATCACAACATCTTCCGCATCGGCACGGCGCTGCAGGATCTCGGCTTCTGGATGCTGAACGACGTCATCTGGCGCAAGTCGAACCCGATGCCGAACTTCCGCGGCAAGCGCTTCACCAACGCGCACGAGACCCTGATCTGGGCGGCGCGCGACAAGCGCGCCAAGCGCTACACCTTCAACTACGACTCGATGAAGGAACTGAACGAGGGCGTGCAGATGCGCTCCGACTGGCTCCTGCCGCTCTGCACCGGCGGCGAGCGGCTGAAGAACGAGGACGGCAAGAAAGCGCATCCGACGCAGAAGCCCGAATCGCTGCTGTTCCGCTGCCTGATGGCGGCCTCCAATCCCGGCGACACGATCCTCGATCCGTTCTTCGGCACCGGCACGACCGGTGCCGTGGCGCGGCGTCTCGGCCGGCACTTCATCGGCCTCGAGCGCGATCCCGATTACGCCGCGATTGCCCGCAAGCGCATCGCCGAGATCCAGCCGCTGGCCGGCGAAGACGTGGCGCCCAAGCCCAGCAAGCGCAGCGAGCCGCGCATTCCCTTCGGTGTCTTGATCGAAGCCGGCCTGCTGCAGCCCGGCACGGTGTTGAGCGACCAGAGCGGCCGCCTGCATGCTCGCGTGCGCGCCGACGGCACGCTGTCGGCCGCCAACGCACTCGGCGAGCATCGCGGCTCGATCCATCAGGTCGGTGCGGCCCTGCAGGGCGCACCGGCGTGCAACGGCTGGACCTTCTGGCACATCGACGTCGCGGGCGCGAAACGGCCGATCGATCATCTGCGCCAGCAGGTGAGGGCGGGGCTGTAGAGGCAGCGAACCGCTGCCCGGCTTAAGCGGTCGGGCGCTCAGGCCTTCGCTGCGTACTTCGACAGACGCAGTCTCAGTATCGTGATCATCTCGTCGCGCAGGGGATCGCGCGAGCCGCGCAGCCATGCCGCCGCGAGGGGAAGGAGCTTCGGGGCCGTCGTATCTTTCTGGCTGAGCGGAATGAACCGCACGCCCGAGACAGCGAAACGCGAGGCCCATCGCGGCACGATCGCCAGGCCGAGCTTGGCCGCGACGAGATTGACGATCGTCTGCTTCTCTTCGGCGACCTGGGCGATCGTGGGTTTCAGCCCGGCGCGCTCGAACAGCTTCATGGTGAGGTCGTGGCTGTGTGGCCGAGACGCCCGGTCCGGTACGATGAGGGGCTGGCCGAGGAGGGCGGCGACGGTGAGGTGGCGGCGTTTTGCCAGCCCGTGTCGCGACGGCAGCGCGACAACAGGGGTCTCGTGGAACAGTTCCAGGAGCTCTATCCGCTTGTCGAGGTTCTCCGGTGGTCGCACGAAGGCCAGATCGAGCCGGCCGGACAGAAGCCTCGGCAGGAGCCGTACGGTCTTGTCCTCGACGAGCTGCACTGTGACCGACGCGCGCTGCTCGCGGAAGTCGTGCAGCAGGTCCGACACCAGGCCCGCCGCAGCCGTGTCGATGGCGCCCACCCGCAGGATGCGTGAACGGCGCCGGCCACGGTCGCGGAACTGCCGGTCGAGCACGTCAGCCTGCGCTAGCAGCGCCCGGACGTCGTCGAGAAGGGCGGCGCCATCCTGAGACACCGTCACGTTGCGCGTGGTCCGCAGCAGCAGGGGCATGCCGATGGAGTCCTCCAGCCGCCGGATGTGGCGACCGAGTGCCGAAGGCAGCATGTCGAGCCGCCGCGCGGCCCGGCCGAAGTGCAACTCCTCGGCGACAGCGACGAAGCAGCGTAGCTGTGTGAGGTCCATCCGGCGATTATAGCCGGAATTTGTATAATCCAGTGACGATTGTGGTCGCGGCTCCGCCGTCCTAGGGAGGAGGGAACAAAGAAACCGCTGGGGAGCCGCCCAATGACCTCGCTCCGTCGTGCACTCGTCTCAGGCGCGCTGGCCTTTGCCGCGGCGTCGTTCGCCGTTCATGCCCACGCCCAAGGTTATCCGAACAAGCCCATCACCCTGGTCGTGCCCGCCGCCGCGGGCGGTCCGACCGACACGGTCGCACGTCTCATGGCCGAATCGATGGGCAAGACGCTGGGGCAGTCCGTGATCGTCGACAATACCGGCGGCGCCGGTGGTACGATCGGCATGGCCCGCGTCGCGCGCGCTGCACCCGACGGCTACACCATCGCCGTCTGGCACATCGCGCAGGCGACGGCACCCGCACTCTATCCCGATCTCAAGTACGACGTCGTCAACGACTTCGACTCGATCGGCCGCATCACCGACGTGCCGATGACGCTCGTTTCCAAGAATGCGCTGCCCTCGAAAAACGTCACGGAGTTCTTCGCCTGGTTGCGCGCCGAGAAGGCCAAGGCGACCTATGGCCATGCCGGCATCGGCTCGGCGTCGCACCTCTGCGCGCTGATGTTGCTGAAGGACGTCGGCTTTCAGGTCGAGGGTGTCGGCTATCGCGGCACCGGTCCCGCCATGAATGACCTGTTGGCCGGACAGTTCGATTTCATGTGCGACCAGACCACCAACACCACAGGCCACATCAAGGACGGCAAGATTCGCGGCTATGCCGTGACGACCAAGTCCAAGGTCTCTTCGGTGCCCGACTTGCCGACGCTCGACAGCACCGTCCTGCCGGGCTTCGAGGTCTCGGCCTGGCATGCGATGTGGGCGCCCAAGGGCCTGCCGAAGGAAGCGACCGACAAGCTGGTCGCCGCCCTGCAAGCCGCGCTCAAGGACCCGAAGGTGATCGAACGCTTCGCCGGCCTCGGCACCGTTCCGGTCGATCAATCTCTGGCCCAGCCTGCGCCACTGAAGTCCTATCTCGAAGCAGAGGTGAAGCGCTGGGGCGAGGTCATCAAGGCAGCTGGCGTGAAGGGCAACTAGGAACAGAACCATGAAGACTTATGCGATCGCAGCCATCCCCGGTGACGGCATTGGCCCAGAGGTGGTCGATGCCGGCGTGGAAGTGCTGGAGGCCGTGGCGAAGCGCGACGGCGGCTTCACCCTTCGCGTCGACCGGTTCGATTGGGGTGGCGAGTATTACAAGAAGCACGGCCGCATGATGCCGGAGAACGGCCGCGACCTGATCCGCAAGCACGACGCCATTCTGTTCGGTTCGGCGGGCCATCCCGACATCCCCGATCACATTACGCTCTGGGGGCTGCGGCTCGCCATCTGCCAGCCCTTCGACCAATACGCCAACGTGCGCCCGACCCGCGTGCTGCCCGGCATTACCTCGCCGCTGCGCGCCGTGGACGGACCCGAGCTCGACTGGGTGATCGTGCGCGAGAACTCCGAAGGGGAGTATGCCGGCGTCGGTGGTCGGGTCCATCAGGGCTCGCCGCTCGAAGCCGCCACCGACGTGGCCATGTTCACGCGCGCCGGCGTCGAGCGCATCATGCGTTTCGCCTTCGGCCTCGCCCGTTCGCGGCCGCGCAAATTTCTCACGGTCGTCACCAAGTCCAACGCCCAGCGCCACGCAATGGTGATGTGGGACGAGATCGCCACCGAGATCGCCGCCGAGTTTCCCGACGTGAAGTGGGACAAGATGCTTGTCGATGCCATGACCATGCGCATGGTCATGCGGCCGCAGACGATCGACACGATCGTTGCGACCAACCTCCACGCCGACATCCTGTCCGATCTCGCCGCGGCGCTGGCGGGATCGCTCGGCATTGCGCCGACCGCGAACCTCAATCCGGAGCGCGCCTTTCCCTCGATGTTCGAGCCGATCCACGGTTCCGCTTTCGACATCATGGGCAAGGGCATTGCCAACCCGATCGGCACGTTCTGGTCGTCCGTCATGATGCTCGAGCACTTTGGCGAACAGGCTGCAGCCGCCCGGCTCATGCAGGCCATCGAGAAAGTGACGGGAGACCGCAGTCTCCACACGCCCGATCTCGGCGGCACAGCGCGGACGGTGGACGTCACCGCTGCAGTCATCAACGCCATCCACGGGGCGAACGTCTAGCAGTCCATCTGGGAGCCGGGAGTTTCCGGAGGAGCTTGGATTGGAGCCTGTCTAACTTTTTACGGCGTGCGCGATCACCTTGCGCATCACCGTGGGCAAGGCGCGTTCGGTAAGAGCGTCGATCGGGCACCAGACCGCGCCGGGCATGGCGCGTTCGGCCAGGCGCCCGGTCGCCGCCGTGGCGCGGGCGATGGTGAGCTCGAGATGGAAGTGCGTGAAGGTGTGACGCACCAGGCCCGGCAGCACCTGCCAGCGCGCCGGCACGGGGATGTCTTCCAGGGCCTTCGTCTCGTCGAACTTGCCCTCGCGCCAGGGGCTCGAGGGCACTTCGTCCATGCCGCCCAGCAGTCCCTTGGCCGGCCGCTTGCGCAGCAGGATGGCGCCGTCCTTGCGCATCAGCACGAAGGCGAGGCCACGGCGCGTCGGCTTCTCGGCCCTGGGCGCGCGGCGCGGCAGCTCCTCGGCGATGCCGAGCTTGCTCGCCCGGCAGTGGGCGAGCAGCGGGCAGATCACGCACCGCGGCCCGCGCGGCACGCAGACCGTGGCGCCGAGATCCATCATCGCCTGGGCGTAGTCGCCGGCCCGGTGCTGGGGAACCAAGGTCGCGGCCCGGGCGTGGATGTCGGCCTTCACGTCGGGCAGCGGTGTCTCGAGGGCGTAGAGGCGGGAGATCACCCGCTCGACATTGCCGTCTACCGCCGAGGCCGGCTGGTCGAACGCGATGGCGCGGATGGCAGCCGACGTGTAGGGCCCGATGCCAGGCAGGGCACGCAGACCTTCTTCGTCTTCCGGAAAACGCCCGCCATGATGGGCAACGACAGCTTGTGCGCAGGCATGCAGGTTACGGGCGCGTGCGTAGTAACCAAGTCCCGCCCAGGCCGATAGAACGTCGTCCAGGGGCGCCGATGCCAGGGCCTCGACGGTAGGCCAGCGTTCGACGAAGCGGCGAAAATACTCACCCACCGTGGCCACGGTGGTCTGTTGCAGCATGATTTCCGACAGCCACACCCGATAAGGCGCAGTGCGCTCACCCGGCGGGGCGCGCCAGGGGAGGGTGCGACGATGTCGATCATACCAGGCGAGGAGGCGGGCGGCGTGAGTCATGGTCAGGCAAGGAGGCGTGCCCTACCATACGGAGCGGAGTTTGAAAGGGTCCATGCGGGAAAAAGGCTTCCGCGCGATCGGCAATCTGGCCCAGAAGCTCACGTCCGGCATGGCGAAAGGCCGCGACGCGTCGATTGCGCGACTGAAAGTGGAATGGTCGGCGGTGGTGGGCGCGGACCTCGCTCGCGTCACCCGGCCCGACGCCCTGCTATCCACCCGCGGTGCACGCAGCAGCCGCGCCGGCGGCGGCAAGGCCTTGCGTCTCAGGGTCTCCGGCGCGGCCGCGCTCGAAGTCCAGCACAGGAGCGGTCAGATCGTGGAGCGAGTGAACGCCTATCTCGGACACCGGCTGATCGACGAGGTGCGGCTGGTGCAGGGCGCGATCGCCGCGCCGCCTGCGAGACCCAAGCTGGCGAAGCCCAGTATCGCCACCGAACGGGAGATCGCGGGCAAGGTCGCTGCAGTGGAGGATCCCGATCTGCGCGCCGCCCTGGCGCGGCTCGGCAGCCGCATCGGTACCGGCCGGCGCGGCCTGCTGATTGCGGGCCTCGGTGCGCTCTTCCTCGCCGACGACCTCAAGGCGCAGTCCCCGGCGAAATTCCTCGATCCGCTGCCCGACGATCATGTGCTGGGCAAGCCGGACGCGCCCAATGTCCTGATCGACTACGCCTCTTTTACCTGCCCGCACTGTGCCAACTTCAATGCTGCGGTGATGCCCGTCCTGCGCCGTGACTGGATCGAGACCGGCAAGATGCGGCTGGTCCATCGCCATTTCCCGTCGGACGCGATCGCCACCCGCGCCAGCCTGCTGGCCGAATGCAGCGGGCCCGACAAGTTCTTCGACGCCGTCGACACGCTCTTTCGCACCCAGGTCCAGTGGATGACCGCCCCCGATCCGGCGGCCGAGCTGCTGACGGTCCTGGCTGACCTCGGCGTGTCCCCGGACGCGGCCGCCGCCTGCGTCGCCAACGACCGGCTTTTGGACAAAGTCGTGAACGACGTGCAGTCCGGCCAGACGCTGGGGGTCCGGTTCACCCCCACGGTCTTCATCAACGAGCAGAACTACGGCAATCCGGGCGGGATCGACGCCATTGCCGATATTTTACGGCAGGTGGGGCGGTAAACGTTTGACTCCCCACAGGCGGGTTTTCCAAGATGTAGTGGAGGGGAAGACGGAATGCGGAATATCTTGATTGTCGCCGGCGGAGTCGTGGCGGTGGCCGCGATTGCGGCTGGCGCCTATTTCGGCACCCGTCCGGCCACCACCGGCACGGCTGCCGTTGCGCCGGTAAGTGCCCCGAATACGTCTGCCCTGGCGGCTGTCCAGCCGGGCGACCACGTGCTGGGCGACCCCAAGGCGCCGATCACCCTGATCGAGTATGCGTCTTTTACCTGCCCGCACTGTGCGCATTTCCACACGCAGGTCCTGCCCGAGATCAAGAAGAAGTGGATCGATACCGGCAAGGTGAAGCTGGTCTACCGCGACTTCCCGCTCGACCAGGTGGCGGCCAAGGCCGCGCAGATCGCCGAGTGCGCCGGCAATGACCGCTATTTCGGCGTCATCGACATCATTTTCCGCGGCCAGCCGCAGTGGGCGGCCTCATCCGATCCGCTGGCCGAGCTCGCCAAGCCGCTGCGCATCGCCGGCCTCGGCGAGGCCGAGATCAAGGCCTGCCTCACCAACGAGGCGGCGAGCAATGCCGTGATCAACGACTACAAGGGCGGTGAGCAGATGGGCGTCAACTCGACCCCGGCGCTGTTCATCGACGGTCAGCTCTATCGCGGTCCGCGCACGGTCGAGGATCTCGACAACGTGCTCGGCAAACTTGCCAAGTAAGCAACAGACAAGCGTGGTGTAGATGGTCCAGTTCGACAAGCTCCGGCTCGCCGGCTTCAAGTCCTTCGTCGACCCGACGGAGCTGGTGATCGAGGCCGGAATGACCGGCATCGTCGGGCCCAACGGCTGCGGCAAGTCGAACCTCGTCGAGGCCCTGAAGTGGGTGATGGGCGAAACCTCGGCCAAGCAGATGCGCGGCAGCGAGATGGAGGACGTCATCTTCGCCGGCGCCGGCACGCGGCCGGCGCGCAACATCGCCGAAGTGACCTTGTCGCTGGACAACAAGACCCGCACGGCGCCGGCCATGGTGAACGACTCCGACCAGCTCGACATCGCGCGCCGCATCGAACGCGGCCACGGCTCGGCCTATACGGTGAACGGCCGTGAGATCCGCGCCCGCGACGTGCAGACTCTGTTCGCCGACGCCGCCACCGGCTCGCGTTCGACGGCGCTGGTGAGCCAGGGCCGCATCGGCACCTTGATCAACGCCAAGCCGGCCGACCGCCGCACCATCATCGACGAGGCGGCCGGCATCACCGGCCTCTATGCCCGCCGTCACGAGGCGGAGCTGCGCCTGCGGGCCGCCGAGCAGAACCTGGCGCGCGTCCAGGACGTGCTGGTCGCGCTCGAAGAGCAGCACAAGGGCCTGAAGCGCCAGGCCCGCCAGGCCAGCCGCTACCGCAACCTGTCCGATCATATCCGCCGCGCCGAAGCCACCGTGCTGGCGCTGAAGCTCGCCAACGCCGAGCGCGAGCTGGCCGAATCGGCCGAGCGCCTGAAGGAAACCGAGGCCCAGGTCGCCGACCTCACCCGTCTGGTGGGCCTCGCCACTACGGCGCAGGCCGAAGCGGCGACCGCGCTGCCGCCGCTGCGCAACGACGAAGCCTCTGCGGCGGCCGCGCTGCAGCGTCTGCGTGTGGCGCACGATGCGCTCACCGCCGAGGCCGAGCGCGTCGCCGCAGCCCAGCACGAGGCTGAGACCCGCCTGCAGCAGACCGAGCAGGATCTGGCCCGCGAGCAGGGCCGCAAGGGCGACGCCGAGACCGCCATCGCCGATCTCGACAGCCAGCGGACCCGGCTCGAAGAGGAGCAGGTGGGCGAGGAGGATCGTGCCGAGGCGGCCCAGGAGGCACGCGACACGGCCCAGGCCGAGACCAGCACCGCCGAGACGGAGCACGACCAGCTGACCCGCCAGATCGCCGCCGACGAGGCGCTGCGCCAGAGCGTCGGCCGCGAACTCTCCGAGCTGCAGGATCGCCTGCGTCGCCTCACCGTGCGCCGCGACGAGGTCGCCGCGCAACAGCAGCAGCTCGAGGCCGAACTGGCCGGCCTGCCGGCGCTGCCCGAGGTCGAGGAAGCGCTCGAGGCCGCCCGCGTGGCCTTGGAAGAAGCCCGCTATACGGGACAGGAAGCGATCGAAGCGGCCCGCGAGGCCGAGCGCTACGAGTCCGAAGCCGCGCGCACGGCGGTCGCCAAGGCCGAAGCCGAACGCCAGGACATGGAGCGGGCCCGCGCGGCCGAGCGCCAGGCCGCCGAAGCGAGCCATGCCGCCGCCGTCGAGACCCTGCAGAAGACCAATGCCCGTCTGACCAAGCTGCGTGCCGAGGAAGCGGGTGTCGCTGCGGCCCTGAAGTCGGCCGCCGATTCGCTCTGGCCGCCGCTGCTCGACGCGCTGACCGTCGAGCCGGGTTTCGAGAAGGCACTGGGTGCGGCCTTCGGTGACGAGCTCGAAGCCTCATCCGATCGCGGTGCGCCGGTTCACTGGCTACCGCTCGAGCCGCTGGCCGATGCGCCGGCGTTGCCGGAGGGGGCGACGCCGCTTTCGGCGCACGTCAAGGCGCTGCCCGAGCTCGCCCGTCGCATTGCCTTCATCGGCATCGTCGAGGACGACGCCGTGGCCGCTTCCCTGCAGGCCGACCTCAAGCCCGGCCAGCAGCTGGTCAGCCGCGAAGGCGCGGTCTGGCGCTGGGACGGCTACACGATGCGCGCCGGCGCGCCCTCGACCGCCGCCGTGCGGCTGAGCCAGCGCAACCGGCTGGCCGATATCCGCCAGCAGATCGACGGCGTGGTGGTCGAGCAGACGGCCGAGCAGGCCCGTGTCGATGCCGAGAAGATCTGGCTCGCCGCCGCGCGCGATGCCGAGCAGACCTGTGTCGAGCAGGCCCGTGCTCACGAGCGACAGATCGCCGAGGGCTCGCGCCGCAAGGCACAGGAAGCCGGCGAAGCGACGCGCGCCGCCGAGCGGGCCTCGCAGTCGACGATCGCCGCCGCCGAGCGCATGGCGACGCAGGCGCGCGATCGTCACGCCGAGGTGGCGCGCCGCACCGATCAGCTGCGCACGCGCCTCACCGGCATCGAGCAGGTTCGCGGCGAGGTGACGGGCGACATCGCCGATGTCGAGATGCGCCGTACCTTCCGCGAAGCGCGCCTGTCGTCGATCTCCGACGGCCAGGCCGATCGCGTCGAAGCCGGCCAGCTCCGCGCGCGCATCGCCGAACTGCGCGCCGCCCTCGTCGAAGCCGAAGCGCAGTGCAGCCGTCTTGCCCGCGAAGCCGCGATGCGGACCGAGCGGCTGGCCCAGATCGCACAGGATCACGAGGGCTGGGCCAAGCGCCTGGAAGACGCCGACGGTCAGATCGTCGAGCTCGACGCCCGTCGCGAACAGATCGCCGCGGCGATTGCCGAGCTGGAGGCCAAGCCGGCCGAGCTCGAGGCCAAGCGCGAGACGCTGGCCGACGAGATCGACAAGGCCGAGTTCGCCCGCCAGGAAGCGGCCGACCGCCTGGCGATCGGCGAGACCCGCCTCGGCGAGGCCGACAAGGCCCTGAAGCAGGCGGAGACCGAGATGGCGCAGGCACGCGAAAGCCGCGTGCGGCGCGAGGGCCTGGTCGAGCAGGCGACCAAGGATCGCGAGGCGGTGGTCGAACGCATCGTCGAACGTCTGCGTTGCGAGCCTGACGGCGTGCTGGCGCTGGCCGAAGTCCAGACGCTCGACGAGCTGCCCGAGCTCGACAAGGCCGAGCATAAGCTCGAGCGGCTGGTGCACGAGCGCGAGACGATGGGTGCGGTCAACCTGCGCGCCGAAGAAGAAGCCAACGAGCTCGAGCAGCAGATAACCGGCATGACGACCGAGCGCGACGATCTGGTCGCCGCCATCGGCCGCCTGCGCCAGGGCATCCAGAGCCTCAATCGTGAGGGTCGCGAGCGCTTCGTCGCGGCCTTCGAACAGGTCAGCGGCCACTTCCAGCAGCTCTTCACCAAGCTGTTCGGCGGCGGCAAGGCCGAGCTTCGGCTCACCGAGTCGGAGGACCCGCTCGAGGCGGGCCTCGAAATCCATGCCAGCCCGCCGGGCAAGAAGCTGCAGGTCATGTCGCTGCTCTCGGGCGGCGAGCAGGCCCTGACGGCCCTGTCGCTTCTGTTCGCGGTGTTCATGACCAACCCGGCGCCGATCTGCGTACTGGACGAGGTGGACGCGCCGCTGGACGATCTGAACGTGGAACGCTTCTGCGGCCTGGTGAACGAGATCGCCGGTCGCACCGACACGCGCTTCCTGGTCATCACCCATCATCGCGTCACCATGGCGCGCATGGATCGCCTCTACGGCGTGACCATGGCCGAGCAGGGTGTCTCCCAGCTCGTCTCGGTCAACCTGCAGGAGGCCGACCGGCTGGTGGCGTGACCTTCCTTTAAGCAAGCAAGACTATCTTCCTCTCGAAAACTGGGCGCCGGCGGGCCTGAGCCGGCGCCCTTCTCTTTGCAAAGGTGCGGATGTAGTGTCCGCCCATGCCCGATACCCTGGCTTCCAACATCACAGATGTCGTCGACCTGACGCGCGCCCTGGTTCGCTGCGAGAGCGTCACCCCGAAGGAAGCAGGCGCCCTGCAACTGCTGCAGCGCACGCTCGAACCGCTGGGATTCCACTGCGAGCGCATGGACTTCAGCCAGGCCGGCACCGACGATGTCGCCAATCTCTATGCCCGGATCGGCAGCGGCGGCCGCCACTTCTGCTTCGCCGGTCATTCCGATGTCGTGCCGGTGGGCGATCTCTCGTCCTGGACCATCGGTCCTTTCGCCGCGGAACTGTCGGATGGCTACCTGTTCGGCCGCGGTGCGGCCGACATGAAGGGCGCGATCGCGGCCTTCACCGATGCCGCCCAGCGCTTCCTCAGCCGCCGTGGCCGTGATTTCGGCGGGTCGATCAGCCTCCTGATCACCGGTGACGAGGAGGGGCCGGCGGTCAACGGGACCGTGAAGATGTTGAAGCGCCTTGCCGAACGCGGCGAGACCATCGATGCCTGCGTGGTCGGCGAGCCGACGAGCTCCCGGCGTTTCGGCGACATGATGAAGATCGGTCGGCGCGGCAGCATGACGGTCGATCTGACGGTGCGCGGCGTGCAGGGCCATGTCGCCTATCCCGAGCGCCTCGACAATGCCATCCATCGCCTGTCGGCGATCATCGAGGCGCTGGTGCGCGAGCCGATCGACCAGGGCAGCACGCATTTCCAGCCGACGTCGCTGCAGTTCACCACCGTCGATGTCGGCAACAAGGCGACCAACATCGCCCCGGGCGTCGCCCGCGCGCGTTTCAACACCCGCTTCAACGATCTGTGGACGTCGAAGACCCTGCTGGCGCATCTGAAGGAGCGCATCGAGCGCGTCCATGCGGTGCTCGGCGGCAACGGCACGATCGAGTACGACGTGTCGGTCTCGGGCGAGTCGTTCTACACGCCGCCGGGGCCGCTGAGCGACCTCGTCGCCGGGGCGATCCGCGACGTCGCGGGTGTCGAAGCCGAGCTCTCGACCACCGGCGGCACGTCGGATGCCCGCTTCATCCGCAGCTACTGTCCGGTCCTGGAATTCGGTCTGGTGGGCGAGAGCATGCACAAGGTCGACGAGAAGAGCGCGATCGCCGACCTCAAGACGCTGGCCCGCGTCTACGAAACGGTGCTCGATCGATACTTCGCGGCCTGACATGCCAATGTCGAGTACCCAGTGTTGACCGCTGCGGAAATCGCCCGCGGCATGCAGGGGGCGGTCGCCTTCCTGCAGCGCGATCCGGCGGCGCCGTCCTACTTCGACAACACGGCCGAGAGCTGCCTGCGTTCGTTCAAGGTCATGATCCTGGTGGCGCCGCTCTATGTCGTGATCATGTTGATGCTCTACGCCAACGTCACCACCACGGCCGACAGCTGGGAGATCGTCTTCGTCGAGGCGTTGCGCTACACGGTCGACTGGCTGCTGTTCCCGGTCATCTTCTACGAGATCGCGCGCCGTCAGACCTGGCTCGGCAACTATCCGCGCTATATCGCAGCGCTCAACTGGGTGAACCTGCCGCTCACCATCGTGGCGATGGTCGCCGTCATCCTGGCCTCGATCCTGCCCGTCGCCTTCGCGATCCTGATCCAGCTCGGCCTCTATGGCCTCCTGTTCTACTGGTTCCTCGCGGTGACGCGATCGGTGCTGAAGGCCAACTGGCTGCACGCTTTAGCGCTGCTGCTGGTGAACTGGGTGCCGTCGCGCTTTCTGTCACTGATCGTCGACCGCTTCCTCGGCATCGTCCCGATCACCGGCGCCTGAGCCCGGCCGACCTTCACCGTAGCGTACCTCCATGAAGCAGAGGCCTTGCGGCGGGGCTGTGGGGCCGGCGCGCGCACGATCGCGTGCGGCCAGCGCCTGCTCGACATCGGCGCGGCTCCATTGGCCGCGACCCACGAGCTGCAGGGTACCGACCAGGATGCGCACCTGATTGTGCAGGAACGATCGGGAGCCGACCTCGATTCGGATCTCCTCGCCGTCGCGGCCGACCTCGAGCAGGTCGAGCGTCTTCACGGCCGAGGGCGCCTGGCAGGAGGTCGAGCGGAAGCTGTTGAAATCGTGCCGGCCCACCAGCACCGTGGCAGCATCGGCCATGGCCGCAGCGTCGAGCGGCACGCCAAGGTGCCACAACTGGCCACGATCGAGAGCAGGCGGCGCGCGGCGATTGAGGATGCGGTAGCGGTAGCGCCGCCAGACCGCCGAGAAGCGGGCGTGGAAGTCGGCTGCAACCGGCTCGGCCAGCAGGACGGCGACCGGATTGGGCTTGAGGTGGAAGTTCAGCGCCGATCGGATGGTCTCGACTGGCTTGTCCTCGGCGAGGTCGACATGCGCGACCTGGCCACGGGCGTGGACGCCGGAGTCGGTACGTCCCGCGCCGTGCACCGTCACCCGCTCGCCAGAGAAGGCGAAGACGGCGTCCTCGAGGGCGGCCTGCACGGAAGGGCCGGTGTCCTGGCGCTGCCAGCCGACGAAGGGCTCGCCATCATATTCGAGGGTGAGCTTGTAGCGCGGCACGGCGTCAGGTCGGCAGCCGCACGACCGCGGGGGACGCCAGCACGGTGCCGGCGTCGAGCGCGAAGCCGCGCAGGAAAGCATCGGCCGGCTGCGCCGACTTGCCGGGTCTCTGCAGCTTCAGGAGCTTCAGTCCGCCCACGCCGCAGGTCACGACCGGAAAGCCGTCGCGCGCGAGACCGACCGTTCCGGGCGCGCCACCGGCCAGGGTGAGCGAGGCCTCCAGCACCTTGATGCGTTCGCTATTGGCCTCGAACGAGGTGCCGGGCCAGGGATGAAAGGCCCGGACCTTGCGCTCCAGCTCGGCCGCCGGCCGGCGCCAGTCGAGGACGCCTTCCTCCTTGCCGAGCTTGTGGGCATAGGTGACGCCTTCCTCGGGCTGCGCGACGGCGTCGATGCTGTTGCGCATCAGCCCGTCGAGCGTCGAGACGATCAGGCGCGCGCCCAGCGCCGCCAGCCGGTCGTGCACGGTTTCGGCCGTGTCGGCGGCGGAGATCGGCGTGCTTTCGGCCAGCAGCATCGGGCCGGTGTCGAGGCCCTCGTCCATGCGCATGGTGGTGACGCCGGTCTCGGCATCGCCGGCCAGGATGGCGCGATGGATCGGTGCGGCGCCACGCCAGCGCGGCAGCAGCGAGCCATGGATGTTGATGCAGCCCAGCACCGGCGCATCGAGAAAACGCTTGGGCAGGATGTGGCCGTAGGAGACGACGACGGCGGCATCGAGATCGAGCGCCTTGAAGGCTGTGGCTTCTTCCTCGCTCTTGAGGCTGCGCGGTGTGTGCACGGCGAGCCCCAGCTCGGCGGCGAGGTCGTGCACCGGCGTGCGACGTTCCTGCTGGCCGCGGCCGGCGGGCTTGGGGGCTCTGGTATAGACGGCAGCAATGTCATGGCCGGCCTCGGCCAGGGCTCGCAGAGCGGGCACGGCGAAGGCGGAGGTGCCGAGGAACGCAATCTTCATCGCCGCACCTTATAGGCAGCGAAGCGGCGGTGAGCTAGGTATGCGGTTCAATGGAGTCCGTTTCCTCCTCGGCCGGCCCTTCGGGTGCAAAGAAGGGGCCTCTCGCCAATCTCACCGAGCGGCGCGCCGCCGGCGAAATCCATGCCGACCCGGTGCAGGAGAAGATCGTGCTGCGCCTGCAGGCGGTCTACGACCAGCTGGTCGCGATGGCTGCCCACCCTGCCAAGCCGGCGGGTCTCCTGGCACGGTTGGGTTTCGGCCGCGCACCCAAGGCGCCGAACGGGCCGCACGGCCTCTACATCTGGGGACCGGTGGGACGCGGCAAGTCGATGCTGATGGACCTGTTCTTCGCCGACGCGCCGGTCGCGAAGAAGCGCCGCGTCCATTTCCATGAATTCATGCTCGAGGTGCAGACCCGCCTGCACACGCGCCGCGAGGAGCTGGCGGCCAAGGGCGCGTCGCCCGAGGCCGATACCATCGTGCCGATCGCCCGGCAGATCGCCGCCGAGACGCGGCTGCTCTGCTTCGACGAATTCCAGGTGACCAACATCGCCGACGCGATGATCCTCGGCCGGCTGTTCGAGACCCTGTTCGAGGAGGGCATCACCGTGATCGCCACCTCCAACCGCGCGCCGGACGATCTCTACCGGAACGGCCTGCAGCGCGATCGCTTCCTGCCTTTCATCGAGCTCCTGAAACAGCGGCTCGAGATTCTCGAACTGGGCGGCGGCCACGACTATCGCATGGGCCGCATGCGCGAGTTCGATCTCTACCTGACGCCGCTCGGCGCCTGGGCCAATGCCAAGCTGGACGAAGCCTTCCGGGCGTTGAGCGACGGTTCCGACGGCGAGCCGCGCGTGCTGCGCACACAAGGGCGCGACGTCGAGATCCCGCGCGCTGCGCCCGGCGTGGCCATGGCGCATTTCCTCGACTGGTGCGCCAAGCCGATGGGCGCCGCAGACTTTCTCTGCATCGCCGAACACTTCCATACGGTCATCGTCGCCGACATCCCGAAGATGGGGCCCGACAGTCGCGACAAGGCCACGCGCTTCGTGACCATGATCGACACCTTCTACGAAAAGAAGGTGAAGTTCGTCTGCTCCGCCGCCGGGCCGCCGGCGGCGCTCTATCCCGAAGGCGATGGTTCGTTCGAATTCGAGCGCACCGTGTCGCGCCTGATGGAAATGCAGAGCCCCGAGTATCTCACCCTGGAGCACATCGCCTAATTGTGATTGTGGCCGCCTCGCCCTGCGGCCTAGGCTCTGCGGCGCTTTTTCAAGCTTCGGGAGGCAAGAACATGGATGGCGATCGCACGATTTCACTCGAGACCATAGGCCTGTCGCGACGCGGCGCGCTCAAGGCCACCGCGACCGGCGCGGCGCTCGGCAGCACTTTTGCGCTGTCGGTTCAGCCGGTGCAGGCGCAGACGATGATCGTCACGCCCGCCGACGGGCTCACCGCCGGCGAGGTCAAGGTGAAGACCTCCGACGGCAAGGAGATGGTGGCGTATCGCGCCATGCCGGCGTCGGGCACGGGCTTCGGCACGATCCTGGTGGTGCAGGAGATCTTCGGCGTGCACGCCCATATCGCCGACATGTGCCGCCGCTTCGCCAAGGCGGGATACTACGCCATCGCCCCGGAGCTCTACTTCCGCCAGGGCGATCCCAAGTCTCAGTCCGACATGCAGGCGCTGCTGCGCGAGATCGTATCCAAGGTCCCGGACGCGCAGGTCATGGGCGATCTCGATTCGACCGTCGCCTTCGCCAAGGGCGAGGGTAAGGCCGATACGGCCAAGCTCGGCATCACCGGCTTCTGCTGGGGCGGCCGCATCACCTGGCTGTACGACGCGCACAGCCCGGCCGTCAAAGCGGGCGTCGCCTGGTATGGCCGCGTCGTCGGCGATGCCACACCGCTGACGCCCAAGCATCCGATCGACCTCGTGAAGGACCTGCACGGTCCGGTGCTCGGTCTCTACGGTGGCGCCGACTCCGGCATTCCCAACGAGTCGGTCGACAAGATGCGGGCGGCGCTGAAGGACGGCAGCGCAGCAGCCAAGAAGTCGGAGATCGTGACCTATCCCGACACGCCGCACGCCTTCAATGCCGACTATCGTCCGAGCTATCGCAAGGACCAGGCCGAGGATGGCTGGAAACGCGCGCTCGCCTGGTTCAAGGCGAATGGCGTAACCTGACGGGATGACCGTCGAGACCACAGCCATAAAGACAGGGTCGGGCCTGACATTCACCGCGGATGTCGCGGGCCCGGCCAGTGGGCCGCTCGTGCTGCTGCTGCACGGCTTTCCCGAATCGCGATACAGCTGGCGGGCCGCCCTGCCGGCGCTTGCCGCGGCGGGCTATCGCGCGGTCGCGCCCGACCAGCGCGGCTATTCGCCGGGCGCGCGGCCCGATCCCGCCGATCTCGCCAACTATGCATTCGACAAGCTGATCGCCGACGCGATCGAGATCGTGGCGGCGGCGGGCCATGACGGCAAACGCTTCCATCTGGTCGGACACGACTGGGGCGGCCAGGTCTCCTGGGGCGTCGCGGGGCGGCATCCCGAGCGGCTGGCCTCGCTCACGATTCTGTCGCGGCCGCATCCATCGTCGTTCCGGCGCGCTCTGCAGAAGGAGGGCGGCGACCAGAAGAATCGCTCGCGCCACCATCGTGCCTTTCTCGAGCCTGACACGGCCAAGCTTCTGCTGGCCGACAATGCGCGGCGCTTGCGCGAGGGCCTGTTCGGCCAGGGGGTGCCGGCGGCGGCCCTGGAGGAGCATCTTTCCGTCCTCGGCAACCCCGAGGCACTGGAGGCGGCACTCGCCTGGTATCGCTCGAACAAGGGGCTGGCCGCCGATATCGGCACCATTGCCGTGCCGACGCTCTATATCTGGGGCGATGTCGACGCCACGGTCGGTCCCGATGCCGCCTACGGCACCGCCGAGTTCGTGGCGCCGTCCTTTGCCATGGAAGTGCTGCCCAATGTCGGCCATTTCGTCATGGACCAGGCGCCGGCCAAGGCAACCGATCTTCTATTGGCGCATCTGAGAAAACATCCGGTCTGATTCTTCGGGGCTGCTGCCCCGCAGAGCGGGCAGGAGAAGGCGGTCGCCTTGCCGCTTCCGGCGAATCGCGCTACCACGCGCCGCCTTCACGAAACGGGAGTTTTTCGCATGGCTCGCAAGAAGATCGCGCTGATCGGCGCCGGACAGATTGGCGGCACTCTGGCGTTGCTCGCCGGCCAGAAAGAGCTGGGCGATGTCGTCCTGTTCGACATTCCCGACGCCGAAGGCATCGCCAAGGGCAAGGCGCTCGACATTGCGCAGCTGAGCCCGGTCGAGGGCTTCGACGCCGCCTACAGCGGTTCGTCGGACTACAAGGCGATCGAGGGTTCCGACGTGGTGATCGTCACGGCCGGCGTGCCGCGCAAGCCCGGCATGACGCGCGACGACCTGGTCGGCATCAATGCCAAGGTCATCGACGCGGTCGGCAAGGGCATCAAGGCCCACGCCCCCAACGCCTTCGTCATCGTCATCACCAACCCGCTCGACGCCATGGTCGGCCTGATGCAGGAAGTCACCGGCTTCCCGCCGGAGCGCGTCGTCGGCATGGCGGGCGTGCTGGACAGCGCGCGGTTCCGCCTGTTCCTCGCCGAGGAATTCAACGTCTCCGTCGAGGACGTCACGGCCTTCGTGCTGGGCGGTCACGGCGACACGATGGTGCCGCTGCTGCGCTACTCGACGGTCGGCGGCATTTCGCTGCACGATCTGGTCGACATGGGCTGGACGACCAAGGAGCGCCTCGAGAAGATCGTGCAGCGCACCCGCGACGGCGGCGCCGAGATCGTCGCGCTGCTCAAGACCGGCTCGGCTTTCTATGCGCCGGCTGCCTCGGCCATCGCCATGGCGGAGTCCTACCTCAAGGACAAGAAGCGCGTGCTGCCGTGCGCCGTGATGTTGAACGGCCAGTACGGCGTGAAGGGGCTCTATATCGGCGTGCCGGTCGTGATCGGCTCGAAGGGTGTGGAGCGCATCGTCGAGGTCGAGTTCAACGCCGAAGAGAAGGCGATGTTCGACAAGTCGGTCGCCGCCGTGAGGTCGCTGATCGACGCCACCAACAAGATCGTCGGCCGGGCCTAGTGCGGCTTCCAATCGAGCGGAGCCGCGTGAGCGGTTCCACTCGATTGGAAACGCGTTGTTTCCGGCATCTCCGACTTCGGCATGATCCATCCGGCTGCTTCCAGCCGGATGGATCATGCTCAGAGGTCCGCTGCGAGGGTCGCAGGCAGTCTGCGCAAAAATCTGCCTGCGACTTTGGTCGAACGCCTCAAAAGGGTCATCAGTCCGCCGTTGCCAAGGGCCTGTGGCACTCATAAAGTGCCGCATCCCTTGGTCAGTTGCGTTTGAAAACTGAGGGACTGATACGCTTCTTGCAAGCAGTCCCGAACGATAGGACTCCATGAATATCCACGAGTATCAGGCCAAGGCGCTTCTGGCCAAATTCGCCGTCCCGCTGCTGAAAGGCGGCGTCGCCTACACCAAGGACGAGGCGATGGACGTCGCCCGCAAGCTCGGCGGACCGGTGACGGTCGTGAAGGCCCAGATCCACGCCGGCGGCCGCGGCAAGGGCCGCTTCAAGGACGATCCCAACGGCAAGGGCGGTGTGCGCCTCGCCAAGTCGATCGACGAGGTCGGTGCGGCGGCCACAGCGATGCTGGGGCATGACCTGGTCACCAAGCAGACCGGCCCGGCCGGCAAGACGGTGAAGCGCCTCTATATCGAGGACGGCTGCGACATCAAACGCGAACTCTACCTCTCCATGCTGGTCGATCGCGCGGTCGGCCGAATCGCGGTGGTCGCCTCGACCGAGGGCGGCATGGATATCGAGACCGTGGCGCACGAGACGCCGGACAAGATCGTCAAGCAGTCGATCGACCCGGCGGCCGGCTTCCAGGGCTACCAGGGCCGTCGCATCGCCTTCGCGCTCGGCCTGCAGGGCAAGCAGGTCGGCGCCTTCGTCGCCCTGCTGGGCAACCTCTACCGGGCCTTCACCGACCTCGACGCCTCGCTGATCGAGATCAATCCGCTGGTCGTCACCGGCGCCGGCGACGTGGTCGCGCTCGATGCCAAGATGAACTTCGACGACAACGCGCTCTACCGCCACAAGGAGCTGGAGGACCTGCGCGACCTCGACGAGGAGGATCCCGCCGAGACCGAGGCCGCCAAGTACGCGCTGAACTACGTGAAGCTCGACGGCCAGATCGGCTGCATGGTGAACGGCGCCGGGCTTGCCATGGCGACCATGGACATCATCAAGCTCTACGGCTCCTCGCCCGCCAACTTCCTCGATGTCGGCGGCGGCGCCACCAAGGAACGCGTGACCGCGGCCTTCAAGATCATTCTGAAGGATCCCAACGTCGAGGGCATCCTGGTCAACATCTTCGGCGGCATCATGCGCTGCGACGTCATCGCCGAGGGCGTGGTCGCCGCGGCGCGCGAGGTCAACCTGCACGTGCCGCTGGTGGTGCGCCTCGAAGGCACCAATGTCGAGCTCGGAAAGAAGATCCTGAAGGAATCGGGGCTCAAGATCACCTCGGCCGATCATCTGGCCGACGCTGCGGAAAAGATCGTCAAGGCGGTCAAGGAGGCGAACTGATGGCCGTCCTGGTCGACAAGAACACAAAGGTCATCTGCCAGGGCTTCACAGGCTCGCAGGGCACCTTCCATTCCGAGCAGGCGATCGCCTACGGCACCAAGATGGTGGGCGGCGTGACGCCGGGCAAAGGCGGCACCAAGCATCTCGATCTGCCGGTGTTCGACACCGTCGCCGAAGCCGTCGACAAGACCGGCGCCACGGCGAGCGTGATCTACGTGCCGGCGCCCTATGCCGCCGATTCGATCCTCGAAGCGGTCGATGCCGAAGTGCCGCTGGTGGTCTGCATCACCGAGGGCATTCCGGTGCTCGACATGGTGAAGGTCAAGCGGGCGCTGGTCGGCTCGAAGTCGCGGCTGATCGGCCCGAACTGCCCCGGCGTCATCACGCCTGGCGAATGCAAGATCGGCATCATGCCGGGTCACATCCACAAGCGCGGCAAGATCGGCATCATCTCGCGCTCCGGCACGCTGACCTACGAAGCGGTGGCGCAGACCACGGCGGTCGGCCTCGGCCAGACCACCTGCATCGGCATCGGCGGCGATCCGGTGAACGGCACCAACTTCGTCGAATGCCTCGAAATGCTGATGGCCGACGCGGAGACCCAGGGCATCGTCATGATCGGCGAGATCGGCGGCGACGCCGAGGTGCGGGCCGCGGAGTACGTCAAGGCGTCCAAGGTCAGGAAACCGGTCGTCGGCTTCATTGCCGGCCGCACCGCGCCGCCGGGCCGGCGCATGGGCCATGCCGGTGCAGTGATCTCGGGTGGCAACGACACCGCCGAGTTCAAGGTCGAGGCCATGCGCGCCGCCGGTATCAGGGTCGCGGATTCTCCCGCGGCGCTCGGTGACGAAATGCTTAAAGCCATGAAGGGCTGACAAGTGTAGACGCCGCCCAGCCTCTGCCAGGCGGCCAGCGACAACAGGCCAAGGAGTAGGGGCCATGAGAGCAGAACAGACATCGTTCCTGTTCGGCGCCAACGCGCCATTCATCGAAGAGCTGCACGCGCGCTACCTCGCCGACCCCAATGCGGTCGACGTCGAGTGGCGGACTTTCTTCGAAGCACTCGCCGAACAGAGCGGCGACGTGCTGGCGGAGGTGCGCGGCGCGTCGTGGGCGCCCAACGGCGCGCGGGTGATCGGCGCCGTCGATCCCGACTCGCTGCCGGCCGCGGCCAACCGCAACGTGAAGGGCGGCAACGGCGCGGCCGCACCGGCGGCACAGCCGGCCGGACAATTGGGCGGCCAGTTGGGGGGCAGGACCGACGCGGAAATCCGCGCTGCCGCCCAGGATACGGCGCGCGCGCTGATGCTGATCCGCGCCTACCGCATCCGCGGCCATCTCGAGGCCGATCTCGATCCGCTGGGCCTGGTGCGCCAGGCGCCGCATGCCGAGCTCGATCCCGCGACCTACGGCTTCGGCGAAAGCGACTGGGACCGCCCGATCCTGATCTTCGGGTCGCTGGCGCTGGGCGAGTCCGCCACCCTGCGGCAGATCATGGAACGCCTGCGCCGCACCTATTGCGGCAAGATCGGCGTCGAGTTCATGCACATTTCCGATCCGGCGCAGAAGGCGTGGATCCAGGAGCGCATCGAGCACATCGAGAACACCACCGAGTTCACCCTGACCGGCCGCAAGATGATCCTCGAGCGGGTCATCGAAGCCGAGGGCCTCGAGCGCTACCTGCACGTGAAGTTCGTCGGCACCAAGCGCTTCGGCCTCGACGGCGGCGAAGCGCTGATCCCCGGCATCGAGCAGATCCTGAAGCGCGGCGGCCAGCTCGGCGTGAAGGAAGTGATGATCGGCATGCCGCATCGCGGCCGCCTCAACACGCTCGTGCACGTCATGCACAAGAGCTACACGGCGCTGTTCTCCGAGTTCCAGGGCCGCTCCTCGCAGCCCGAGGAGATGCGCGGCTCGGGCGACGTGAAGTACCATCTCGGTGCGTCGGCCGATCGCGAGTTCGACGGTAACGTCGTGCATCTCTCGCTGTCGCCCAACCCCTCGCATCTCGAGGCGGTGAACCCGATCGTGCTGGGCAAGGCGCGCGCCAAGGAAGATCAGCGCGGCGACACCGACCGCAGCCAGGTCATGTGCGTGCTGATGCACGGCGATGCGGCCTTTGCGGGTCAGGGCCTGGTCGCCGAGAGCCTCGATCTCTCCGACCTCGAAGGCTACCGCATCGGCGGCACCATCCATTTCGTGGTCAACAACCAGATCGGCTTCACGACCTTGCCGACGCAGTCGCGGTCGGGTCCGTACTGCACCGAGGTCGCCAAGATCGTGCAGGCGCCGATCCTGCACGTGAACGGCGACGATCCGGAGGCGGTGGTTCACTGCTCGCGCATCGCCACCGAGTTCCGCCAGCACTTCAAGCGCGACATCGTCATCGACATGTTCTGCTACCGGCGGCACGGGCATAACGAGGGTGACGAGCCGATGTTCACCCAGCCGCTGATGTACAAGGAGATCGGCGGCCACAAGACCGTTATGGAGGTCTATTCCGGACGGCTGCAGGCCGAAGGCGTGGTGACGGCCGACGAGGTCGCCGGCATGAACGCCACCTTGCGCGAAAATCTCGACAAGGCGCTGGAGGCGGCGAGCAACTACAAGCCCAACAAGGCCGACTGGCTGGAGGGCAAGTGGGCCGGCTTCACCGTTGCGCCGGGCGAGGAGGATCGCAAGGGCATCACCGCGGTCGAGTTCGACAAGCTGAAGGCGGTCGGCCGGGCGATCTCGGAGCCGCCGAAGAATTTCGAGCTCAACCGCAAGATCACGCGCCAGCTCCAGGACAAGCGCAAGACGATCGACACCGGTGCCGACATCGATTGGTCGACCGGTGAGGCACTGGCGTTCGGCACCTTGCTGGCCGAGGGCACGCCTGTCCGCCTCTCGGGCCAGGACTCGGGCCGCGGCACCTTCTCGCAACGCCATTCGGTGCTGGTCGACCAGAACAACGAGCAGAAGTACATCCCGCTCAACCACGTGGCCGAGGGCCAGGCGCACTACGAGGTGATCGACAGCCCGTTGAGCGAGGCGGGCGTGCTGGGCTTCGAGTACGGCTACTCGCTGGCCGAGCCCAACGCGCTGGTGTTGTGGGAGGCGCAGTTCGGCGACTTCGCCAACGGCGCCCAGGTCATCATCGACCAGTTCATCTGCTCCGGCGAGAGCAAGTGGCTGCGCATGTCGGGTCTCGTCATGCTGCTGCCGCACGGTTACGAGGGCCAGGGCCCCGAGCACAGCTCGGCGCGCGTCGAACGCTACCTGCAGCTCTCCGCCGAGGACAACTGGCAGGTCGTCAACCCGACCACGCCGGCCAACTACTTCCATGCGCTGCGCCGCCAGATGCGCCGCAGCTTCCGCAAGCCGCTGATCGTCATGACGCCGAAGTCGCTGCTGCGTCACAAGGATTGCGTGTCGACCCTGGCGGAGTTCGGGCCGGGCAGCTCGTTCCGCCGCATCCTTGCCGAGACCGATCAGATCGCCGCCGGACACAAGGTGCGCCGCGTCGTGCTCTGCTCGGGCAAGGTCTATTTCGATCTCGTGGCCGAGCGTCGCAAGCGCAAGATCGACGACATCGCGATCCTGCGCATCGAGCAGCTCTACCCGTTCCCGTTCACGCGGCTCGGCGTGCGGCTGGCGGAGTATCCGAATGCCGAGGTCGTGTGGTGCCAGGAGGAGCCCGAGAACGCGGGTGCCTGGCATTTCGTCGACCGTCGCATCGAACGCGCGCTCGGCGGCATCGACGTCAAGGCCAAGCGGCCGATCTATATCGGTCGCGCCGAAGCCGCGTCGCCCGCCACCGGCTCGGCGCGCACGCATCTCAAGGAACAGGCCGACCTGGTCGACCGCGCGCTCACCGTCTGAGCGACGCGGCCAGGGCCAGCAGGGAAAAGGGGTCAAGTCATGGCTGTCGAGATCAAGGTTCCGGCGCTCGGTGAATCCGTCACCGAGGCGACCGTCGCCAAGTGGTTGGTCAAAGCGGGCGATGCGGTCGCCGTCGACCAGCCTTTGTGCGAGCTGGAAACCGACAAGGTGACGGTCGAGGTGAATGCCTCGGTCGCCGGGACGATCGCCGATCTCGCGGTCGAAGAGGGTGCGGCCGTCCAGGTGGGCGGGATTCTCTGCCATATCGAAGCCGGAGCGGCCGGGGCCGCGGCTCCGAAGCCGGCACCGGCCGCCACAGCACCGGCCGCGGCGCCCGCGCCGAAGCCGGCGGCTCCGGCACCTGTCGCACCGGCACCGGCTGCAGCACCTGCAGGCGCAAACCTCGCCGCGTCCGGCCCGGCCGCGCGCAAGCTCGCCGAGGAGAAGAGTGTCTCGGCGTCCGCCATCCAGCCCACCGGCAAGGACGGCCGTGCCACCAAGGAAGACGTGCTGGCGGCGCTCGCGTCGGTGCCGGCAGCGGCGCCGCCCGCCGCGGCCAAGCCCGCGACGCCGGCCGGCCCGCGGCAGCGCGCCGACCGTGAGGAGCGCGTGCGCATGACGCGGCTGCGCCGCACCATCGCCAACCGCCTCAAGGAGGCGCAGAACACGGCGGCCATGCTCACCACCTTCAATGAGGTGGACATGACCAACGTCATGGCGCTGCGCGACCGGCTGAAGGACGATTTCGAGAAGAAGCACGGTGCGCGGCTGGGCTTCATGTCGTTCTTCCTGAAGGCCTGCATCGCGGCGCTGAAGGAGCTGCCGGCGGTCAATGCCGAGATCGAAGGCGACGAGCTCGTCTACAAGAACTACTACGACATCGGCGTCGCCGTGGGCACGCCGCAGGGCCTCGTCGTGCCGGTGCTGCGCGATGCCGACGTGCTGGATTTCGCCGGCATCGAGAAGGGCATCGGCGATCTCGGCCGCAAGGCGCGCGACGGCAAGCTGTCGATCGCCGACCTGACGGGCGGCACTTTCACGATCTCCAACGGCGGCGTCTACGGCTCGCTGATGTCGACGCCGATCCTCAACCCGCCGCAGTCGGGCATTCTCGGCATGCACAAGATCCAGCAGCGGCCCATGGTGGTCGGCGGCGAGATCAAGGCACGGCCGATGATGTACCTCGCTCTGTCGTACGACCATCGCATCATCGACGGCCGCGAGGCGGTGCTGTTCCTGGTGCGGGTCAAGGAATGCATCGAGGATCCCGAACGCCTGCTGATCGGCGCGTGAGGACAGGCTGATGGCAAACGAAACGTTCGACCTCGTCGTGATCGGCGCCGGTCCCGGCGGCTATGTGGCGGCAATCCGGGCTGCCCAGCTCGGGCTCAAGGTAGCGGTCGTTGAAAAGCGCACGACCTTCGGCGGCACCTGCCTCAATGTCGGCTGCATTCCCTCCAAGGCGCTGCTGCAGTCCTCGCATCTCTTCGAGGAGGCGGGTCACGATCTCGCCGCGCACGGTGTGGTGGTCGCCCCGCCGACGCTCGACTTCGCCCAGCTCATGAAGCGCAAGGGCGACGTGGTCGATGCCACGACCAAGGGCGTCGCCTTCCTGTTCAAGAAGAACAAGATCACCGCCTATACCGGCAGCGGCCGCATCGAAGCGCCGGGCTCGGTCGCCGTGCTGGGCGACGACGGCGCGGTGAAGGACACGCTGTCGGCCAAGAACATCCTGATCGCCACCGGCTCGGAAGTGACGCCGCTGCCGGGCGTGACGATCGACGAGAAGACGATCGTCTCCTCGACCGGCGCCCTCGAGCTCGCCGCAGTGCCCAAGCGCCTGGTCGTGGTCGGCGCCGGCATCATCGGCCTGGAGCTGGGGTCGGTCTGGCGCCGGCTCGGTGCCGAGGTTACCGTCGTCGAATTCCTCGACCGCATCACGCCGGGCGTCGACGACGAGATCACCAAGTTCCTGCAGCGCACGCTCGCCAAGCAGGGCCTGAAGTTCAAGCTGGGCGCCAAGGTCACCAAGGCCACGCCCGGCGCGTCGGGCGTCACTCTCACGGTGGAGCCCGCCAAGGGCGGCGCGGCGGAGACGCTGGAAGCCGATGTCGTGCTGGTCTCGATCGGCCGCCGGCCCTACGTGCAGGGCCTCGGCCTCGACACGGTCGGCGTGAAGATGACCGACCGCGGCCGCATCGCCGTCGACGGGCATTTCCAGACTTCGGTGCCGGGCATCTTTGCCATCGGCGACGTGATCGACGGCCCGATGCTGGCCCACAAGGCGAGCGAAGACGGCGTCGCCTGCGTCGAGACCATCGCCGGCCAGAAGGGCCATGTGAACTGGGATCTCGTGCCGTCGATCATCTACACCCAGCCCGAAGTGGCATGGGTCGGCAAGACCGAGGAACAGCTCAAGGCTTCGGGCGTTGCCTACAAGATCGGCAAGTATCCTTTCACCGCCGATCCGCGCAGCCGCGCGAACGGCGCGACGGAGGGATTCGTGAAGGTGCTGGCCGACAAGGCGACCGACCAAGTGCTGGGCGTCCATATCTTCGGCGCCGAAGCCGGCACGATGATCGCCGAAGCCGCGCTCGCCATGGAGTTCCACGCGTCGGCCGAGGATATCGGCCGGGTCTGCCACGCCCATCCCACGGTCAACGAGGCAATGAAGGAAGCTGCCCTCGCGGCCTGGGACAAGCCGATTCATCTCTAGCCGACGCGGCGGCGGGCAATGCGCAAGCCGCTGATGGTGCTCGCGATCGCCGGCTGCTTCGTGATGTCGGTGGTCGGCGGCCTGGTGCCGATCCTGCAGGGCTGGATCTTCTTCGTGATCGGCCTTTATCTGCTGGCGACCGAATTCGAGACCGGTCGCCTCTGGGTCAAGCGCGCCCGCGCGCGCTGGCCGATCCTGCACCGCTGGATCGTGCAGGCGCGCGACCATAAATGGGCGCCGCGGCACCTCAAGGAGTTCGAGGATCTGACCGATCCGACCAAGTGAGTCTGCGGAATGCTCCGTCTCCCGGACCGCGGGCCTCCAGGTCCATTGGCGCAAACTCTTGAGCGGACAACCAATAACCTCATCCTGAGGAGGCCCCCTCATCATTCATTGGGGGCCGTCTCGAAGGATGGGAACAAGCACCGTTTCTGTTGCCGACCCTTCGAGACGCGGCCTGCGGCCGCTCCTCAGGGTGAGGAATCTTTGTAAGTTAGCGCCGATTGCTTCCAGGTCCGTTCGTGGTTTCTGATTGCAGGCCGGAA
This sequence comes from Alphaproteobacteria bacterium 65-37, assembly GCA_001897995.1. Taxonomy (GTDB): domain Bacteria; phylum Pseudomonadota; class Alphaproteobacteria; order Reyranellales; family Reyranellaceae; genus Reyranella. The sequence continues at coordinate 122,092 of MKRV01000260.1, read as the reverse complement.
GGCCCGCGATCCGCGTATCAGTTCCTGCCTTCGAAGCCGCGATACACCGCTTCCGCGATCGGCAGCAGCTGATCGCGTGAGGCCACCGCCGTCACGGCGAAGCCGAAGCCCTGGTCGATCCAGGCGAAGGTCGCGGCGTCTCCCTCCCGCTGGAAGCGGAAGGCCGTCTCCGTGCCGTCGGTCGCCCGTACGTAGATCGTGAGGCGGCGGCCGCTCGCGTCGTCGTACATCAACTGGGCCGCCGCGCCGCTGCCGCCGGGCAACAGCCGGCCGCCCATAAGCCTGTAGCCGAAGGGCTGCAGGTCCGGCGCGGCGAGCTTGCGGCCGAGGCGCTTGGAGAGCCACTGCAGGAGATGCGCTTCCTGCTGCACGCCGACTTCGACGGGATGGGCGACTTCGACGACGAAGGTGCGAAAGGCCGCGACCGCGCTCTGGGTGACGCCGGCCGTCGCAACCGATTGAACGGGCGTCGGCGCGAGACCGTTGGCGAACCATCCGGCCACGGCGCCGACCACGAAGATCGCCAGCGCTGCCGCAGCGGCACGCGTCGAGCCGATCCAGCGGACGCGCCGGTTGGCGCGAAGATTGGCGATGCGCAGCCTGGCCGGTATCGGTTCGGCGAACTTAGCCTCGAGCTGGCCGCGCAGCAGGGTGCGGTGGCGACGCTCGGCGGCAATCCTGTCGGCAAGGTCGGCGCGGGCGGCCACATGGGCCTCGACCGCCGCCCGCCGCCTGTCGTCGAGGCGATCGTCGATGAAGGCCTGCAGATCGTCCTCGCCGATGGGGAGCTCGTTGCCCGTCATTTCACTCTCCGAAGCAGCGTAGCCCGCCCCGTCTCCAGTATCGATCGCAGCCTCTGGCGGCCGCGCGACAGCCGCGACATCACCGTGCCCGGCGGCACGCCCAGCACGCGGGCCGCGGCGTCATAGGAAAGATCCTCGACCCCGACCAGCAGCAGCAGCGACTTCTGCTCCTCCGGCAACTGGTCGAGAGCCGCCAGCACGTCCTGCATCTCGAGGCCGGCCTCCTGGGTCGCCGTGACACCGGGCGACGACACGGCGTCGAGGTCGAGATGCGGCCCGCGGCGCTGGCGCTGCCGCGCGGCCGAGACGTGCAGGTTGCGCAGGATCGTGAACAGCCAGGCCTGCAGGTCGCCGTCGGGCCGGCGCAGGCTCCAGCGCGACAGCGCCCGTTCCAGCGCGTCCTGCACCAGGTCGTCGGCCGCATCGTGGTTGCGTACCAGCGCATAGGCATAGCGACGCAACGCCGGGATCAGCGGTTCGAGCAGGGCCTCTGCATCGGCCATCACAAACCTCCACCCCCGTCATAGGGGGTGGAGGGCGGCCGCGACAGGATCACTTGAGGATCACTTCAGGATCGCTTCAGGATCACTTGGCGATGTGCCAGGCGCCGTTCAGGAAGCCGTCGCCGGTCTTGTCACCGGCCTTGGTGTCCTTGGCGAAGGCGTAGAGCGGCTTGCCCTTGTAGGCCCACTGCTTCATGCCGTCGTCGCGGGTGACGATCGTCCAGTCACCCGAAGCCTTGGCGCCATCGGCCACCAGTGCCGGCGGCCAGTTGGTCGCGCACTGGCCATTGCACACCGACTTGCCGGCGGTGTCCTTGTCGAAAGTGTAGAGCGTCATGCCCTTGGCGGTGACGAACATGCCGTCCTTCATGGCGGGCGGCGTGGTCGTCCCGGGCTCCGCCGCAAGAACGGTACTGGCGACGAGGGCCGCGAGCACGGCGGCGGCAGAAAGAAAGGACTTCATCATGGGGGTCTCTCCTGTGCAGGCAGGGTGTGCCGGGGTGGGTGTGCGGGCTGGCATGGTGGGCATGCCGGAGAGAGACGCCGGCAGGGCGGCTTTATTCCCCGTGGGGTCAGGAAAATTTCATGGCCCGGTGATTGCAGGGCCTGCATGCGTCATTGCACACAGGGTGACATGGGGGTTCGAGCCGCGCTAAAGCTGATCGGCAGCCCGTGCCCCGGGCCCGTTTCCACAACAGACGAGACCCGCAGGTGCACCACGAAGCCGCGCTCATCTCGACCATCGCCATCGGTTTCGTGCTTGCGTTCGGGTTCGGCTACATAGCCGATCGTCTGCGCCTGCCGCCGCTGGTCGGCTACCTCGTCGCCGGCGTCCTGATGGGCCCCTACACGCCGGGTTTCGTTGCCGATGCGGGCCTCTCGGCGCAGCTCGCCGAGGTCGGCGTCATCCTCCTGATGTTCGGCGTCGGCCTGCATTTCTCGACGTCGGATCTGCTGGCGGTCCGGGGCATCGCCATACCCGGGGCGATCGGCCAGATCGTTCTCGCGACCCTGCTGGGCATGGGGATGTGCTGGCTATGGGGCTGGAGCCTCGGCACCGGCCTGGTGGTCGGACTGAGCCTTTCGGTGGCCAGCACGGTCGTGCTCCTCAAGGCCCTGGAGGAACGCAACCTCGTCAACAGCCCGAACGGCCGAATTGCGGTGGGCTGGCTGATCGTCGAGGACCTGGCAATGGTGCTGGCGCTGGTTCTGCTGCCGGCCTTCGCCGAGATCCTGGGCGGCAAGTCGGTGGCGGGCCACGATGGCGGTGGCAGCGACATGCCCCTGGCGCTCGAGCTGGCCGTCACCTTGGCGAAGGTCGCGGCGTTTGCGGCGATTGCCATCCTGCTCGGACCAAAGGTCGTGCCGTGGGTTCTCGCGAGGGTGGCCCGTACCGGCTCGCGCGAGTTGTTCACGCTTTCCGTCCTCGCGATCGCACTGGGCATCGCCTACGGCTCGGCGCACATCTTCGGCGTTTCCTTCGCGCTGGGCGCCTTCTTTGCCGGCGTCGTGCTGAGCGAGTCGTCCTTCAGCCACAAGGCGGCCGCCGACTCGCTGCCGTTGCAGGATGCCTTCTCGGTCCTGTTCTTCGTCTCGGTCGGCATGCTGTTCGATCCGTCGATTCTGGTTCGCCGGCCCGACGCGGTGCTGGCCGTGCTGGCGGTGATCATCGTCGGCAAGGGGCTGATCGCGATGGGCATCATCTTGCTGCTGCGGTTCCCGGTCGGAACCGGCCTGATGGTATCGGCCAGCCTGGCGCAGATCGGTGAATTCTCCTTCATCCTGATCGCACTCGGCATCTCGACCGGTCTGGTCCCCAAGGAAGGGCGCGACCTGATCGTGGCGGGCGCCCTGTTCTCGATCATGCTGAACCCGCTGGTCTTCGCACTGATGACCGAGCTGCAGCGCCGGATGCGCGGCGCTCAGCCGGCGGGTGCTGCGTTCTTCGGGCAGCCGCACTACCAGGCGCTCAGCCACGAACTCGATCGCATCCAGGCGCGCAACGAGGAACGCTCGAAAGCGCACGAACTGCGACTGCACGGCCTGCTGGAGCGGTTTCCCGTCCTGTCGCTGGTCGACCGGCAGGACCAGGAGGCGCTGCTGCTGATGTTCCGGCCGAAGTCGGCATCCCCCGGCGAGCGCGTGATCCGCCGCGGCGATCGCGCCGACGGCATGTACTTCATCTCGTCCGGCGCGGTGGAGGTGCAGGTCAACGATCGGACCATCCGCCTGGAGCCGGGCGCCTACTTCGGCGAGATGGCGCTGCTCAGCGGCGAGCGCCGCACCGCCGATATCGTTGCCGTCGATTTCTGCCAGTTCCTGGTGCTCGACCGCCGCGACTTCAACCAGTTCATGTCGCGTCATCCGGCGGTGCGTGCCGCCGTCGCGGAGATTGCCGAGCAGCGGCGCGAGATGAACCTCGCGCCGACAGGCAGCGAAGAAGCTAGGGTCGAGGAACCGGTGCCGCCGCCGCGCTGACCTCGGGCGGCTCGTCGTAGAAGTGGATCTGCATCAGCAGGGCGCCGATCGGTTCCACGCGATGGGGCTGCTCCGGCTGGACCAGGCCGGGCCGGTCGGGGGTCAGGATGGTCTCGCCGGTTCCGTCAGCCAGCATGAACTTCAACTGCCCCTCGATCACTTCGATCACGCCCCAGACTCCGGCCTTCGTCCGATGCTCCCCGCGCAAGGCGGCGGGGAGCGTCTTCTCATCGAAGACCGGCGTGGAGCGGTAGGGCCTTTTCATTTCAGGCCGCCAGCCGGATGTCGTCGGCGTGTGCGGGATAGGGCGCGACCTTCCGGTCGCCGACCTCGAGGCCTGCGAGCTCGCTGGCGAAACCGTGATTGATGTCGCGGTGATGGGCTTCGTCGGCCCGCACCGCGAGCACGACGTCGCGCAGGGTCGCATCGTCGGGCAGCTTCCAGTAGTGCCGCGCGATCGCCGGTGCCGGCACGTTGGGGGAACGGCCTTCGTCCAGTTCCTGCAGATAGTAGGTGTAGCTGACGACGGCTTCCTCCTCGAAATAGCCGACGACGCGATGGGCGGTCCGGGGGCTTGCGAGATAGAGGCCGAAGAAGGCCAGGTAGAACACCCACTGGGCGCCCAGGATGACGCAGCGTTCGAACAACGTCGGCTTGGCGACATGGATGAAGGTCATGAGATGCATCCGCTCGTTCTCTGCCTCCTCCATGAGCGTGCGGATCCAGCCATTGTCGTCGGTCATGCGGCGCAGGCATCGCAGATGGGTGAGCGTTGCACCGACCATGCCGGGTACGGCGGCGACCGTCTCCAGCACCACGGCGCGATGGCCGTAACGCTTGGCGAAGAACGTGTCGGCACAGAAGCGCAGGACCTTGGTGAAGCCGAGCGCCACGCGGTCGGACAGGCCGACGGCCTTGTGATGGACATCGAGATCGACGGTGGGGAGATCGACGGTGGGGAGATCGACGGTTGGGAGGTCGACGGGCTGAATGTGCGCAGGGCCTTGCATGATGCTTCTCCTCCGAAACAGGCGGCGTGGCGAATCAGGCGGCGTGGCCGGGCGCGGGATCGAGCTTCAGCATCAACGCCAGCTTGAAGCTCTCGGCGATACGGTTGGCCTTGGCCTGCAGGGCGGCGGCGGCCTGCGCCGGCATTTCCTCGGCCGTGGTCTCGCGCCATAGGCCGAGCCAGCGCTCGAACATGGCAGGCGTCAGGCGGCTGCGATGCTTGAGATGGGCGGCCATCGGCATGCCCTTGTAGCGGCCGGTCGTCAGCATCAGGGAAGACCAGAAGGCTGCGAGCTTCTCCAGATGCTCGGGCCAGTCGTCGATCGCGTCGTTGAAAACCGGGCCGATCAGCGGGTCCTGGCGGACCTTGCCATAGAAGCGGGTGACCAGCCGGGCGAGGCCTTCCTCGTCGATACCCTCGATGCCGTTCATGGGATCGCTCCAAATCATGTATCTAAAGTACATGTATTTTGATGCCCTAAACATGTCAATCAAATACATGTATTGTCGATCCTCATCAGAGCGAGGTCTCCGGGGCTGGCATGCGACTGACGCGCTACACCGACTACGCCATGCGGGTGCTGCTCTATCTCGGCGCGCAGCCCGACAAGGTCTGCTCGATTTCGGAGATCGCGCGCGCCTACGGCATCTCGCAGAACCACCTGATGAAAGTCGCCCATGACCTCGGCAAGGCGGGCTACGTCGAAGGCGTGCGCGGCCGGCTTGGCGGCATCCGCCTGGCGCGGCCGGCCGACCAGATCAATGTCGGCGACGTCGTGCGCCGGACCGAGGAGGGGTTCGAACTGGTGGAGTGCGGCTCCTGCGTCATCGCGCCGGCCTGCGGCCTGACCGGCGCCCTCGATGAAGCACTTGCAGCCTTCATGGCGGTGCTCGATCGCTATACCTTGGCCGACCTCCTGAAGAAGCGGTCAAAGCTCATGCGTCTGTTCGAAGCGCAGTTGGCGTCGTGAGGCGTCTCCTCGGCGCCGCCTCCCTGGCGATCCTGACGGCAATCATGGCGTTGCTGGCGGCCCTGCCGGCCGGTGCGCAGCAGAACGTCCGCGTGCCGGTCGAGCAGGCCGGCCGCACGGTCCAGCTCGCGGCACAGCTCTTCCGTCCGGCCAACGCATCGACGCCCGTTGCGGCGGTCGCGATCTTTCACGGTTGCGGCGGACCGGGACAGAACACCGCGCGTATGGCGGGGCTGCTGGCATCCTGGGGCTATGCCGCGCTCGTCGTCGACAGCTTCTCGGCGCGCGGTCTCAAGGACGTTTGCGGCCGCCACTGGCCGACCCAGGCCGATGCGGAGGCGCGGGCGCACGACATCGATGCGGCGTTGGGCTGGCTGGCCCGGCAGCCCGGCATCGATCCCAAGCGCCTCGCCTACATGGGCTATTCCTACGGTGGCGGTGTCGCGATGCTGCGCGCGCTGTCGGGCCAGGCGTCCGCATCACCCTCGGCCGCGCCCGCTGCCCCGCCCGCCAGGGCCGTCGTGCTGGTCTATCCCGACTGCGCCCTGGCGGACTCGCTGGAATCGCCGCTCACGGTACGCCAGCCGACCCTGTTTGCGATGGGTGCGCTCGACGACTGGACGCCGGTGCCGCGTTGCCAGGCCGTGATCGACCGGGTCGCCCGCGGCAAGGATCTGGTCGAAACGAAAATCTACGACGGCGCGCATCACAGCTTCGATGCGCTCGGCCTGCCGGTGCGCTATCTCGACGGGGTCGGCAATCGCAGCAAGCCCGGCGGGTGCTGCGGCGCCCATTACGGGGCGCACGAGCCGGCCTGGAAGCAATTCGTGACCGATGTGAGGGCCTTCCTGGCCAAGCATCTCGCCCCGTGATCCGGAGTATTGGCTGATGGGAAAGACGATCTGGCACTGCCATATCGCGATATCGCTCGACGGCAAGATTGCCCGCGCTGACGGGTCGTTCGACTGGCTGGAGGCCTACCCGCCGCAGGAATTCGGCCTCGAACCCTTCCTGGCCAAGGTCGATGCCATCCTGATGGGACGTGACACCTACGAGGCCGTGCGTGGTTTCGGCGACTGGCCCCATCCCGGCAAGCCGACCATCGTCATGACCAACCGGCCGCTGGAGGATGCCCCTGCCGGTGTCGAGGCCCGGTCGGGTGATCTTGGTGGCGTGGCCGCCGAACTCGAGGCACGCGGCTATCGGTGTGTCTGGGTCGAGGGCGGCGGCCAGGTGATCCGCGGCATGGTCGCGGCCGGCAAGTTCGACGTGCTGGAGATGGCGATCGTGCCGATCGTGCTGGGTGACGGCATTCCGCTCTTTCCGTCGGGAACGCCCAGCTTCGGCCTCGACCTCGTGAGCTGCGAGCGCCGCAGCGGCGGTGCCCTGCACGTCGTCTACAAGCGTGCGCAATAGATCAGCGGTTGTGTTGCTCCAGGCGGCGATTGTGTAAGGTCGCCGCGGGGGACACAAACCATGGACGAGTCGATGGGCCGCGCGCTGCTGGGGGCAGCTTCGTGACCGATATCGCGACGCCTGCCAAGCACGGGACCATGCGCCTGTGGGGCGTCGCAGCGCTCGGCATCGGCTCGATGGTCGGCGCCGGCATCTTTGCGCTCCTGGGGCAGGCCGCCCTGATGGCCGGCCGCGATGTCTACCTGTCGTTCGTCATCGGTGGCGTGATCGCGCTGCTGTCGGGCTATTCCTACGCCCGTCTCGCGGCCCGCTTTCCCAGTTCGGGCGGCATCATGGATTATTTCGATCGTGCCTATCCCTCCCGGGTCGTCGCCGGCGGATTGTCGGTCCTCTATCTCGTCACGTCGGTCATCGCGGTCGCGATGATCGCCAAGACATTTGGAGCCTACGCCGACCGGCTGCTTTTCGGCGACGAGTCGTCGCGTCTGGCGAAGAATCTTTCCGCGTCCGCCATCGTGATCGCGCTGGTGGTGACGAACATGGTGGGATCGAACGCCGTCGGTCGGCTCGAGGAACTCCTGGTGGCGGCCAAGCTCGTCATCCTGGCTGTCCTGATGGCCGCCGGCATGCCGGGGATCGAGCCGGCCCTGCTGACGGCGGGCCCGACCGTGGGGGCCGCCACGCTGCTGGCCAGCGTCGGCCTGACATTCTTCGCCTATGCCGGCTACGGCATGATGACCAATGCTGCCGGATATGTCGCCGATCCACAGACGACGATCCCGCGGGCCATCTACCTCGCCATCGGCCTGGTGATCGTCCTCTATGTCGGCCTGGCGATCGTCGTGCTGGGCAACATTTCACCGGCCGAACTCGCGCGTTACGCCGATACGGCCGTGGCTCAGGCGGCGCGGCCGGTGCTGGGCCATGCCGGGTTCGTCATCGTGGCGGGCGGTGCGCTGTTTGCGACGGCATCCGCCATCAATGCCTGCATCTTCTCCGCCCTCGAAGTCTCGCGCGGTCTTGCCGCCCGCCAGCAGCTGCCGGCCGCCTTCGGCCGTACGGCCTGGGGGCAGGGGACCCGTGGCCTGGTCTGGGCGGCAGGCGCCATCCTGATCATGGTGAATCTCTTCGATCTTCGAGTCATTGCGCAGGTCGCCGGCGCCACCTTCCTGGTCACCTATCTCGCGGTCTTCCTGGCGCACTGGCGGTTGCATGCGGATGTCGGGGGACGGCGAAGCCTGATTCTGCTCGGTGCCGTGCTGATGACCGTCGCTTTCGGCGCCTTCATGGTCAGCCTCTGGCAGACCCAGCCGGTCGTCATCGGCCTTGCTCTTGTCGCCATTGCCGGCAGCTTTGCGGTCGAATGGCTGGTGCAACGCCGCCAGACCGCCCATCGATCGTGACGTGAGACCATGATTCGTCGAGCGACCCTTGCCGACCGTCCCCGCATCACCGAAGTGCGTCTTGCCGTTCGGGAGAACAAGCTTAGTGCGGCCTCGCAAGCCAAAGTCGACCGTACCGCCGACTGGATCTTCGAGAATGGAACCTTCTGGGTCTGGGAGGAAGCGGGCGCCGTGCAGGGCTTCGCGGTCGCCGACCTGCGCGACGGCACGATCTTCGGCCTTTTCATCCATCCGGACTACGAGGGCCGCGGCATCGGTCGCGTGCTGCTGCCGAAGGCCTGCGAGGATCTGCGGGCGGCGGGCTTTTCGGCGGCAACGCTCACGACCGGTCCCGGCACGCGCGCCGAACGGTTCTATCGGACCAACGGATGGCCGGAGATCGGCCGCCAGGACGACGGCCAGATCATCTTCAGAAAGTCGCTCTGACGCTCAGACAGTCGTCGCGCGTCTCAACGCGGCCTGGGCGAGCAGCCGTGTCGAATCGAGCGTCGGCAGCGGCGAGTTGGCGTCGTTCATGATCAGCGGGATTTCCGTGCAGCCCAGCACCACGGCGTCGCAGCCGTCGCCCTTCATGCGGCCCATGACCCGCTGGAAGGTCGCGACCGCCTGCGGCGTGAAGCGGCTCTGCACCAGCTCGTCCATGATGATGCGGCCGATCTCGTCGCGCTCGTCGTCGGTCGGCTTCAGGAAGCCGAGGCCGCGCGCCCCGAGCTTCTCGGGATAGACGTCGCTGTCGACCAGCCAGTTCGTGCCGGTGATGCCGATCCGCTTGAGGCCGCGCGCCACGGCCTCGTCGGCCACGACCTCGGCGATGTGCAGCCAGGGCAGCGGTGACTGCGGCAGCACGTAGCCCATCGCCTGGTGGATCGTGTTGTCGGGACAGATCAGGAAGTCGGCGCCGGCGCTCGCGAGCTTGCGCGCCGAGGAGAGCATCAACTCGGCAACGCCCGGCCGATCGCCGCGATCGAGGCAGTCGACATAGTCGGCCAGTGAATGGGTGTGCAGCGAGACTTCGGGATGGGCATGGGGCCCGAGGAACCGCGCGCCCTCGACGCAGATCGTCTTGTAGCAAAGGGCGGCGCCTTCGGCCGAACAAGCGACGATTCCGATATGCTGCGGCATAGGTTCAGTTTCCGATCTTCGCGCGCGGATGGGCCTTGCGATAGACGTCGGCGAGGCGGGCGGCGTCGACGTCGGTGTAGCGCTGGGTGGTGGAGAGCGAGGCATGGCCCAGCAGCTCCTGAATGGTGCGCAGATCGCCGCCGGCGCCCAGCAAATGCGTCGCGAAGGAGTGGCGCAGGGCGTGCGGCGTCACGCTTTCGGCGAGGCCGAGGCTGCGGCGGATCTCGCGCACCCGCTTCTGCACGATGGCGGGGTCGAGCGCGCCGCCGCGAGCGCCGACGAACACCCGGTCGGCGGGCCTGGCCGCGGCGAGCCAGGGGCAGGCTTCGCGATAGGCTCTGAGCGCCTGCAGGGCCTGCGGCAGCAGAAGGACCAGGCGCGTCTTGTTGCCCTTGCCGGTGATGGCCAGCGTGTCGTTGCCGCTCGCCAGCAGGTCGTCGACCTGAGCCTTGGTGAGGGTGAGGGCCTCACCGATGCGCAGGCCTGCGCCATAGAGCAGGATCAGTACGGCGGTGTCGCGCAGGTCGAGCCAGGGGGCGCGATCGCGGTCGGACTCGGCCTCGAGGAGGTCTGCCATGTCGCGTTCGCTCAGTGCCTTGGGCACCGAACGCGGCAGCTTGGGCGTCTTGACCGAGGCGATGCTGGCATTGTGGGCCAGCCCGTTCTTGTCGAGATAGGCGAAGAAGGATCGCACCGAGGAGAAAGCGCGCGCCGTCGACGTGCGCGCCAGGCCGCGATTGTTGAGCTCCGTGAGCCAGGCGCGGAACTCGGCCGGCTTCAGGCCGCCCAGCGCCTCGAGCGTCGGCGCCTCGCCGAGGTAGCTCGTCATGAAGCCGAGGAAGGTCGCGACGTCGTGCTCGTAGGCGGTGAGCGTGTGGGCAGAAAACCGGCGCTCGCTCTGCAGCCAGTCGCGCCAATCCTGCAGCGTCGCCGCGACGCTCATTCGGACTTCGCCCCGGCGGACGTCACTCGGGCAGGTCGAGCCAGGCGCGGATGGTGTTCTCCAGCACCTTGGCGAGGAAGAACAGCAGCTCGGTCGACATATCCGGGCCGAACGCCTCGGGGTCGCGGGCGCCGAAGCACATGACGCCGTCGGGCGAGCCCGAGGAGACGCGCAGGCGCATCAGCACGTCGGATTTCACGAAGCGTGCGATGTCGCCGAAGAAAGCCTCTTCGCCCACGATGTCGGAGCGCAGGCGGGCATGCTTCTCGGGGCCGATCGCGGCGTCGATGGCGCCCGGCGCCAGGACATAAACGCCACGCACCGGCACGCGCTTGGGAGCATCGGCATTGGCTTCGATCGCCATGGTGATGAAGTCGACGTCGAGCAGGTCCGGCAGCTCGTGGGTGACGACGTGGATCATCTTCTCGAAGGTCGTCGCCTGGATGATGCTGATCACCGCCGCCTGGATACGGTTCTGGACGATCTGGTTCTGCTTGGAGTTGGCGATGATCTCGGTGCGCTCGGTCTTCAGCCGGTCGATCTCGCTGCGCAGGCGCTTCAGGATCGCCTGCTGCATGTCGATGACGCCCGGCCCCTGCACGCGCGGCGGTATGCCGAGCTCTGTCGCGAGCTCGGCATGCTTGTCGAAGAAGTCGGGATGGGCCTTGAGATAGGCGATGGCGTCGTCGGCTGTGATCAGCTTCACCTGCCGCCCGGAACCGTCGGGCGCGGTGACGGTGCCGTCGTTCGCCTCTTTCGTGTTGTCCTTGTTGTCCATCGGCGCCCGTCTCCGGGTCAGAGGATCGATTGGCCGGTCTTGGCCCAATCGTCGAGGAAGGCCTTCAGTCCATTATCGGTCAGAGTATGCTTGAAGAGCTGGCGCAGCACGTTGGGCGGCACGGTCGCGACCTGGGCGCCGAGCTTGGCGGCCTGCACGACATGCTGGCTGTGGCGTACCGAGGCGACCAGCACCTCGGTCTTTAAGTGCGGGTATTGGCGATAGATCGTCATGATCTCGCCGATGAGATGCATGCCGTCATGGCCGATGTCGTCGAGGCGGCCGACGAACGGCGAGACGAAGGTGGCGCCGGCCTTGGCGGCCAGCAGCGCCTGCGCCGGCGAGAAGCACAGCGTGACGTTCACCATCGTACCTTCCGACGCCAATGCCTTGCAGGTCTTGAGCCCGTCCGGCGTCAGCGGCACCTTGACCGCGACGTTCTTGGCGAGCTTGGCGAGCTTACGGCCTTCCTCGAGCATGGTCTTGTGATCGGTCGCCACGGTTTCGGCGCTGACCGGACCGGGCACGATGGCGCAGATTTCCTTGATCACCTCGAGCATGGGCCGGCCAGCCTTCATGATCAGCGAGGGATTGGTGGTGACACCGTCGAGCAGGCCGGACGCGGCTAGATCCTTGATTTCGGCGACATCGGCGGTATCGACGAAGAACTTCATATAAAATACCCCAATGGCCGGTAGTTCGGACTTATCTGCTGCCACAATTTCTAGCGATTCCGCCTCGGAGCCACAAGACGAGGCGGCAATGCGGCTGCGCTCGCAGGCAGTGGAAAACACCGTCCAGGTGCTGCTGCCGCTGCCCTTGGCCGACGCCTACGACTATCGCGTCCCGGCGGAGCTTGCGCTTGTTCCCGGCCATTTCGTGGTCGTGCCGCTGGGCAAGCGCGAGGTGATCGGAGTCGTCTGGGGCGCCGGCACCGGCGAAGTGCCGCAGGCGAAGCTGCGCGACGTCGTCGGTGTGCTGCCGGCGCTGCCGATGGCCGAAGCAATGCGCCGCTTCGTCGATTGGGTGTCGGCCTACACCCTGATGCCGCGTGGTGCCGTGCTGCGCATGGCGATGAGTGCGCCATCGGCATTGGAGGCGCCCAAGACCGAGCTGGTCTATCGCGCCGCCACCACGCCGCAATCCGACGACACCGCGCTGAAACTGACGGCAGCGCGCCGTCGCGTGCTCGAGGTGACGAAGGAGGGTCCGGCCATGCCGGTCGCCGAACTCGCGCATCTCGCCGGTGTCGGCACGTCGGTCGTGAAGACCATGGCATCGGTCGGCCTGCTCGAAGCCGTGGAGCGTGTCGTGCGGCGCGCCTTCCCGCAGCCCGACGGCACGCGCGAGGGGCCGGTCCTGTCGCCCGATCAGAAAGCCGCCGCCGACGGGCTGGTCGACAAGGTGAGGGCGCATGCCTTTTCGGCGACCTTGCTCGACGGTGTGCCGGGCGCCGGTAAGACCGAGGTCTATTTCGAGGCGATCGCAGCGGCGGTCGCGGCGCGGCGGCAGGTGCTGGTGCTGTTGCCGGAGATCGCGCTCACCGCGCAGTGGCTCAAGCGCTTCGAAGATCGGTTCGGCGCCCCTCCGGCGGCCTGGCATTCCGGACTGACCAGCCTCGAGCGCCGCGAGACCTGGCGCGCCATCGCCGAGGGCCGGGTAAGTGTCGTGGTTGGCGCACGATCCGCGCTGTTTTTGCCTTTCGCCGAGCTCGGTCTGATCGTCGTCGACGAGGAGCATGACGGCTCGTTCAAGCAGGACGACGGCGTCATCTACAACGCACGCGACATGGCGGTGGTGCGCGCGCGGCTGGCCTCGGCGCCGATCGTGCTGGCCTCGGCGACGCCATCGCTGGAGAGCGTCGTCAACGTCCAGACGGGCCGCTATGGCGAGGTGCAGCTGCCCGGCCGGCATGGCGGCCACCAATTGGCGGCCCTGTCGGCGGTCGACCTGCGGCGCGATCCGCCGACACGCGGGCGTTGGCTGTCGCCGCCGGTGGTCGACGCCATGAAGGCGACCTTGGCGGCCGGCGAACAGACCCTGCTGTTCCTCAATCGACGCGGTTATGCGCCGATCACCCTCTGCCGCGCCTGCGGTCATGGACTGGAATGTCCGCAATGCTCGGCCTGGCTGGTCGAGCATCGCTTCCGCCGCGCCCTGGTCTGCCATCATTGCGGTCATGCCGAGGCGCCGGCTCAGGCTTGCAAGCATTGCGGCGCGGTCGATCAGTTCGTGGCCTGCGGTCCCGGTGTCGAGCGTCTGGCGGAGGAGGCGGCGGAACTTTTTCCCGAGGCACGGCTCGAGCTTTTCACATCGGACAGCTTGATGAACCGCGTCGAGGCCGAGGCGGCGGTCGAGCGCATGATCAACGGCGAGATCGACATCCTGATCGGCACGCAGATGGCGGCGAAGGGTCATCACTTTCCGAATCTGACTCTCGTCGCGGTGATCGACGCCGACCTCGGCCTGAACGGCGGTGACCTGCGGGCGGCCGAGCGGACGTTCCAGCTCCTCTATCAGGTGGCAGGACGCGCGGGCCGCGACGGCCGGCCGGGCCGGGCCTTGATCCAGACGCACAATCCCGACCACGCGGTGATGCAGGCGCTGGTCTCGGGCGATCGCGATCGCTTCGTTGAAGTCGAGCTGGCCGATCGCGAGGCCGCCGCCATGCCGCCCTACGGCCGGCTGGCGTCGCTGATCGTCTCGGGGCCCGATCCTGCCGCAGTCGATAATGTCTGTGCGGCGCTTGCCCGCCGGGCGCCGCATCGCGACGGCGTCACCGTGCTCGGCCCCTCGGTCGCACCCATGGCGCTGCTGCGCGGGCGGCATCGGCGGCGGTTCCTGCTCAAGACGTCGCGTGATATCGCCGTGCAACCGCTGCTGCACGCCTGGCTGGAGCAAATCGGGCTACCCAATTCAGTTCGTCTGCAGGTCGATGTCGACCCCTATTCCTTCCTGTGACAGATCGCGCCGAAAAACCGCGGTAATACAGGACCTTGCCAATCTTGCGCCGGGAAAAACCGCATGGTAGCAACGCGCGCTTTTCCGGGGCGGGACGGCAGGCGCTGCAGGGCGTCCGGCTGGTGAAAAGTGAGTGAATTCAATGGCTTGCCGGCCGTGCGCCGCACGGTAGGGGAGAGGCTTTCGACGTGTCTACCGCATCCTCCGCCACGACCGGCGTTGCCGGACGCTATGCCAGCGCCCTTTTCGAGCTGGCGGACAATGCCAAGTCGCTCGATCAGGTCGCGCAGGACCTGACCACCTTCCGCAAGCTCGTCGGCGAGAGTGCCGACCTTGCCCGCCTGATCGCGAGCCCCGTGATCGGCCGCGACCTGCAGGGCAAGGCGCTGCTGGCCGTGCTCGACGCGGCGGGCATTGCTGGTTTGACCCGCAATTTTGTCGGCGCTGTGGCGGCCAACGGCCGCGCCCGCGACCTGCCGGGCATGGCCTCGGCCTTCCTCGCCGAGCTGGCCAGCCGTCGCGGTGAGACCACCGCGACCGTCACTTCGGCCGTTCCGCTTTCCCCCGCCCAGGTCGAGCAGCTCAGCACCGCGCTGCGCTCCGTGCTGGGCGGCGCCAAGGTTTCCGTCGACGCGCGCGTCGAACCCGACATTCTCGGCGGCCTCGTCGTGAAGGTCGGCTCGCGCCTGTTCGATTCGTCCATCCGCAGCAAACTGCAGCGCTTGCAGCTTGCCATGAAGGGAGTTGCCTAAATGGATATCCGTGCCGCCGAAATCTCGGCCATTCTGAAGCAGCAGATCGCCAACTTCGGTACCGAAGCCGAAGTCGCCGAGGTCGGCCAGGTTCTCTCCGTCGGTGACGGTATCGCCCGCGTCTACGGCCTCGACAGCGTCAAGGCCGGCGAGATGGTCGAGTTCCCCGGCGGCATCAAGGGCATGGCGCTGAACCTCGAGCGCGACAATGTCGGCGTCGTGATCTTCGGCGAAGACCGCACCATCCGCGAAGGCGACACCGTCAAGCGTACCGGCGCCATCGTCGACGTGCCGGTCGGCAAGGGCCTGCTCGGCCGCGTGGTCGACGGCCTCGGCAACCCGATCGACGGCAAGGGCCCGATCCAGAGCACCGAGCGCCGCCTTGTCGAGGTGAAGGCTCCCGGCATCATTCCGCGCAAGTCGGTGAACGAGCCGATGCAGACCGGCCTCAAGGCCGTCGACTCGCTGGTGCCGATCGGACGTGGCCAGCGCGAGCTGATCATCGGTGACCGCCAGACCGGCAAGACCGCCGTCGCCATCGACACCTTCCTGAACCAGAAGCCGATCAACAAGGGCACCGACGAGAGCCGCAAGCTCTACTGCGTCTACGTCGCCGTCGGCCAGAAGCGTTCGACCGTCGCCCAGATCGTGAAGACGCTCGAGGACAACGGCGCGCTGGAATATTCCATCGTCGTCGCGGCGACCGCGTCGGATCCGGCGCCCATGCAGTTCCTCGCGCCCTACACCGGCTGCGCCATGGGTGAATACTTCCGCGACAACGGCATGCACGCCGTGATCGTGTACGACGATCTTTCCAAGCAGGCCGTCGCCTACCGCCAGATGTCGCTGCTGCTGCGCCGCCCGCCGGGCCGCGAAGCCTATCCGGGCGACGTGTTCTATCTCCATTCGCGCCTGCTCGAGCGCGCCGCCAAGCTCAACGAGAAGAACGGCTCGGGCTCGCTGACGGCGCTGCCGGTCATCGAGACGCAGGCCGGCGACGTGTCGGCCTACATTCCGACCAACGTGATCTCGATCACCGACGGCCAGATCTTCCTCGAGACCGAGCTCTTCTATCAGGGCATCCGTCCGGCGATTAACGTCGGTCTGTCGGTGAGCCGCGTCGGCTCGGCCGCCCAGATCAAGGCGATGAAGCAGGTCGCCGGCACCATCAAGCTGGAGCTGGCGCAGTATCGCGAGATGGCGGCCTTCGCTCAGTTCGCCTCGGACCTCGACGCCTCGACGCAGCGCCTTCTGGCCCGCGGTCAGCGCCTGACCGAGCTGCTGAAGCAGGGCCAGTTCGTGCCGATGCCGGTCGAAGAGCAGGTCGTGTCGCTCTATGCCGGCACCCGCGGCTTCCTCGACAGCATGCCGCTCAACCGCATCAACGACTTCGAGCATCAGATGCTCGACGCGGTGCGCGCCGAGGGCTCGATCCTGGCTTCGATCCGCGAGAAGCGCGAGATCGTCAAGGAGACTGACGACAAGCTGAAGGCGTTCCTCGGCGACTTCGTCAAGAAGTTCGCCTAACGCCCGCAGGTCTCGATGCCCAGCCTCAAAACCTTCCGCCTCAGGATCCGAAGCGTCCAGTCGACGCAGAAGATCACCAAGGCCATGAAGATGGTTGCCGCGGCCAAGCTGCGCCGCGCGCAGGAGCAGGCCACGGCGGCCCGCCCCTATGCCGAAGCCATGGACAAGATCCTGGCGTCGCTGGGCGCCAGCTTCAAAGGCGGCACCGGTCCGCGCCTGCTCGCCGGCACCGGTTCCGATAAGGTCCACCTGGTCATCGTCGCCACCGGCGATCGCGGCCTGTGTGGCGCCTTCAACAGCTCGATCGTGCGTGAAGCGCGCCGGACCATCCGGACGCTGATTGCCGATGGCAAGACGGTCAAGATCTTCTGCGTCGGCCGCAAGGGCCGTGACCAGCTCCGTCGCGACTTCAGCACGATGATCGTCGAGACGATGACCGACCTCGGCCGGCCGCGGCTCTCCTTCGGCGACGCCCAGAAGGTGACGGCGCGCATCATGGAGATGTTCGACGCCGGCGAGTTCGATGTCGCCACGGTGATCTTCAACCGCTTCAAGTCGGCGATGACCCAGATCGTCACGGCCCAGCAGCTCATTCCGCCGCCGGCGCCGGAAGCGTCGACGGCTGCGCCCGCCGCCGCCGCCGGTGGTGCGGTCTACGAGTTCGAGCCCGACGAGGGCGAGATCCTGGCCGACCTGCTGCCGCGCAACCTGACCGTCCAGATCTTCCGCGTGCTGCTCGAGAACGCGGCGAGCTTCTACGGCTCGCAGATGACGGCAATGGACAACGCCTCGCGCAATGCGGGCGACGTGATCAAGAAGCTGACGCTGCAGATGAACCGCTCGCGCCAGGCCACGATCACCAAGGAACTCATCGAGATCATCTCGGGCGCCGAGGCCATCTAGGCCGGCTGCCAGGCAATCGAAGGAAAGGGATCCGCAATGGCCTCCAACAACATCGGTACGATCACCCAGATTACGGGCGCGGTCGTCGACGTTCGCTTCGACGGCGAGCTGCCGAACATCCTGAACGCGCTGCAGGTCCAGGTGCCGGACCGCAAGCTGGTGCTCGAAGTCGCCCAGCATCTCGGCGAGTCGGAAGTGCGCACCATCGCGATGGACACGACCGACGGCCTGGTCCGCGGCGAGAAGGCGGTCGACACCGGTGCGCCGATTGCCATGCCGGTCGGCCCCGAGACGCTCGGCCGCATCCTGAACGTCATCGGCGAGCCGGTCGACGAGCGGGGAGCCGTCGGCAACAAGAGCACGCTGCCGATCCATCGCGCGGCGCCCGAGTTCGTCGAGCAGTCGACGGAAGCGCAGATCCTGGTCACCGGCATCAAGGTCATCGACCTGCTGGCGCCCTACGCCAAGGGCGGCAAGATCGGCCTGTTCGGCGGCGCTGGCGTCGGCAAGACCGTGACGATCATGGAGCTGATCAACAACGTCGCGAAGGCGCACGGCGGCGTGTCGGTGTTCGCCGGTGTCGGTGAGCGTACTCGCGAGGGCAACGACCTCTATCACGAGATGATCGAAGGCGGCGTCATCAAGCTCGACGGTCCGGGCTCGAAGGTGGCGCTGGTGTACGGCCAGATGAACGAGCCGCCGGGCGCCCGTGCCCGCGTGGCGCTGTCGGGCCTCACCGTCGCCGAGTACTTCCGCGACGCCGAAGGCCAGGACGTGCTGTTCTTCGTCGACAACATCTTCCGCTTCACGCAGGCCGGCTCGGAAGTGTCGGCGCTGCTCGGCCGCATCCCGTCGGCGGTGGGCTATCAGCCGACGCTCTCGACCGACATGGGCGCCCTGCAGGAGCGCATCACCTCGACCAAGAAGGGTTCGATCACGTCGGTGCAGGCCATCTACGTGCCCGCCGACGACTTGACCGACCCGGCGCCGGCGACTTCGTTCGCCCACTTGGACGCGACGACCGTGCTCAGCCGCTCGATCGCCGAGCAGGCGATCTTCCCGGCCGTCGATCCGCTCGACTCGACCTCGCGCATGCTCGACCCGCGCATCGTCGGCGAGGAGCACTACAACGTCGCCCGTTCGGTGCAGCGTGTGCTGCAGCAGTACAAGTCGCTGCAGGACATCATCGCCATTCTGGGCATGGACGAGCTTTCCGAAGAGGACAAGCTGGTCGTGTCGCGCGCCCGCAAGATGCAGCGCTTCCTCAGCCAGCCCTTCCACGTCGCTGAAGTCTTCACCGGCACGCCCGGCGTGTTCGTGAAGCTCGAAGACACGATCAAGGCCTTCAAGGGCATCGTCGCCGGTGAGTACGACGACCTGCCGGAGGCGGCGTTCTACATGGTCGGCACGATCGACGAGGCCGTTGCCAAGGCCAAGAAGCTCGCGGCCGAGGCGGCCTAAGCAGATGGCCAAGGTCTCCTTCCGTCTGGTGATGCCCGAGCGCGAGCTGCTCGCGACCGAGGCCGACATGGTGGTCGTCCCGGGCAGCGAAGGCGACTTCGGCGTCCTGCCGGGCCACGCCCCGCTGATCTCGACGGTTCGTCCCGGTGTCCTGGAAGTCTTCCAGGGCAACAAGGCCGAGCAGCGCTTCCTGGTGGTCGGCGGCTTCGCCGAAGTGACGCCCGAGCGCTGCACGGTGTTGGCCGACGAGGCGCTGCCGTTCGAGCAGGTGACGCCCGAGCAGCTCGCCGAGCGCGAGCGTGCCGCCGAACGCGAATTGACGGATGCCGCGACCGACGCCGAAAAGGCGACGGCCGAGAAGGCTCTGGCGGTCGCCAAGGATCTGCGCCGAGCTCAGGCCTACTACGCCAGCCGCTGAGATCGTCGCTGATTTCAGCGCCGCTGCGAAATTTTCAGTCTGATTGTAACGGGCTGCCCATTGAAAGCCACGCCCGAGGTCGCTTTATTACGGTTGAGCGACATGGTGCCGAGGGTTCTTTCTGATGGGTAACTGGACACTCGAGACGATCGCCTGGGATCGCTTCGACGCGTCGAAGGTCGATCCCGAGATCCTGCGCAACATCAAGGCGGCTGCTCTGGTCGAGCGCAATGGTGGTGACTACGGCATCTATCTCGGCCGTGTCTTCGCCGACGATCCGGCGTTCATGGAATCGGTGAAGAACTGGGTCACCGAGGAAGTGCAGCACGGCCTGGCGCTCGGCCGCTGGGCCGAGCTCGCCGATCCATCCTGGGATTTCGAGGCCGCCTTCGATCGCTTCCGGGCCGGCTACAAGCTGCCGCTGGAAGTCAGCGCTTCGGTGCGCGGCAGCCAGGCGGGCGAGATGATGGCCCGCTGCATCGTCGAGACCGGCACCAGTTCCTATTACAGCGCCCTCAAGGACGCGACGGCGGAACCGGTGCTGAAGCAGATCTGTGCCAAGATCGCCGCCGACGAGTTCCGCCATTACAAGCTCTTCTACGATCATCTGCGGCGTTGCCTGGAGCGCGATCGTCTGAGCCGCTGGTCGCGGCTGCGTATCGGCTGGGGGCGCCTGGCCGAGAGCGAAGACGACGAACTCGCCTACGCCTATTTCGCGGCCAACGAGCCCACGGGGTCGACCTACGACCGCAAGCGCAACATGCAGGCCTATGTGCGGCGTGCCTATCCGCTCTACCGCCAGAGCCATGTGCAGCGCGCCATGGCGATGGTGCTGAAGGCGATCGGCCTCGAGCCGCAGGGCCGCCTCAACGACTGGATGACCCGCGCCGGCCTGTGGTTCCTGCGCCGCCGCTCCGCCAAGCTCGCCGCGCAAGGGGCTTAGGCTCTTTCGCTGGGAGGGAGCGCGTCACTCCAGTGCGAAGTGGCGCTGGCTCTAGATAGGTCAACAATAACCTCACCCTGAGGAGCGAGCGCAGCGAGCGTCTCGAAGGGTGGGCAACGAGCACCACGCCTGAGGCCTATCCTTCGAGACGCGGCCTGCGGCCGCTCCTCAGGATGAGGGAACTTTGTAGGCTCGCACCTCTTCGCGATGGAGTGGCGCGCTCCCAGCTATGAAATCAGATCAGAAAACTCTTCGAACACCGCATCGTAGACGGGGCGCTTGAAGGGCACGATCAGGTCGGCGAGCTCACCTGCCCGGATCCAGCGCCAGGACTCGAACTCCTTGTCGTGCGCATGGATGTCGATATCGGCATCGCAGCCGGTGAAGGCCAGCGCGAACCATTTCTGTGCCTGGCCGTGCCAGCGGCCTTTCCAGTAGGGCGGCCGACGCTCTTCGGGCACGTCGTAGCTGATCCACTTCGCGCTCTCGCGCAGGACCAGCGCTTTGGTCGTGCCGATCTCCTCGTAAAGCTCGCGGCAGGCCGCCTCGATCGTGCTTTCGCCGCGGTCGATGCCGCCCTGGGGCATCTGCCAGGCGTCGGGCTGGTTGACGCGGCACCCGACGAAGACACGACGATCCGGGGCGATCAGCATCAGGCCGACATTGGGACGATATCCGGCGTGCCCGTCGGACGATCTGGCAGACGTCATCTTGGAAGAGGTCATGGGCGGAGCTGCGCCGGCTGGGTCCGCAGGCGCACCATGCAGGCTTCGCGGCATTCGAAGTGGCCGATCAACGGCACGAACGACATCGCCGGCCGTTCGGGGCGGCGCCTGCTCCAGGCGACGATGGCGTCGATCGTCTCGTCGTCGGGTTGCATGACGCCGAAGGCATGGCGCGGCGTCTCGCCGGCGGGCGCCTCGGCGACCCAGGCGGTCAGCCGGTCGAGATTGGCCAGCACGCTTTCGCCGGCCAGCTTGTAGTCGAGCACGTCGGCGCTGCGGGCATAGCCCGCGCCGAACTCGGCCGTCAGACGCTGGACCGGAGCCGAGTCACGCGACGGATTGATCTCGACCAGGGCCAGGCCATGCTCGGCGATCTCCTTCACCAGCGGCCGCAGGACGGCTTCGGATTGGGTGACGGGGCCGGTCGAGGGTAGCACCAGCCCGACATAGCCCGTGCCGCGCGCCAGGGACAGTCGCAGGCGGCGAAGATTTTCAGCGGCATCGGCGTTGGCCTCGATCGGACGGATGCCGCGCTCGGCGGCCATCGGATCGTCGGTCGGCAGCATCAGGTAGCTCTCATGGCCCAGCGCGCGCGCGCGCGCGAGCCAGCGTGGCAGGTCCGGCGTGGCGGCGAGAAAAGCGAGACTGACCTCGGCCGGCAGCTCTTCGATGGCACGCATCATCGCCGCTTCGTTGGCGCCGAGATTGATCATCAGCAGGCCGATGCGGGCCGGCGGTCCGGCGGGATCGAAGCGCCGCGCGTTGGCGATCCAGGGCATCCAGCCGTCGGGCGCGATGCGCGGCAGGCGCAGCCCGTCGCTCGTCGTTTCGACCATGGCGGCGCGTTGTGCCGGCGAGAGGTCGCGAAAACCTGTCGGCACCGGACGTGCCGGCAGGGCGAGCGACTGGACGACGGCGGGCTCGGCGGGGATCGTGGGGGCAGCAGCGGAGGCTGCGGAAGTAGCGGGTGGCGTGGACAGCGCGGCCGGCGGCAGCGGCACGGCCGCCGCGGCGCTGTCGACGACCTGCGGCGCAGGCATCCTGATGTCGCCGAAGACCAGGGCTGCAGAGCCCGCGATCGCCGCCGCAACGAGAAGGTAAGCAGCAATCAGGCCGCGGTGTCGCGGCCTGATCTCTCCTTGCCTGGTGCGGCGGCCGGCTCGGCCCCCGGTTTCGCCACTGGTTCGAGGCTGGCCGGGCAAGGCCTAGCTCCCGTGTGCGGTGCTCAGTTGGCGCGGCCGCCGTAGAGCGAGATGCCGCGGATCAGGTCGGCCGCACGCAGCAGCTGATAGTCCGCAGCCTGCTCCTTCGGCGGCTCGTCGGGATCGGCCGGCGGCTGGTTCGCCTGGTTGGCCGCGGGCTTCTCGTCTTTCTTGTCACCGGGCTTGCCGGCTTCGGGCTTGGTCTCGGACTTCGCCTCCGGCTTCGTCTCCGACTTGGGCGCGGCCTTGGGCGTCTCGCCCGGCTTGAGGTTGGGGTTGGTGATGGAGCCCCTGAGGTTCTCCTCGCGGAAACCGGCACGCGCCTGCAGGTTCTCGATCTTCGCGGGCTCGACCTCGATGTCGGGCTTGATGCCTTCCTTCTGGATCGAACGGCCCGACGGCGTGAAGTAGAGCGCCGTGGTGAGGCGGATCGCACCGCCCCCGGTCACCTGCATGATGGTCTGGACCGAGCCCTTACCGAAGGAGCGGGTGCCGAGAATGATCGCGCGGCGATGGTCCTGCAGAGCGCCGGCGACGATCTCCGAGGCCGAGGCCGAGCCGCCGTTCACCAGCACGACGATCGGCAGGCCGTTGGCGATGTCGCCCTGCTTGGCGTTCCAGCGCTGCACGTCGTCGCTCTTGCGCGCCTTCACCGAGACGATCTCGCCCTTGTCGAGGAAATCGTCGGACACGGCGATCGCCTGGTCGAGCAGGCCGCCCGGATTGTTGCGCAGGTCGAGGATGTAGCCCTTGAGCTTGTTGCCCGCTTCCTTCTTGAGCTTCTCGACGGCGTCGATCACGCCCGAGTTGGTCTGCTCGGTGAAGGAGGTGATGCGGATATAACCGATGTCGCCGCCCTCGAGGCGCGAGCGCACCGAGCGCACCTTGATGACCTCGCGGGTCAGCGAGACGTCGAACGGATCCTTGTTGGCGCGGCGCACCGAGATCTTGAGCGGCGTGCCCGGCTTGCCGCGCATCTTCTCGACCGCTTCCTGCAAGGTCAGGCCCTGCACCGGCTCGCCGTCGAGGGCGAAGATCAGGTCGCCTGCCTGGATGCCGGCCTTGGCCGCGGGGGTATCGTCGATCGGCGACACGACCTTGATCACGCCGTTGTCCATCGTGACTTCGATGCCGAGCCCGCCGAACTCACCCTTGGTCTGGACCTGCATGTCCTTGTAGGCCTTGGGGTTCATGTAGCTCGAATGCGGGTCGAGCGCTGTCAGCATGCCGTTGATGGCATTCTCGATCAGCGTCTTCTCCTCGACCGGCTCGACATAGTCGCGCCGGACGCGTTCCAGTACGTCGCCGAACAGGTTGAGCTGCTGATAGAGCTCGCTCTTGTCGCCGCCGCCCGCTTTGGGATCGGCCTTGTCCTGAGCGAAGGCGGGCGCGAGCGCGGGACCGGCCAGGAAAGCCAGGGTCGCGGCGGCGATGGAGGCGGAGCGCAGAACGGTCATGGGCATGCTTTCAGGAAGGTCGCCAGTCGTCTTTCAGCCCGGCAATCCAAGGAGTTTTCGAGCTTCGGAAATCGAGAAATACAGGGCGAGAATACAGGGGGCTCTTTGGCAGGATCAAGGCGGCGACACGGCTGGCAGACGGCCCCTCATCACAAGTCAGCCAGAGGCCGCTGCGGCGGGGCGCGGGGCCGCCAGCACGGTGGGCCGCGCTGCGGTTGCCAGGAGTGACTTGCCCGTCATTTCCCGCGGCTGGGGGACCCCCATCAGGGCCAGCAGGGTGGGTGCAACGTCGGCCAGCTTGCCATCGCTCAGCGAACGGACCTCGGCCGGGCCGTTGAACAGCAGCGCCGGCACGCGATTCAGCGTGTGCTGGGTGTGTTTCTGATGGGTCTGTTCATCGAACATCTGCTCGGCATTGCCATGGTCGGCGGTGACGAACATCACGCCGCCCGCCGCCTTGATCGCCTCCATCAGGCGTCCCAGGCTGGTGTCGACGGCTTCGACGGCCTTGGTCGCCGCGGCGAGATCGCCGGTGTGGCCGACCATGTCGGTATTGGCGAAGTTGACCACGATCAGGTCGAATTTGCCCGAGCCGATCGCCTCGACGAGCTTGTCGGTCACTTCCGGAGCGCTCATCTCGGGCTTGAGGTCGTAGGTCTTGACCTTGGGGGAGGGGACCAGGATGCGCTCCTCGCCGTCGAACACGCGCTCCTCGCCGCCGTTGAAGAAGAAGGTGACGTGCGCGTACTTCTCGGTCTCGGCGATGCGCAGCTGCTTGAGGCCGGCGCGCGACACCGTCTCGCCCAGCCCCATCTTGATGACTTCCGGCGGGAACAGCGTGCGCAGCAGCGGATTGAGGGCCGCTGAATAGTCGACCATGCCGACCGCCGTCGCGAACTTCACCACGCGCGGGCGGTTGAAGCCATCGAACCGCGGATCGAGCAGCGCCGTCAGGATCTGGCGCGCCCGGTCGGAGCGGAAATTGAACATCAGAAGGCCGTCGCCGTCCTTCATGCCGGTATAGCCATCGATCACGGTCGGCAGCACGAACTCGTCGTCGAGCTTGGCGGCATAAGCCTGCTCGACGGCGGCGACCGGCGTGGCGGCGTGCTGGTCGGCCTTGGCGTCGACGATCGCGTCATAGGCCAGCGATACGCGCTCCCAGCGCTTGTCGCGATCCATCGGATAGAAGCGGCCGGCCACGGTGGCGAACCTGATCGGCAGGCCGGGCTTGAGCGCCGCCTGCACGGGCTCGAGGCAATCCTGCAGGGCACTGCGCGGCGGCATGTCCCGGCCGTCGAGGAAGGCATGGATCCAGACCGGCACGCCGTGGCCGGCGATCAGGTTGGCGAGGAAGACGAGATGATCCTGGTGCGAGTGCACGCCGCCCGGCGAGAGGAGACCCAGCAGGTGGCAGGCGGCGCCGCTCTTCTTCAGGGCGGCGATCGTCTCGGTGAGCACCGGATGCCTGGCCAGCGAGCCATCCTCGATGGCGTTGTCGATGCGCGGCAGGTCGGGCACCGCGACGCGGCCGGCGCCGAGATTCATGTGGCCGACCTCGGAATTGCCCATCTGGCCCTTGGGCAGGCCGACGAACGTCTCCGATGCATCGATCAGGCCCTGCGGGCAGGTCGCGATCAGGCGGTCGAAGCTCGGTGTCTTGGCGTCCAGGATGGCGTTGTAGGAACGGTCGGGGCGATAGCCCCAGCCGTCGAGGATGCAGAGCAGGGCGGGACGCGGACGGGACACGAAAGCCATTACGAAGCCTTCTTGTGGCGCGGCAGGTCGCGCTCGACAGCGTTGAACTTGTTGGGGCAGTTGAGATCGCGCGGATCGGTGTTGGGGTTCTGGTCCGGCACCTCGATGGCGCAGAACACGAACTCGCCGCGCGGCTCGCCGTCGATCGTGATGTCGTAGGTGTAGGTGCCCGGTGGATCGCCGGGGATGATGCACCAGGAGCGCTGCAGGACGCCGTCGGTCACGGTCTCGAACATGCGCGTCGTGGCCTGTGTCTTGTCGGCGCTGACCTCCGTCTCGGGGCCGGCGATCACCTGCTCGGCGGGCTGCGAGGTCGTGAGCACCTCCTTCAGCGACACGACCCTGTTGGGGCCGCCGAGATACATGCGCCAGCCGAAGCAGGCCCGGTTGAACAGCAGGGGAATGGCGTTGGTCTCGTAGTGGCGCTGCTTGCCGTCCTCGCCGGTGATCGAGACGTAGGGGATCGACCGCACTGGCTTGACCCCCGGCTTCTGCACCGGCGTCGACGACTGGGCCATCGCGGAACTCGCCGCGACAGCCACGAACAGGGAGGCGGAAGCGGCCAGGAGCGATCGGGTGAATGCGTGCATGAGGGTGAATGTAGCCCCGGTTTTTCGTCAGAACAGAGGCAAAATCGACGCTTCTAGCCTCACTTCTCCCCCGCGCTACGCGCGGGGGAGAAGAACTAAGCCCGATGATATGGATGCCCGGCCAGCAGCTGCTGGGCCCGGTAGATCTGTTCCGCCAGCATGCCGCGGGCCAGGAGATGCGGCCAGGTCATGGCGCCAAATGACAGAACCAGAGCGGATTTTTTCAGGAGCGGCTCGGTGTGGCCGTCGGCGCCGCCGATCAGGAAAGCAAGGTCCGACACCGAACTGTCACGCCAGGCACCGAGCCTTGCCGCGAAGGCTTCGCTGTCCAGCACCTTGCCGCGGCGATCCAGCGCCACCAGGGTCGCGCCCGCAGGCACGGCGCCCAGCAACAATTCGCCTTCGCGTTGCATGAGCTGCGGCGGCGGCAGCTTGCGCTTCTCCTCGAGCTCGCGCAGCACGAGAGGCCAGCGGATGCGGCCGGCATAGTGCTCGTAGAGATCGCGCTCCGGCCCGCGTCCGGCGCGGCCGATGGCGGCGATCGTCAGTTTCATGAAGTCGGCTTCATGAAACCTGTTTCACGACGCCTTCTTGCGGCGGGCCGGCGGCTTGGTGGTGCCCGCAGTCTTCCCCGCCGCCTTGGTCGCACGCGGTTTCTTCACCGGCTTGGCGGCGGCCTCGTTCTCCAGCGCCCACATTTTTTCCAGCGCATAGAAGGCGCGCGGCTCGGGGCGGAAGATGTGGACGACGACGTCGCCGGCATCGACCAGCACCCAGTCGCCGCCCTGCTTGCCTTCGACCGGCGTGTAGCCCTGCCCGTCGGCCTTCAGACGTTCGGCGAGATGGTCGGCGATGGCCACGACCTGGCGGTTCGAGCGGCCCGAGGCGATCACCATATAGTCGGCGAAGGCGGACTTGCCCTTGAGATCGATGACGACGACGTCCTCGGCCTTGTCGTCCTCCAGCGAACGGCGCACCAGCTTCAGCAGGGCGTCGGTGGCTTTGCGGCGGTCGGGAAGCACGCGGCCCCCCGTGGAGGCATTCTGGTCGGAGATGGTCATTCCTTTCGCTTTCGGTCGTCGCGGTCGCACGGCCCGGATGGCCGTGGCCGAATGGCTGTCCAGCCGGCTGGGGATAAAGCACCAGGCCGGCGGCTCGCAAGAGGCGAGGTTGCGGGCCTGTTCGGCGTCGAGCCGGAACCGCGCGAAAGTGCGCGGAGCCGGCGAGGCGAGCGCCGCATAGCCCCAGCCCGGTCGCGCGAAGGCGGCAATCGGGATGGCGGCGAAGAGGTCGCGCCAGCCCGCCCAGTCGACGAGCTGCGGCAGGATGTCGGCGCCCATCAGCCAGACGAAGCGGGCGCGGGGATAGACACGGCGCAAGGCCCGCACGGTGTCGAGAGTGTAGCGTGTGCCCAGCGCCAGCTCCGGCGCATCGACGCGGATCCGCGGGTGCTGCGCGACCTGGCGGGCACGCGCGACGCGGGTCGCCAGGGGCTCCATGCCGTCTCCGCTCTTCAGCGGGTTCTGCGGTGAGACCAGCCACCACACCTCGTCGAGGCCGAGCCGCTTCAACGCCTCGAGGCTGATATGGCGATGGCCGGGATGCGCGGGGTTGAACGAACCGCCCAGCAGGCCGATGCGCCGCGTCGTGTCGCGCGGCACGCCCGGCATCGGATGCAGGCTCGTCACCGGAAGCTCACGAGAAGAAACTCACGCAACGGGACTCACGGGCGGAGCGTGCCCTTGCCGCGCACGATGTTCTTGTAGGTCGTGAGCTCGACCAGCCCGACCGGTCCGCGGGCATGCATGCGGTTGGTCGAGATGCCGATCTCCGCCCCCAGCCCGAACTCGCCGCCGTCGGCGAACTGCGTGCTGGCGTTGTGCATCACGATGGCGCTGTCGACCTCGCCCAGGAATTTCCGCGCGGTGGCCTCGTTGCCGGTCACGATCGATTCGGTGTGCTGGCTGCCGTAGCGCGCGATGTGATCGATCGCACCGGCGACGCCGTCGACCGTGGCGACCGAGATGATCGGCTCGAGATACTCGGTGCGCCAGTCCTTCTCCGTGGCAGCGACGGCCTTGGGATCGCGCTTCTGCACCTCGGCGTCACCGCGCACTTCGCAACCGAGCTCGTGCAGGCGCGCCAGCACGGGGACCAGATGCGTGTCGAGCACGGCACGGTCGATCAGCAAGGTCTCGGCGGCACCGCAGACGCTGACCCGGCGCATCTTGGCGTTGGCGACCAGGTCGCGCGCCATGGCGACGTCGGCGTCGCGGTCGACATAGACGTGGCAGATGCCGTCGTAGTGGCGCAGCACCGGCACACGGCTTTCCTGCGTCACGCGATCGATCAGCGAGCGTCCGCCGCGCGGCACGATCAGGTCGAGCCAGTCCATGGCGCGCAGCATCTCGCCCACCGCGGCGCGGTCGGTGGTCGGCACGAGCTGCACGCAGTCCTCGGGCAGGCCGGCGCCGGCCAGCGCACCGCGCAGCAGCTCGACGATGGCGCGCGAGGAATGGAAGCTGTCGGAGCCGCCGCGCAGCACCACGACATTGCCCGACTTGATGCAGAGCGCACCGGCATCGGCCGTCACGTTGGGCCGCGCTTCGTAGATCACGCCGATGATGCCGATCGGCACGCGCACGCGGCTGATGGCGAGCCCGTTGGGCCGCTGCCATTCCTCGATGGTGGCGCCGACCGGGTCGGGCAGGGCCACGATGTCGTCGAGCCCCTTGGCCATGCCCTCGATGCGGGCATCGTTCAGCAGCAGGCGATCCTGCAGCGCGCTCGACATGCCGGCGGCCTGGGCGGCCGCGATGTCGCGCGCATTGGCGGCGAGGATCTCGGCCTTCCGGCTGCGGATCAGCTGGGCCGCGTCGCCCAGCGCCTTGTTCTTGGCGTCGGTCGGAGCGGTGCGCAGCGCGGCCGCGGCAAGCTTGGCGCGTCGGCCGAGTTCGGCAACGAGGACGGCGGCGTCTTCAGTGGGCTTGGTCTGAACGTTCATCGGCCGCTCCAGTATAGCGTCGGCGGGGCTTACTCGACCACGAGGTCGTCGCGATGGACCATCTCGTCGCGACCGCGGAAGCCCAGCAGCTTCTCGATCTCGGCGCTCTTGCGGCCGGCGATGCGGCGGGCATCGTCGGCGGCATAGGCGACCAGGCCGCGCGCCAGCAGGCGGCCGCCGCGATCCTTCACGTCGACCACGTCGCCGCGCTTGAACTCACCGTCGATCGCCGTGACGCCGGCAGGCAGCAGGCTCTTGCCGGACGAGAGCGCGCGCACCGCGCCGTCGTCGACGATCAGCGCTCCGCTGGTCTTGAGCGAGCCCTTGATCCATTTCTTGCGGGCCGAGAGCGGCGAGGCCCCATTCTCGTAATCCGGCAGGAACCACGAGCAGCGCGCCGTGCCGTCGATCAGGCCGCGCAGCGCCCCGACCTTGCGGCCGTCGGCGATCGCCATGCGGCAACCCGCGGCCATGGCGATGCGGCCGGCCATCAGCTTGGTCACCATGCCGCCGTTCGACAGGGTCGAGGCGGCAGCGCCGGCCATGCCTTCGATCTCGGCCGTGATCTCGCGGATTTCGGGGATGAACGTCGCCGCGGCGTCGCTGCGCGGATCGCCGGTATAGAGCCCGTCGATATCGGACAGCAGTACCAAGGTGTCGGCCGAGATCATCTCGGCGACCCGGGCGCCCAGCCGGTCGTTGTCGCCGAAGCGGATCTCGTCGGTGGCGACGGTGTCGTTCTCGTTGATCACCGGCACGGCGCCCAGCCCCAGCAAGGTCGCCATGGTCTGGCGCGCATTGAGGTAGCGGCGGCGTTCTTCGGAATCGTGCAGGGTGAGCAGGATCTGCGCCACGGTGATGCCGTGCCGCGCCAGTGCCTCCTGGTAAGCCTGCGCCAGCTGGATCTGGCCGGTCGCGGCGGCGGCCTGGCTCTCTTCGAGCTTCAGCACGCCGTTCGGCAGCTTGAGATGGGTGCGGCCCAGCCGAATCGCGCCGGAAGAGACCAGCACCACCTCGCAGCCGCCTTTATGGAGGCGCGCGACGTCGTCGGTCAGCGCCTCGAGCCAGTCGCGCTTGATCTCGCCCTTGGCTTCATCGACCAGGATCGAGGAGCCGATCTTGACAACCAGACGACGCGCGGAGGCCAGCGGGCTCATGCCGCATCCTTGTCCTTGCCGGCGGTGGTCTGTTTCTCGACGAGCTTCATCAGCTCGTGCAGCAGGGGCTGCACGCCCTGGCCGGAGACGGCGGAGATCACGTGCACGGTCTTGCGGCTCGCCCTGGCAAGGGCGGCGCGCTTGGCCTCGATGTCTTCCGGCGTCATGGCGTCGGTCTTGTTGAGCGCCACCAGCTCCTTCTTGCGGGCGAGGTTGCCGCCATAGGCCCTGAGCTCGGCGCGCACCGTCTTGTAGGCGTCGGCGACGTCGTCCTGGGTGCCGTCGACCAGATGCAACAGTGCGCGGCAGCGCTCGACATGGCCGAGGAAGCGCGTGCCGAGCCCCGCCCCTTCATGGGCGCCTTCGATCAGGCCGGGAATGTCGGCCATCACGAACTCGCGCTCGCCGACCCTCACCACGCCGAGGCCGGGATGCAAGGTCGTGAAGGGATAGTCGGCGATCTTGGGCCGCGCGTTGGTGTTGCTCGAGAGGAACGTCGACTTGCCGGCGTTGGGAAGCCCGACCAGGCCGATATCGGCGATCAGCTTCAGGCGCAGCCACAGCGCCATCTCCTCGCCCGGCCAGCCCTTGTCGGCGCGGCGCGGCGCGCGGTTGGTCGAGGTCTTGTAGTGCAGGTTGCCGTAGCCGCCGTCGCCGCCCTTGGCCAGGACCACGCGTTGGCCGATCTCGGTCATGTCGACCAGCAGGGTCTCGTTGTCCTCGGCGAAGATCTGGGTGCCGCGCGGCAGGCGCAGCACGATGTCCTTGCCCTTGCCGCCGGTGCGCTGCCCGCCCATGCCGTGATGGCCGGTCTCGGCCTTGAAGTGCTGGGCGTAGCGGTAGTCGATCAGGGTATTGAGGCCATCGACGCATTCGGCGATCACGTTGCCGCCGCGGCCGCCGTCGCCGCCGTCCGGGCCGCCGAACTCGATGAACTTCTCGCGGCGGAAGCCCACGCAACCCGCGCCGCCATTGCCGGAGCGGATGTAGATCTTGGCCTGGTCGAGGAACTTCATGATCGTAACGGGGGCTCAGAAACGAAAAGGGGGAACGGCGAGCCGCTCCCCCTTCGTAATCCTATCAGGACGGGAACGGCTATTCTGCTGCCAGAGCCGGCGCCGGGAGCACGTTCACTTCGACCTTGCCACCCGAACGGGTGCGGAACGACACGACGCCGTCGGCGGTGGCGAACAGCGTGTGATCGCGGCCAATGCCGACATTCTCGCCGGCATTCATCTTGGTGCCGCGCTGACGGACCAGGATGTTGCCCGAGAGGACCTTCTGGCCGCCGAAGCGCTTCACGCCCAGGCGCTTGCCGTCGGAATCGCGGCCGTTGCGCGAGGAGCCGCCTGCTTTTTTGTGTGCCATCGTACTACTCCGGTCGCTCTGGAGATCAGGCGACGATCTGTTCGATCTTGACCACCGTCAGGTCCTGACGATGACCGTTCTTGCGCCGCGAGTTCTGGCGACGGCGCTTCTTGAAGACGATCAGGTGCGGCCCGCGGGCCTGCTTGACGATCGAGCCGACGACCTTGGCGCCAGCCACGATCGGCGCACCGACCTTATCGCCGACCATCAGAACGTCGGTGAATTCGACCTTGGCGCCGGCCTCGCCCTCGATCTTTTCGATCGTGAGCTGGTCGTCTGCGGCAACCGTGTATTGCTTTCCACCGGTGCGGATAACGGCGATCATGATGACACCCGACTAGAAGTTCCCAGCCCGGACCGGATCACCCTACCATCCTTAGGGGGATGGCGTAGGTTTCGGCCCCATATGCTGGAAAGCACGAAAGAGCACGGCGGGCCTTCAAGACCCGCCGGAGGAGCGCGGAATATACGCACGCGCGCCTCCGAGTCAACGCCGCAAAAGCCCCAAACAGCGCCCCTTTTCAAGAGGTCGACCCTCAATAGGTCGCATGGGTGGCCTTGGCGCCCGGGCCGCGGGTCCGGGCTTCGCCGACCGCCCAGGCGAGATCCGCCAGATAATCGTCGACCATGCGCTCATGGCTGGGGTTCAGGTGCATATGGATGCCGGCGGGCTCGACCTGGCGGCCGACCAGCCAGCCGCGCGTGCCCATGGCGTCGCAGACGGCGCCGATATCGAGGGCAGGATCGGCCGAGCGGGTGACGAAGATGGAGAGTTCGTGCGGCTCCAGCACGGCCAGGCCCGGGAGCCGGGCAATGCCCTCGGTCAGGGCCTTCTTGTTGGCCATGATCATGCGGGCGCAGCGCATGTAACCGTCGTCGCCAAGGTGCTGCAGGGTCGCCCAGGCGGCTGCGACGGCGCCGCCAGGCCGCGTGCCCTGCATGGTCCAGGCGACGTAGGGGCCGCGCTCCCATTCGTTGAAATCGAAGGTCTGGTGCTTTTCCTTGAGCTCTCTGGAGCGCAGCAGCATCAGCGAGGCGCCCTTGGCAGCCATGCCGTGCTTGTGCAGGTCGGCGGAGAGGCTGGTGACGCCGGGCACCGCGAAATCCCAGTCGGGCAGGGCATGGCCCAGGCGCTTCACGTAGGGCGAGAGGAAGCCGCCGACGCAGGCATCGACATGCAACCACAGGCCGCGGGCGAGGGCGAGCTGGCCGAGCTCGCGGATGGGATCGAACACGCCGAACGGGTAGCAGGGGGCGGAGCCCACCAGGCCGATCGTGTTCCGGTCGATGCGGCCTTCCAGGGCGGCGACATCGGCCTTGAAGTCGTTGCGCGCGGAGGCGACGCGGCGGATCTCGACGCCCAGCGCATGGCCGGCGCGGCTGAAGGCGGGGTGCGCGCTGCGCGGGATCACGAAGTTGCCGTGCTCGATGCCGCGTGTCGCCCGCGCCCAGTCGCGCGCCGTTTGCAGGGCGAGAAAGATGCTTTCCGAGCCGCCCGAGGTGAAGGTGCCGGCGGCATCGGCCGGCGCATTCATCAGCCCCAGGCCGAAGGCCACGACGTCGTTTTCGAGCTTGGCCAGCGAGGGAAAGGCGCGCTTGCCGAGGCTGTTCTCGGTCCAGAAAGCAGCGTAGGCGCGCTTCTGCACCTCGGAGAGCTCATCGTCGAGATAGTAGTAGTAGACGGCCATCCGGCCGTCCCTCCAGGAGTAGTCCCCCGCCTTGGCGTCGTTCAGCCGGGCCTCGATCTCCGGCCAGGCCAGCCCCTTTTCGGGCAATTTCATCGCAGTCCTCCCGCCCGCCGAAGGTGTTGCCCCGGCGGTATCCGCCGCCTATAACCCGGCGCCCGGAGAGGTGCCAGAGTGGTCGATCGGGACGGTCTCGAAAACCGTTGTGCGTGCAAGCGTACCGTGGGTTCGAATCCCACCCTCTCCGCCACTTCAGTCCCTGAGTGGGCACTGAGTTTACGCCAGTTTTTCCGGTAAGCGCCTGTAGCAGCCGGGTCTTCGATCCCATGATACGAACCTCGCCGTCCGCGACCTCGACACGCTGCGCAAGCGCGCGCAGGTGGTCGCGGCGATAGCCGCCGCCTTCAAGGCGGATGCGCTGGCGGGCGGTCTTGGCGAAGGTGCGGACCATTTGGGGGGTGATGGCCTTGGCGCCGGAGGTGTCGAGCATGGCCTGGGCGCGCTCGGCGTCGGACTTGGCCTGATCGCGGATAGCCTTGAGGCCGTCAATGCGGTCTTTGAGCGCCGGGTCGTCAATGTCGGCCACGCCCGCCTCGATGGCATCGTAGAGGCGCTTGAGACGCAGTTCCGATTCGGCGGCGCGTTTGCTCAGTTCCGCGATATGCTCGCGGCGGCGTTCGGATTGCTCCTGCCGCCGATCGAGAACGCTGGCGAGGATAATTTCCAGCCGCTCGGGCTGGAGAAGCTGGTCTTCGAGGTGACTGGCGACAAGCTCGTCGAGCTTGTCCATCGGCACGGCCATGCCCTCGCAAGCGGTCGGCCCCTGCCGTGCCTTCATTGAGCAAGCATAGTAGCGGTAGCGCCCGCCCTTGCCGGTGCGGATGGTCATGGCCCCGCCGCACTTGGCGCAATGAATCAAGCCGGTGAGCATGGTCGGGCCGCTGATGACGGCGGATGGCGTGACCTTTGGATTGCGGGCCTTCAAGAGCGCCTGCACGGCTTCGAAGGTCTCGCGGTCGATGATCGGCGGCACCGGCACGACGACGATCTCGCTGAGGGGTTTCAGTTCCTTGGTCTTGCTGCGCTTGTTGAACTCGTGCTCGCCCATGTAGGTGCGGCGGGTCAGGATGCGGTGAACCTGGCCGATGCCCCACCGCCCGCCGTCGCGGGTGAAGATGCGGCGGCTGTTGAGGTAGGAGACGATGTTCTTGACGCCCATCTGGCCGCTAGTCCCATCGCCTTCCAGCGCCAGCCGGTAGATCAGCCGCACCGTGTCGGCGTGGAGCGGGTCGATCTCCAGCTTCTTCTTGGTCTTGGCCCCGCGCTGCTCGGCCGCGACGACACGGTAGCCGATGGGCGGCAGCGAGCCATTCCAGAAGCCTTGCCGGGCGTTTTCCTTCAAGGCGCGCATCACATGCTTGGCGTTTTCCTTCGACTGGTATTCATCGAACAGCGCCATGATCTGCCGCATCATCTGATGCACCGGATCATCGCCGATCTCC
Source organism: Alphaproteobacteria bacterium 65-37 (assembly GCA_001897995.1). GTDB lineage: Bacteria > Pseudomonadota > Alphaproteobacteria > Reyranellales > Reyranellaceae > Reyranella. The sequence goes on along the minus strand of MKRV01000260.1, from coordinate 87,254 downwards.
TGGGTGATCGACAGCAGCTTGACGCCGTTCTTGGCGAGCTTGCGGACGTAGAATTCCATATCGAAGGCGTCGCGGAAGAAGCGGCTAAACGAATGGACAATCACCACGTCGAAGGGCGCGGGCCTCGACGTGCCAGCCTCGATCATGCGCTGGAACTCGGGGCGGCGGTCGTTGGTGGCCGATGCGCCCGGCTCCACATAGGTCTCAACGAGTTGATAGCCGCGCGCCTCGCAATAGGCTTCGCCCTGCCGCTTCTGGTCAGGGATCGAGACATCATGCTCGGCCTGTCGCGCCGTCGAGACGCGCAGGTAGAGGGCGGCGCGCAGGGGGATTGTGGAAGCGGTCATGCCTTGTCTCCTTCGGCAGCCGCCTCGTCAGGCAACAACACGGCGACGCCGAATGGCAGGAAATGCTTCGTGTTGCGGGTGACGATGACGAGTTCATGCGCTGCGGCGATACCGGCAATCACGGCATCAGCCATGCCGGGGTCGTGACCGGCCGCAAGCGCCTTCGCCTCCAGCCGCCCGCCGATCGCGGCGGCCTGCGCGTCGACGCCAATAATCTTGTCGTCGTATGTGGAGACAAGGCCACTGAGCCATGCTTTCATACTCGCGGCCTTCGCCGTTGCCCCCTTGTGGTCGAGGAGCGCGATTCCCTTCTCGATCTCATGGATGGAGACGACCGACAGGAATAGCTGTCCATCGGCGTCCATGCGGTCCAGCCAGGTGAGGAAGTCAGCGGATGCCTCCGCCTTCGACGGCGCCAGCATGGAGACGACGTTGGTGTCGAGAAGAAAGCCGCTCAAAGCTCGACATCCCGCGATGGCCTGCGATTACGCGGGAACTCTCCGCCTGGGAACGTCCTGAGATAGCTGACAAGGCCCGCCCGTTTGCGCGTCAGCGCCTTGCGCGCGATCTCCGCCGCCTCGACCGAGACCAAGGCCGCGACAGGCTTGCCATGACGGGTGATGGTCACGATCTCTCCTTTGATGGCTTCATCAACTAGGCTGGAAAATCCAGCCTTGGCGTCTCTGAGGTTGATGGTCAGCATGTTGCGCCCTCACATATGTAGCTATATGTGACTACATGTAATCCATTGAAGGGCGGATTTCAACGCCGATTTCAAATCCCCGAGGTGTTAGCCCTCGGAGCCGAACAACTCGTCGAAGATGTCGCCGAACCATTGCTCGAACACCTCGATCTCGGCCTGCGTGACCGGAACAGGATGGGGCCAGTCGTCAGTGACGGTCCATGTGGACAGGTCATGTTTGGGTGGCCTGCCGGGGAACGGCCACGGGTAGCCCAATAGCGCTTCAAGCTGCTCCGATGCCGTGGGTGGCCTCACATGCGGGGAACGGGACACGATGCCCACCCCCTCATTATTCGTTTCGCCGTCGGTCATCGAAGCCGGCCTCGCCTTTCGGGCACCACGCCACGGGGTTGGCGACCCAGCGGTCGATGTCGGATTCCCTCCAACCAGCGCCGTTGACGCTGATCCTCAACTGGGCGGGGAACGTGCCCTCGGCGATCTTGCGGTAGATGGTGGACCGGGACAGGCCGGTCCGCGCGAGAACGGTTTTGAGGCGGACGATACGGTCTGGTGCGGGCATGGCTGCGCTGGCTCCTGCCGGTTGTTTCTGACGGCTTCCGGGACCAGACAGAGCGATGATTTATTGTTGTGCAATAGTGATTTAGGCGTCGTAGTACTGTGGCGTGGAGGCGGCGGAAAATAGGATAGTTCTACAGTCCGATACTCCGGCCTCTACCGAGGTCGATACCGTGGCTGAAGGCGAGTTCCCGGCCAAGGCTACGGCCCGAGTCGATCCCAATGCCGAGGTCGCGCTTGCGACCCTCAAGGATGGATTCAAGCTGGGGATCGCGTTCAAGGCTCTTTGCCATGTCGCCCATGGCTGCCCGCGTGGACTTGTAACCGGACATGTCGCCCGCCTGGTACTGGCGCTGGCTGGTCTGGCCGAGTTCCCGCCAGCGTTCCACGAAGCGGTCGGCTCGCAGGCTGGGATCGGTGCGAAGCTCGGTTTCCAGTTGCAGGGCGCGGATTGCGCGCCGGGCGTCGCCGGACGCTGCCTCCGCCGCAAGCTCCGGGTTTTTCTTGTAGGCGGCTTCGGCGTCATGCGGGCCGTGGGGGCGCACCTCCTCAAATCGCTGGCGCGCCTCCTGCAATTCCCTGATCTGATCGGGGCTGGCCTGGCCGCCCAGATCCTGTGCCGCGAAGATCGCATCCGCGGCGCGGGCATGACGGACGAGCGCCCGGCCACGGGCGCGGCGCAACGCCGCCTCCGGGTCTTCCTCCACCTTCCTTTCCGGCCCCTGTCCGCCCTCAGCGGGCGGGCGTAGGCCGTCGAACAGGCCGCGAACCTTCTCGGGAACTTGGCGGACGATCTCGACAACCCGTTCCACGCGCTCGCGAAAGGTGATGCCGCGCCGCTCGGCATAGTCTCGGGCGGGTTCGTAGTCGCTCGCCATGTCCTTGGCGCGGTCGCGCGACAAGACGTTGATGAGCTTGTCCTGACTGGCGAAGTCGTCGCGGCCATAGTGCAGGTCCATACCGTCGCGGTGGCGCGAGAGGGCGACATAGCTGCCGTGAGCGTCCATGCCCGGTGTCGCCAGCACATGGGCGTGGTCCACGGTCATGCCCTGCGCCTTGTGGATCGTCGCGGCATAGCCGTGGTCGATCTTGTTGTAGTCCTTCAAGTCGAACGAGACATTGCACCCGTCGTCCGTGCGCACGGTCATGCTCTGGGCGCTGACCTGCTCGATGGCCCCGAGCGTGCCGTTCTTCACGCCAAGCCCGCGCTCGTTTTGCAGGAACATCACGCGGTCGCCGGGTGCGAAGTTCCGCGCGCCGCGCTCGACGGCGACACGCACATCGTCGCCAAGGTTTCCGGCCTCGCGCATCCGTTCGCGGGCAGCTTCGTTCAACTCCCGCACCTCGGCATTGGTGTGGGTGAGGATGATGCGGGAGGCGTCGGGGCTGGCCTGACGGTCACGGTCCCAACGGTCGATCAACTCGCCGCGCGCCTGTTCGCGTGACGCGGCCTCATGCACCATGCCATGTGTGTCGTAGGCTTGGATCGCATCGCCGATGCGGCGGGTCGCCAGATCGCGCGTGGCGTCGCGCTGCCAGTCCTGCCGCTGGCGGCGCACCTCGCTGATCTCGGCGCCGCCGTGGCGCTCGTGGATCGAGCGGAATGCCGCTCCCGCCTCAATGGATTGCAACTGCTGCGGATCGCCGACCAGCACGACCTTCGCGCCCGCGTCGGCGGCATGGGACAGCACGCGCTCCAACTGCCGCGTGCCGACCATGCCCGCCTCGTCGATGACAAGCACGTCGCGGGACGAGAGAAGGTCGCGACCCTGTCCCCAGCCATGTTCCATGCTGGCGATGGTGCGCGAGGCGATGCCGGAACCGTTTTCCAATCCCTCGGCCGCGATACCGGACAGGGCCGCGCCGCGCACGGTGTAACCGGCATCCTCCCAAGCCTCGCGCGCCACACCCAGCATCGCGCTCTTTCCCGTCCCGGCATAGCCGACGACAATGCCGAGACCGCGCCCGTCCGTGACATGCGCCAAGGCGTCGGCCTGCTCGCCGGACAGGACAAGGCCGCGATCCGCCGCGCGGGCCAATGCGGCGTCGCGGTTCCTGCCGCTGACCTCATGACGTTCCCGTTCCGCCATCATCGCGGCGGCACGATGCAGGCGCTGTTCGGCCTCGATCATCTCGCGGGTCGTGAAACGCTCCTCGCCGCGACCGTCCTTGCCGAGTTCGACAACATCGGGCGCGTTGCGAATCGCGCCCATCACTTCGTTGAACTGGTCAATCCCGTCGCTGTGCCGGTGCGCGAGCATCGCCATGTCGCGCCGCGTGAAAGTCGATTGCTGCTGCGTGATGGCGTCGAGAGCGGTGGAAGGATCGGCGATGATCCGTTCACCGTTCTCGCGGGCGATGCGCCTGTGATCCTCGGCGCGGTCGGCCTCAATTCCTGCCACCTCCATGCGCTGCGCGGGCGCGCCGATCTTCGTCTGCGGCTCCAACGCGATGCCCTGCGCCTCAAGGCTGCGATGGTCGATCCGCGCGTCGATGTCGAGTTCGGCCAGCCTCTCGTTGACGCGATCGGCCCAGCGTTCGCGCCAACGCTCGACCAACTCCGTGCGGTTCCACTCCCGCACCTTCGGGCCAAAACCGTTCCCGTCCACCGACCGCATGGTGAGCATGACATGGGCATGGGGCTTGGGCTGGCCGTCCCCGCCCTTGTCCCAATGCACATTGAGGTCGGCGATCATGCCCTGATCGACAAACTCCAGTGCCACGAAGTCGCGGGCCAGTGCGACGCCCTGCGCCTGCGTCATCTCGCGCGGAAGGGCGAACTCCACCTCGCGGGCAAGCTGCGCGTCTTTGCGCATCTCGGCGGCTTCGACATCGTTCCACAGCCGTTCGCGATCCTCCCAGACCTCGGGCGCGTTTTCCGGCAGCATGACCTCGCAATGCACTACGCCCGGCTTGTTCGAGAAGTCATGGTCACGGTCCAGCCGGTCGTCGCGCAACCGCGATCCCGAGCGGTAGGCGGCGGCAGCGACCGCGCTGCGGCCCGCCGCGCGTCCGATAACCTGAACGGAGAAATGGTAGATCGCCATGGCGACCGACCAGATACTGCCCTCAAGCGCACGTCGGAACGACGTATAAGCGCGCCCTCGAAACTAATTTCTCGGGATGATCCGCGCCGTTCCAGGCCGTCCCGGCAACATAGAAGCATTTCCGCAGGCACGAAACTATCATCCCTCCATCGACTGCTCATGGAGGACATGATGCGCAAGCCACGGGACTTTGATGCGGAACTGAAGGCGCTTGAGGACAAGGCGCGAGACCTGAAAGCTCGCAAGGTGCAGCAACTCGGCGAACTGGTGATCTCGACCGGAGCCGATGCGCTCACCGCCGACGAACTGGCGGGCGCGCTGGCCGTGCTGGCCGAAACCAAGGACGCCGGGAAGAGGGAGGCGTGGGCCAAGCGCGGGGCCGCGTTCTTTCAAAGCCGGCCGCGGCGATCTGCATCAGCGCCTGACCGCGACGCTGGCGGCGCTGCGACGCAACCGGGCAGCGCGCAACCGGCATCAGGGAGCGCGGGCGCGGCATGACATGCGCACCTGGCAGGTCGAACGCCGCAAACGCACGCGACATCTGATCGAACTCGGCGGACTCGTCGTCAAGGCCGGGATCGTGGACCTCATCGGCGATGATCGCGCCACGATCTACGGCGCGCTGCTCTGGATGGCCGAAAAGCTCCAGAGCGATCAGGGCGAACATGCGCGAAGGCTATGGGCCGCAAGGGGGAAGCAAGCGCTCGAGGATCACTGAGCATCATATCGTCAAACGACAGCCCCCTTCGATGTACGCCTCGTTATGGAATGAGAACGCGCTCCAAGGCATCGACCAACTCGCGCCGTTTGCCCATCCCACGGTTCGCAAGATCATCGTCACCGGCTCGGTCGAGGTAGGCCAAGCAACTGGCCGCACTGGCGGGTCGGCACATGAAGCGCACATCGACGGAATTGGGCGGACATACCCCGTGCTTGTGTTCGACGATGCCGATGCCGATGCAGAGGCCGCGGCCCGCGCGCTTGCGGCCAAGACGTTGTGCAATGCCATTCAGGACTGCATTTCGCTCACGCGCTTCTTCATCCAGGGGGCATTCTCGACCGCTTTCTCTCCGGACTGGTTTCGGCTTTCAAAACGGTGAGGGTCGGGGGTGGACTGAACGATGGCACCCAGAAGGACCGCTTTGGCATGCCGGTCGCGCGCCGGCGACAGAAAAGCTGGTTGCCGACGCACGAAAGCGGCACCGAAGTGCTGACCGGGGCAAGCGGATCGGCAATGTCGGCAGCTTCTACGCGCGCACGATCGTGCACACGCCCGATGATCGCATCGCGCTGATGCGCGAAGAGCCGTTCGGATCGGTTGCCGTCGTCTCGCCCTTCCGGGGCAACGAAGACGGCCTGGCACGCGCGAACGGCCTGCCCTTCGGTCTTGTCTCCTACATCTTCACCAACTCGCTGGAACGGACCGACATGGCAGCGGCAGCTCTTCAGGCCGGCATGGTGAGCATCAAACATTTTGGCCTTGCGCTTCCCGTGTCCACTTTCGGCGGAGTGCGCTACAGCGGCCATGGCAGCGAACGCGGGACCGGCTCGATCCACCCTGGTGTGCGCCCCAGTCGAGCGCTGCATAGATCTCGCACGCCACGATGGCGCCGAGCCCGCGCACCTGTCTCAGGTCTCCGGGGCAGCGCACGCAGGGTCGAGAGTTTCCAGCCCGGGCGATCACCCGGCTCGCGATCAGCGCCGAGGCGAGATCGTGCGCACGCGAACCCCGGCGCCCAAGCAGGCGCGGGCTCTCCAGCTTGTGCATCATCCCTATTACCGCCGCCACATGGCCATGCGGCAGTGATGGCAGCGCCCTGAAAGCGGAGCTGCCCCGCTCGGCCTGGCCAAGATTCGACCGAACGACCCAGCAAGATTGTTCTATATGGCCACATTGAATGTTAAAGACTGCCCGGAGGCCGAGGCATAAACTCTCCGCTCATCGAGGTTGGATGGCGCCCACGCGTGAAGTTCGGGCCGAGTTCAGGGGGAACGGGGCTAAATGAAGACTCAGTTAGTAGGTGTTGATGCAAAAGCCGCGCCGGGACCGTGCGGCATCGTTGTGGTGGAAGCTCGGCCTGCCGAGCTGTACGCTCGTGCACCAGCTCCGTCACTGGTGTCAACTGGCGTTCCGTCTAGACCGCAGGTATGATTTTTAGGGCGACAGCGATGCAGCTCACTCTGAAGACCTTCCTGGAGCGCACGGAGTCTTTCCTACCGCAGAACGAGATCGTTTCGAGACAAGCCGACGGCCAGCTTTTTCGCTATCATTATGCCGATTACTGTCGGCGTACTCGACAGCTTGCGAGCGCCTTGGCTCGGCTCGGGGTCAAGCCGGGCGACAGAGTCGCGACGCTGGGCTGGAACACATACCGGCACATGGAGCTCTACTTCGCCGTTCCGTGCCTTGGCGCCATCCTGCACACGGTGAACATCCGCCTCACCGACGAGCACATCGCCTATATCATGAACCACGCCGAAGACGTGGTCCTCTTCGTGGATCCGGATCTCCTGCCGACCGTGGAACGAGTCGCTCCTTCGGTGCGCAGTCTCCGCCACATCATCGTCATGGACGATCGGCCGGCGCCTCTCGGCGATTGTGACTATGAGAGCTTTCTCGCGACAGGCGATCCGGACTTCGCGTTTCCCGAGATCGAGGAGAACAGCCCCTGCGGCATGTGCTTCACGTCCGCCACGACGGGCGATCCCAAGGGGGTCGTCTACACCCAACGCGGCCTCTACCTGCACACGCTCGCGCTTTGCCTTCGCGATGTCCTCGCCATCAGCGAGCATGACACCGTGCTGCCGGTCGTGCCCATGTTCCACGCCAACTCGTGGGGACTGCCCCACGCTGCGGTCGCCGTCGGCGCGACGATCGTGCTGCCAGGCCCGCATCCGACTGCCGCGGACATTCTCGATCTCATCGAGGCCGAGCGCGGCACGTTCTGCGCCGCCGCAGTGACGATCGGCGTCGAACTCTATGCGCAGCTGAAGAAGAAGCCGCGCGACATCAGCAGCTTGCGCGGCCTCATGCTCGGAGGCTCGGCCACGCCCGAGGCGCTCATGAAGCGCTTTCACAACGAGTACGGCGTCCCCATCCTCACCGCCTGGGGCGCGACAGAAGCCGCCCCGCTCGCGACGATCACTCATGTGCGGCGCAGCGTGTTCGAGGCCGGACCGGAAGAGCGGATCAAGGTTCGGATCCGGCAGGGCATTCCCGTACCCGGAGTCGAACTCAAGGTGCTGGACGATTGCGGAAAACCCGTGCCCCGCGACGACCGCCACCCTGGCGAGGTGCATGTGCGAGGTCCCTGGATCGCCACCGAATACTACCGCGATAAGCGCAGCCGCGACAGCTTCGCCGATGGGTGGTGGCGAAGCGGCGACATTGCGACGCAAGGCTCCGATGGCTCGATCCGCCTCGTCGACCGCGCGAAGGATCTCGTAAAGTCCGGCGGCGAATGGATCTCCTCAGTGGATCTCGAGAACGAACTCGCTGCCTGTCCCGGCGTTTTGGAGGCGGCGGTCGTGGCGATGCCGGACGCACGTTGGCAGGAGCGGCCAGTGGCCTTTGTTGTGCCCTTGCAGGAGAGTGGAGAGCTCGACCCAGACATACTGAGCGCGTGGCTCGCGCGCCGCTTCGCGAAGTGGTGGATACCAGACCGCTTCGTCGTGGTCGCGGCGCTGCCGAAAACCGGTGTCGGCAAGGTCGACAAGCGCACCCTGCGCGAGCGCGCGGCGGGACTCGCCCTGTGACCGTCCATGCCATCCGCATGCCGCTCGTGTTCCAGACTAGGAGGACTCTCTAAAATGTCTGCTACCGGCCGCGTCGCTTTGTTCCGGGGGCCACGACAGCCCTTCGATATGGCCGAAATGCCGGTGCCGGAGCCCCGGCCCGGCGCGGTCCTCGTGCGTGTGCGGATTGCCAATATCTGCGGCTCGGACCTGCATGCATGGCGCGGCGACTTCCGGCTTGCTGGCCTCGGCGGCAAGCTGCCCACGGTGCTCGGCCACGAGATGACGGGCACAATCGCCGCGCTCGGCCGGGACGTGGATCGCGACAGCAACGGCGAGCCGCTTCACGAGGGCGACCACGTCGTCTTCGCCTATTTCACCGGCTGCGGTCACTGCCCTTCCTGCCTGCGCGGACGCCGCGCCGCCTGCGACCACATCGACATGGCGATGACCGGCGACGCTACCGAATGGCCGCATTTCGTCGGAGGCTACGGCGAGTATTTTTACGTGAAGCCGGGCTCGACCATCTACAAGGTGCCGCCCAAGCTTCCCCTCGAAATCGTCGCCGGCGCGAACTGCGCCCTGGCGCAGGTCATCGCCGGGTTCGAGCGGGCGAACCTTTCCTTCGACGAGACCGTGGTGATCCAGGGCGCCGGCGGCCTCGGCCTCTATGCGACGGCGGTCGCGAAAGCCTTCGGGGCGCGGCTCGTCGTCGTGCTCGACGCAATCAGCGACAGGCTCGCGATGGCGAAGCGGTTCGGGGCGGACGTCACCATCAACATCGCCGAGGAGACGGACGAAAAGTCGCGCGTGAATCAGGTCAAGGCGCTTACCGATGGCCGGGGCGCCGACATTGTGATGGAGCTGGTCGGGCGCGCCGACGTGGTGCCGGAGGGCATACGCATGCTCGCGCAGTTCGGCCGCTATGTGGGCATCGGCAACATCAACGCCGGCCAGAGCCACCCGTTCGATCCGTCGCGCCTCGTCATGACCAACAAGTCGATGCTCGGCGTCGCGCTCTACGAGCCGTACACGCTCGGCAAGGCGCTTCGTTTCCTCGAGCGCAACCGCGACAGGCTGCCGCTCGACCAGCTGCTCAGCGCCAAATTTCCGCTGGACCAGATCAACGAGGCTTTCGCTCAGGCGGACAGGCGCGCCGTGCTGCGCGCAAGCCTCGTTCCGTGAAGGGAACTGCCGCGTGTCCATACGTGGAGGGGACCGAATACCTCCGCTCACCAAGGGAAGGAAGCACCGATATGCCAAGCAAGGAATCCGCAGAGCTCGCCGATCTCTACCGGTCATGGGTCGCCGCGATGACGGCCAAGCCGGACATGGGCCTCGACGAGATCCGACGTCTGTTCAGCCATTGGGGCGACGTGACCGCCGATCCCAGGGGCGTCGACTACCTGGAGATCGAGGTCGAAGGGATTCCGGCTATGTGGGCGGTGCCCCACGGTGCTGTCCGTGATCGCGTTCTGCTTTGCTCGCATGGAGGCGGTTATGTCGTCGGCTCGATGTACACCCACCGCAAGCTCTTTGGGCATATCGCCAAGGCGGTCGGCTGCCGGGCGCTGATCGTCGATTATCGGCGCGCCCCCGAGAATCCGCATCCAGGTCCCGTCAACGATATGGTCACCGCCTATCGCTGGTTACTGGAACGGGAGGGGTTGAAACCGCAACATATCGCGTTGACGGGCGACTCAGCCGGCGGTGCGCTTGCGCTCACGACAATCGCCGCCGCGCGGGATAAGGGGTTGCCGCTTCCGGTGGCAACCATCCCGATGTCCCCTTGGGCCGGAATGGACACCTCGGGCCAAACGTACGACACGAACAAGGACAGGGACGCGCTGGTTTCTCGAGACACCACCACGGGCTTAGGTAGTCTTTTCATCGGTGAGAAGGGCAATCCAAAGGATCCTTTGGCAAATCCGCTTTACACTGAATATTCGAAATTCCCACCGATATACATCACGGTCGGAGACGCCGAGACTCTTCTCGACGACAGCCGGCGGATAGCGGAGCGAGCGAAGAAAGCGGGCGTGGACGTTAGAATCGATGTTTTCCCCGACATGCAGCACGTCTTCCAGTTTCTCGCTGGTACTGCGCCTGAAGCCGACGATGCGATTAAGCGCATGGCCGAGTGGGTTCGCCCGAAGCTTGGTCTGAGCTGATTCCGACAGGGAGAAATGCAGCAATCGCGCGAGCCGGATGAATGCAAGTCTGTGCTCCGCGACGATGCTCTCTTGGAATCGAATTACCCGTGCCCAGGCCCTTCGCCAGGGGACAGGGAGTGCACAAAAATATTCATCACATAATAAGAGGGGAACGAACATGGACGCTCAAGTCAAGAAGGCAGCCGATCTGGATGTGTTGGTCGTCGGGGCTGGATTCTCCGGCCTTTACATCCTGCATGAACTGGTGAAACGAAACTACAAGGTCCATCTATTCGACGATGGTGAGGGGCCTGGAGGAACTTGGGATAAGAACCATTTTACCCCGGGGCACGCGTTGACTCGGAGGTGTGGGTCTACCAGTACACCGACCCGGCGCTTTGGAAGGATTATTATTTCACGGAGAAATTCCCAGGCTGGAGGGAGCTGAAGTCCTACTTCAACTATGTCGCGGACAAATGGGGCATCCGTCCCTACATGACCTTCAAGACCAGGGTCATCGGCACGACGTTCGACGAGGCAAACGGTGTTTGGCAGGTACGGACGAGCGACGGCCAGAGCCTGACCGCCCGATATCTTGTGCTTGGAATGGGATCGACAACGCAGCCGGTCACGCCGTCCTTCCCCGGCGCGGAGACTTTTAAGGGGCAATCCTATCATTCGGCACGTTGGCCGCGCGACGGCGTCTCGATGAAAGGCAAGCGAGTTGCTGTCATCGGGACGGGTGCTTCAGGCGTGCAGATCATCCAGGAAGCGTCACGCGAGGCGGAGCATCTCACCGTCTACCAGCGGACCCCGAACCTTGCTCTACCGATGGGGCAGGAGAAGTATACTCGGGAGGAATACGAGAAACTTAAGGCGATGTTCCCGCCAGTGATGGAGAGAACGAAGCAAACATTTGCCGGCTTTGCCTATGATTTGATCTACAAGCCGTGGAATGAGATGAGCGCAGATGAGCGCCAGAAAATCATGCGCTTTAACTGGGATCAGAAAGGCTTCACCTTTTGGCTCGCCGCGCCGGCGGATTTATTCTTCGATGAAGAATGCAATCGTGCGCACTATAACTTCTGGCGGGACGAGACGCGCAAGCTGATCAAGAAGGAACATTTAATCGAGGTTCTGGCCCCGACCGAGCCGCCCCACCCCTTCGGAACGAAACGCCCCTGCCTCCAGCAGTGGTATTTCGACCTTTATAATCAGGACAATGTCGATCTCGTTAACCTGAAGGCCACACCGATCGAGAGGATCACCGAGAAAGGAATTGTATCCGGAGGCAAGGAGCACGAGGTCGATATAATCGTTTATGCCATCGGCTTCGACACATGTACCGGCGCTATCTCTGCGGTCGACATCAAGGATGCGCGTGGCCGGACGGTGGGCGATCTGTGGAAAGAGCAGTCTCTGACGTATCTAGGCAAGGCAGTGCCCGGCTATCCAAACCTGCTCTACACTTACGCGCTTCAGTCCCCCTCGGCCTTCGTCAATGGGCCGACTGGCGCTGAACTCGAGGGCGACTGGGTGGTGAAGTTCATTGAGAACATGGACAAAATGGGCATCCGCCGATTCGAGGCTAGTCGCGACGCGGCCGAAGCATGGGGCAAGCGCTGCCATGACCTAGGCGAAATGAGCCTCTTTGTAAAGGCGAAATCGTGGTACATGGCAGCAAATGTTCCGGGCAAACGGCCTGAGATCCAGCCATTTATCGGCGGACAGCCGGCCTATCGCGCCGCGTTGTACGAGGAGTTGGACAAGGGCTTTCCCAACTTCGTGCTTGTCAAGAAGCATGCCGAAGAAATCGCCGCACAGTGATTTCTTCTCGATGCGGGCGTCGGCAAACTCATGCTGTCGCCCGTGGTTCCAACCGGACGAATTCGCGAGGCAAAACAACATATCGCGAGCAAAGTAGCGATCGTCACTGGCGGCGGGTCGGAAATCGGGCGAGCAACTGCGTCGCTCTTGGCTGATACCAACCTGCGGGGTGGCTGACTCATGTGAGGGATTCCCGACGCGGGGGAATGTGGTTCACCATGGTAAACATCAGGATGTTGGCCATGGCCCCCCCCCCCGCTGCGGGATGAGTGAGCAATATGGCGTGGGATCAGGTCCACTGACGGCGCTCGCGTTCCGGGCGCCGATCGACCAGCCCGAGCGGTTCAGGAAATCGAGGGACGTCGGCGCTCATCTGGGGCTCACCCCACGACGCTACCAGTCCCACGAGACGGATCTTCAAGGGCGGATCAGCTGATGTGGCGACGAACTGACGCGAACGGCGCTCTACGAAGCGGCGCATTCGCTCCTCATTCGCAGCAAGAAATGGTGCCTTGCGGGCATGGGCATGAAGATCGCCAAACGTCGTGGAATGGCGCGCCCGCGTGTCGCGGTCGGTCGCAAACTCGCAACAATTTTGCACCGTATGTGGATCGACGATGCGGAATTCCGCTTCGGTCACGAACCGGCGGCGACCCCAGACGTCAAGACGATCACCGTCGTCGCGGCCTAATACCAATCCTCTGTGATCAGAACCCGTGCGCCCAGTCGCGCAATCCCAGGGTCATGATGCGCCAGGGTTGGTCCTCGAGTTTGTTCCATGCGTCCGCGCAATGGTCGACGATGTCGTCGTAGCAGGCGAACACTCGGTTCGAGAGCCAGTTGTCGCGCATGAACTCCCAGACGTTTTCCTGCGGGTTCAGCTCCGGGCATTTGGCGGGCAGCGGCACGATGGTGATGTTGGGCGGCACAGCAAGCCGCTCCGACATGTGCCAGCCGGCCTGGTCCCAGTAGCAGCGCCGCGTGGCGGCCCGGCGCGACCTTGGCCGAGATCTCGGCCAAGTGCAGGTCCATCGCTTCGACGTTGCACCATGGCAGGATGAGCCCGGCCGCCTTGCCGTCCTGCGGGCAGATGGCGCCGAAGATGTAGGTCGAAGCCGTGCGCTGGTCGGTAACCGTCCGGTCTGACGCGCGGCTGTGGGAGATTGACGCTGCTGTGTCAGGCGGCCGCGAGGGTTTCCGATTTGTCGCTGATGAGGTCGCGGCAATGCCAGGGCAGCAGATCGGCGACACGGTTGATCGGATGTGTTGCGATGCGCTCGAGGAGGTGGCGCAGATAGGCTTCCGGCTCGACATCGTTGAGCCGCGCAGTTGCGATCAGGGAAGCGATGGCTGCAGCGCGCACGCCACCTGCGTCGGATCCCGCAAACAGCCAGTTTTTCCGACCCAAGGCGATCGGCCGGATCGCGCGTTCGACGGGGTTGTTGTCGATCTCGATGGTGCCGTCATCGGTGTAGCGTGTCAGTGCCGTCCAGCGGGCGAGCGCGTAACGGAGTGCGGCCGCGAGATCACCGCGCTGCGGAACGCGCCGCAGCGTTGCCTCCAGCCAAGTCTTTATGTCCGCGAGCAGCGGCCCGGCTCTCGTCTGGCGGCGTGGCGGCGGTCGTTGGGCGGCCGGCCGCGGATCTCGCCCTCGATCGCGTAGAGACCCCGGATCCGGTTCAGCGCCTCGGTCGCCAGCGGCGCTTTGCCGGTCGCATGCAGGTCGAAGAACTTGCGTCGCACATGCGCCCAGCACGCGGCTTCGACGATGCTCCCCCCATCGTAGAGCCCGTTGAACCCAGCGTAGCCATCCGCGTGCAGCACGCCTTTGAACGCGGCGAGATGGCTGCGCGGATGGTCGCCCCGGCGATCCGGGCTGTAGCGGTAGAGCACGGCAGGTGCGGCCGCCCCGGCATAGGGCCGCTCATCGCGCAGATAGGCCCACAGGCGACCGGTTTTGGTCTTTCCCGCGCCCGGGGCCAGCACCGGCACTGGCGTGTCGTCGGCATGCACCCGCTCGCCCGCCATGACATGGCGTTCGAGCGCATCGATCAGCGGGCGCAGCAGGGCGCTGCACTGGCCCACCCAATCCGCCAGCGTCGAGCGCTCGAGGTCTACGCCTGACCGCTCGTAGAGCTCGCTTTGCCGATACAGCGGCAGATGATCGGCGAACTTCGCGACGAGCACGTGGGCGAGCAGCGCCGGCGAGGCGCGCCCGCGACGGATCGGCAGGTCCGGCACGGGTGCCTGGCTGATGCCCTCGCACGTCCGGCAGGAGAATTTTGGCCGGACGTGACGGATCACCCGGAACGACGCCGGCACGTAGTCGAGCACCTCCGTGACATCCTCGCCGAGCCTGCGCAGCGCGCCGCCGCACTGCGGACATGTGCACGCGGTCTCATGGGTCACCGTCATCCGCGGCAGATGATCGGGCAGCGGACGCCGCGCCGGCAGTTCGTGCGAGGCACCGGCCGGAGTCACCCGCGCGCTACCGGTCAACGCCTCGTTCCGAGCGGCACCGGCCTCGAGGTCCTCCAGCGCCAGCGTCAGCTGTGCGATCTCGGCGGCGATCTTCTCGGAGGAGCGGCCGAACTGCATACGCCGCAGTCGTTCGAGTTGCAGCTGCATCGCCGCGATCCTATCGCGCTGCGCGATCAGTTCCGCGTCCTGCCGCGCGATCGTCGCCGCCTGCGCTTCGATCAGCGCGCGCACGTCGCTCGGGAGGGAGGAGAGATCAATCACAACGCGGATCGTGCCGAATTCTTCCGCGTCGCCGCAACGCAAAGCCGCAGCTCAGCCCGCCATCTCCGGCTGCCACGTGCGCGACGGTAGTTGCGCGGGCGTCAGTGTCACCGCACCGTCCTTCGCCTGAGGCCAGACAAAGCGCCCGCGCTCGAGCCGCTTGTACCTCAACTGAGAATGCAGACTCTTCGAATGCAGCGCGGCAGTTTGTGCAGGTGATGCATCCATTCCACCCACTGTTCGGGCGGCAGCTTCCTTGCGTCGGCAAACGATACAACCGGTATGGCGAACGCCTCTTACTGCAGGGCGACAGCGCCACCGTATGGTCGGTTCCTCCGCAATGGACCGATCGTGCGAGCCCGGATCCAGAGATCGTCATCGGTCACGGACGGGCACTTTTGCGTGCTGTCGACCTGATGGAGCTAGCCAGCTTGGTGAAGCGCCTTTCCGACAGAGCAGCCTCGCGATCGCGCCGCAAACCGTAAGGATGATTACGCCGCACATGTAAGGTGATTAATGCCGCAACAATCTTCTTATGTCTGTATCGTTCCCCAAAAATCTGGCGTCTTATGTGCCATCGACGGCTGTCGCGGACTTGACATCTGCACATTTTGCGGCATAAATCTAATTACGCGAATGATTCGCGCGCTCGGAGCGGACGGTGCCGGCGAAGCACGACAGCAAGCGCTCGAAGACCGACGCCCTCCTCGAGGACGGCACGCTCAATCCGACGCCCGAGAAGGTGCGCGATCCAAAGTTTCAGGGAAGCGAGTTTTTCGATCCGCACGACGCCGTGCAGGTCAAGTACGAGATGCTGCGTCGCGTCTCCATCGACAACGCCTCGGTGACCGACATTTCCGACGAGTATGGCGTTTCCAGGCCGACCTATTACCAAGCGAAGGCGAACTTCGATGCGGCAGGGATTGCGGGACTGGTCCCAAAGAGGCCAGGCCCCCACGGCCCCCACAAGGTCCACGGCGAGGTTCTTGCGTTCCTACAGGCACGGCTGGTCCCGGGCGAGCCGGTTCGCGCTCGGGGGCTTGCAAGGTTGATCCGCGACGAGCTCGGCATCGAGGTTCATCCCAGGACGATCGAGCGAGCATTAAAAAAAACTGCCGGATGAACACGCCACGACACTGGCGTGTTCGATCCCATCGTCCGCCATTGCGGCCCAGTATGAGGTGCTGCGCATGGCGGCTCTCGGCGAGGCGCTACCGCTTACGGCCCGCAGTGGCCTCATGCTCTTTCTGCGTCGGGGCATGTGGGGTTGGACGCAGACGCTGGTCGCCGCAAGCCCCGTTCAACAGCCAGTTCATACATCATCGCTCACTCCACCAGTGCGTAACGAGCGCACAGCTATCGTTCATGTGCTGGCGACAATCGCGATGAGCACCCACGATCGGAGAACACCATGAAGGAGTCTCTCAAGGTTCAGCCTCACCACCTCGAACGCGGTGCCTACCTGTACATTCGTCAGTCCTCGATGCGACAAGTCATCGAGAACGTCGAGAGCGCGAAGCGGCAATATGCACTTCGTGGACGCGCAATTGCCCTTGGCTGGCGCGACGAGCAAATCGTCGTCATCGACAGTGATCAAGGCGAGTCCGGTGCATCGGCTGCCTGGCGCGAAGGCTTTCAGCGCCTGGTCAGCGACGTCGGCATGGGGCACGCCGGTATCGTGATGGGCCTGGAGGTCTCCCGCCTGGCGCGGAACAATGCCGATTGGCAGCGTTTGCTGGAGATCTGCGCCCTGGCCGACACCCTAATCCTCGATGAGGATGGCATCTACGATCCGTCAACCTTCAATGACCGCCTCCTGCTCGGGCTCAAGGGCACAATGAGTGAGGCCGAGTTGCATGTGATCAAAGCAAGGCTACGCGGCGGAATCCTCAACAAGGTTAGGCGCGGCGAGTACCACTGCGTCTTGCCAACCGGGCTGATCTATGGCCAGTCCGGCAACGTGACGCTCGATCCCGACTCGCAGGTCAGGGAGACAATCGACCATTTCTTCGACACGTTCTCTCGCGTCGGCTCCGCATGCCAAACCGTCAAGGCCTTTCGCAGGGAAGGCCTTCTGTTTCCCTCGCGTCTACGCAACAGCGAGACCACGGTTTTTCGGCCATTGACCGCATCGACGGCGATACGCGTCCTGAACAACCCACGCTACGCCGGCGCCTACGCCTATGGGCGCCGGCGCTATCGACGAGCCATCGACGGTAAAAAGACCCTGCAGCGGCGTGAGCACGATGACTGGCTGGCTTGCATCCCGGATGCCCATCCCGGCTACATCACTTGGGAGCAATTCCAGGAGAATCTCAAGATTCTCAAGACCAACGGTCGAGGATATGAGTTGGCGCGCGCGTCGCCTCCGCGGGAAGGTACGGCGCTGCTGCAAGGACGGGCGGTGTGCGGGCGATGCGGTAAACATTTCCGCATCCGCTACGCTGCCCGGCGCGGACGGCTGGATGCCTGGTACGTCTGTGACCGCGCTCACGGGTATCGCGGCGAGCCCAACTGCCAGTCAATCGCCGGGCCTCCGATCGATAATGCCATTGGCATGCTGATTGCCGAACAGATGACGCCGGCCGCCGTCGAGTTGACGCTCGAGATCCGCAGGGAGATCGAAGCCCGGCACGAAGAAGCAGATCGGCTGCGCTGTCGAGCGATCGAACGCGCCCACATCGAAGCGGACCTCGCCCAGCGCCGCTTCATGTTGGTCGACCCCAATAATCGCCTCGTCGCTGACACGCTCGAAGGCGAATGGAACGAGAAGCTCCGCGTGTTGGCCAAAGCCCGCGAAGATCGAGAGCGCGCACGAGAGCAGGATCAGCTCGTCCTCGATGAAGCTGTCCGCGAGCGGCTGATCGCGATGACGGTAGACTTCAGCAAGCTCTGGGCAGATCCGGATACGCCGGACCGTGAACGCAAACGGTTGCTCGCCCACATCATTGAGGATGTCACCCTCGTCAAAATGCCGGCGGAAGGCACCACCAGGATCCACGTCCGCTTCAAGGGCGGCAAAATCCAAACGCTCACCACAATGAGCCCAAAATCTTCCGCGCAGCAGGTAAAGACGCCGTCCGGCATCGTCGAACTGGTCGACAAGCTCCTCGACAGACACATCTATGCAGAGATCGCCGAACTCCTCAACCAGCAGGGCTATCGCCCAGGAGGATCGGCGCGGCGCGGCCGCCGCGATGCCCGCTTCACAGCCTTGCTGGTCGCCTATCTCGTCCATCGGTACGGCTTGCGCTCGCGCTATGACCGTCTGCGAGATCGCGGAATGCTGACAAAACGGGAAGCCGCGGCACGCCTCAACATCCACGAAACGACCCTCGCCAGGTGGGCTGAACATGGACTCGTCACCAGGCATGCCTACAATGCGCACTATTGCCTGTACGAGGTTCCCGCATCGAACGTGCCACGCAAGCAATGCAGTCGATGGAATCGTCTTGTCGATCGAGCCGCCGCCCTCAAGACGGCAATGGCGCCAAAACCCTGGCGAACAGGCACATCCCCTGACCATCCCAGAAGAGAACCTTCACCAGATCGCCCCGTCGGCCTCGGAAGACGAACAGGTGGCCGCAGAACGGGTCCTGTCCGAGCACCTGCTGCACCTGCCGCGAAAGGCCGTCGAAGCCGCGCCGCATATCGGTGGCCCCCGCGGCCAGCCAGACCCGTGTGCCGCCCGGCAGCGAGATCACTCGCGCAGTGCCGCGAGGATGCGCCGGAGCGCCCGCGCGTCGACATGCTGATCGACACGGACTGTGCAGCCGTTCGGCAACGTGATCTCGATCGGCTGCGGCGCCGGCCTGCGATGAACCGCAGCCTCCGGCATCACCGGAGCCGTAGCCTCCGACGCTACGCAAACCGGCAAAAGCGGGGACGCTCGCTCCGTCGGACCGATGCGCAAACCCTGCCGGCGCCAACGGTAGAGCAAGCTCGAGCAGATTCCATGACGGCGCGCCACGTCATGCACGCGCGCCCCCGGCTGCGATGCCTCCGCAATCAGACGTGCCTTCTCAGCATCGCTGTAACTGCGCCGCCGTTCGTGGCCGGTGATGACCTCGATGAACTGCGTCGCACTGGTGCTGTCCCTAGGGATAGCCTCGAGCTTGTCCATGCCACTGGTGTCCAAGCCCTCGAGCAACACGACAAGGTGGCCGACACCGGGCGGTTACGCTGGTCGTGCGGGGCGGACGGGCGCGAGCCCTTCTTGGCCCAGCGGCGCGTGACCTTGTTCTTCTGGCCGATCCTGGCCTCGTCGCCGAACCAGACCTCTATGTCGCCGGGCTCGACGCCCTGCTCGCCCGCGATCTCGCCCAGGCGCGCGGGGAGGCTTTTTTAAAAGCCTCGATCGCGCCAGCAGCCTGGGCGTGGTGGCGCGGGCGGGCGGACAGCTTGCGATACCCAAGCTCGCGCAGCTCGCGGCTCAGCGTCTGCTCGGACACGCTGACTTGGAACTCGTCGTGCAGCCACTGGCGCAGATCGACCACCCGCCAGCGCACCACGCCGTGCACGGCCGGGATCGGCCCGCTCTCGACCGCCGCCGCCAGGGCGGCGCGATGCGCATCGTCGAGCCGTCGCTTCTGGCCGGGCGCCTTGCGGTCGATCAGACCCGCGGGCCCGTGCGCGTTGAGCTTGATCACCCAGTCCCGCACGATCTGCAGCGTCACGCCGCCGATCCGGGCCGCCTCGGTGCGCGTGGCGCCCTCGCAGATCGCGGCCAGCGCCAGCAGCCGGCGCGTCTGGCCGGCATCCTTGCTCTCGCGCGCCGCCGAACGAAGACCGGCCGCGTTGAAATCCTCTCGAAGCGGGATCGGCATGACGAAGCTCCTCGATTCGCCGTGCTTGAATCAAAACCGCACCGCGTCGCGCAAGCCCCGCGAGTCACGCTCAGTGGGGATCGTTATAAGGAGACAAACCGAGATACATCAAGAAATCCGCGCCAGCGGAAGGTATCGTCCCCGTGGGGACGATGGGCAAGGCGATATCGTTGAGAGTCCAGAACCGAAGGTCGTAAGACAAATTGGGACGCCTTGCTCTTCTGAGCCCATCATGCGGCGGCCAATGCGCCGACCGCGAAGAGAAGCGAGTAGCCCACGGAACCGAGATAAGATACCAACGCGGACGGCGTGGAATGAGGAGAAGCAGGAGCAGCTTGACTTTAAGGGCCCCAATCAGAGAAGTCTCTAAGCCGGTCACGTCATGTCCAAGCGCGCGCCCGCCATCAGTCGAAAGTCCGCCGGTATTCAGCGGGCGTCATTCTGTAAAGCCGGCGGAAGAGCCTCGTCATGTGGCTCTGATCGGCGAAGCCCGCCTCGTACGCGACTTCCTTTAACGGCAGACATTGCCGCTTGATCAACTCGCTCGCGCGCTTAATCCGTTCGCGTACCAGCCACTGATGCGGCGGACAGCCGAACTCGGCATGGAACTTGCGCGAAAAATGGAATACGCTGAGCCCTACCGCGCCAGCCATATCGGCGAGCGAGACATCACCTCTCAGGTTCTCGGCCAAGTACTCGGTCAGGATCCTGCGCTGGGCCGGGGTGAAGGTACCCGAACTCCTTGGCTCGCGGAATTCGGTGTGGGCAAAGCTACGCAGGACATGCACGCAAGCCTGCGTAAGCAAAGTCTCTACCATCACGCGTCCGCCAACCTCGCCGCCGCTCAGTTCCTGCCGAAGCCTGCGGCTGACCCAAGGGAGGAAGTCGTCGACCGCGCGGACCTTATCGCCGATTTCGACATCCGCTATGTTGCGGTCGTAAATGTCGCCGGCAACCTTGGTGATCGCGTCATGGGAGAGATAGACGTGGGACACCGAGATCGGCCGTGACCACGCCCATTCCGACTGTTCCGCGCGCGTCAAAAGAGAAACTACGCCAGGCTCGACCCGATGATACTCCCAAGGCCCCCCGCATCGTCGTCCCATGCGGGCTGCTTCGCCTTCGTAGACAACGATCATGTAGTCACGCATCGACGGAATGGCGACATGAAGGTCGGCGTACTCATAGCCTTTCAGTGTCACGCCACGCCACCGGGATCCGCTGCTGTCCAGCGTCAGTTTCCCCGGAATCCAGCGCGGAATATCGTCCGGCGGAACCAGCCGCCTCATGGTTTTATCCTCCCCGTCAAGTTTTTTTTATTATCGAGTCATTCGGCAAAGCTGTCAAACGCTATCCGGAGCGGGTGTCGCCATCCGGAGCGGGCCGGGTTGCGAAGACGGGGCGAGCGCGGCGGGCAAATGGATAGCCAGTCCGGCACTGGGTTGGTTAGTATTTAGAATCTCAACGCGATCGCACTGTTTGCGTCGCTGGCTGCCTTTCCGAAGTCGCAGAGCGCCTCATGATGATGTCCGGATCGGGTGCCTCAGTTGGCCGTGAAGAACTCGGATCAAGCGACGACCGGTTGATCGCGTGATGTTATTTGCGCGGCGAACGTGATCAGGATTGCGGACAACAAAAACGCGAGCCATGCCAACAGGCGACGGAAGTTGTATCCGGCGGCGGCGAGGATGACGTTTGCGGCGTCGCCTTCCTGATGGGCGAGATGGCTTCTGTTCATGCGATGATCTGATTTCAGATGCCCGATGACTGGCTCGACGGCCGAGCGCCGTCGCATCTCACGCTTGATGTGTTCGGTGACGCGCCGCTTCTGGCTGGAAATGTAGACCTTGAACCGGTGCTCGGCCGGCGCGTTGTGGCCACAATAGCCGCGGTCGACGACAATGCGAGACAGGCTCGCGCCGATCTGCTTTTCGATGTCGGGGACGATCTTTTCGAGCGTGTGCCCGCGGGTTGCCGGGAAGCGCCTTTACATGGGCGACGAACGGGCCGCCTTTCGAGCGATACAGCGGGGTCACGACGGAGACCTTGACCCCCAGCCCGTAGGGGCGATGCACCTTGCCCTTGCCGATGCATTAGACCTTCGGCGCGTGCAGGCTATAGATCTTCTTGCCCCGCTGTTTCTGACGCTTCGCGCACGGCACCCGCCAGAGACAGCAATTGGGCGAAGGCGGCCTGCTTGTCCGGGTCGCCTTTGATACGCCGACCGATATCGCGCATGACTCGGCCGAGATAGGTGCGCAGCTTCTTCAATCGGGGAGCGGCCAAATGACGAGTTCGTGCCGGAAAAACTCCTCGCCGCGCAACAGCTGATATAGGGGTTCTCCACCCAACGCTCGCACAGGACCTCGTCCGACAGGCCGCACATGTGCTTGAGGATGGCGAGCCCCGCCATCAGCCGCGTCGGCAGCGGGAGCCGCGCATCTGGATCGGTGGTCGAGGCATGCGTATCGTTCGATCGCTTCTGGCCATGGAAGTTCACTTCGGCGTTGCGCCCGCCGCCCTCGTTGAGGGGCTCGCCAGAGAGAGTTTTCCGCGCTTCTTGTTCGCCGCTGACCACCGACGTTCGGCCTCCTTCACCGCCTGCTTCATGTGTGGCAAATACCTCCTTGCTGCTACCTCAGGCGTCATCGATGTCGAGAAGAAGATCAGATTCAGGCTACCGAGCACCGGACCGGCGCCACGGATTGGCAGCGCAATGGCACTGATACCTGTCTCCGACCCACCGACAGAGGATGCGTAGCCGTCTTTTTTGGTCTGAATCACGATGTCCTCGACGAAATGGCGGTCCTTCGCGAGCACAGAGTCTTCTTCGACAAGAGACGCCGTCATCTCGAGCATCTCTCGACGTAGAGCGGACGGTGACGCGGCAAGAACCGCGCGTCCCAGCGCGCTCCTTATCAGCGATCGGTGGCGCCCCACCATCGAGCGGTGGACCGAGAACGGGCTAAAGGGATGCGTGCTCTCTCGGATCAGTATAGAACCGAGGTCGAAGATCCCGAAATCGCTCGGCCATGAGACCTGGTCGAGCAGGCTGAACATCGCAGGAAGCACGGCCTGGCTGGACAGGTCGCGGGAGGACACGCCTTCGCTCAACGAGCGCACTTGTGGCGTGAGACCGAAGAGCGCGTTCGTCTCGTCGAACTTCACGTAGCCGTCTTCCTGCAAGGTATATAGCAGACGATAGCAGGTCGTCCGGTTGAGGCCGGTCCTCTTCGCGAGCTGCACGACGTTCGACGGCCCGATCGCGTTGATCTCGCGGATCAGCGCCAACCCGCGGGAAAGCGACCTCACGTTTCGGTGCATCGGATCCCCTCCGGATGTGTTCGCACCGCGAACATTTCACAGGTTTCATGTAATCCAAGTCCAAAAGAATGCAATCTATCGCCCGCACGTCCAAATAGAGCGGCTACGGGAGGAAACGATGGTTCATTCAAGCTTTCATTTGCCTGCGGTCGTGTGCGTGGCCCTCGCAATCTCGGCGGCGCCGTCCGCAGCGCAGAGCGCCGGCGGGACGCCGAATCTCAGCGGCGGGAAGGTGAAGATAGGTGTCCTAACCGACATCGCTGGCCCCACGGCCATGGCGAACGGCAAGGGCTCGGTGGTCGCGGCAGAATTGGCGGCCGAGGACTTCGGAGCGGGTCTCAACGTCGAAGTCATTTCAGCGGATCACCAGGGCAAGCCGGATGTCGGGGCGCAAATTGCCGCACGCTGGTTCGACATTGAGGGCGTCGATGTGATCGCCGATATGCAGGGATCGCCGATCGGCTTCGCCGTACAAAACATGGCCGCTCAACGGAGCAAAGTCATGCTGCTGTCCGGTTCGACCTCGTCCGATTTCAGCGGCAAGGCCTGCTCGCCGCTCACTGTTCAGTGGACCGTTGATACTTACAATCTCGCGAAGGGCGCGGCGAAGGCCGTGATCGAGGCGGGCGGGACCAAGTGGTACTTTCTCACGGTCGATCAGGCCTACGGTCACGCTCTGACGCGGGATACGTCGGAGCAGGTGAAGCTGAACGGCGGACAGGTGGTGGGCAACTCCGTGTTTCCACCAAATACGTCTGACTTCGCATCGTTCCTGCTCACGGCATCCAATGCCGGAGCCAACGTCATTGCGATTGCGGCCTCCAGCGGTGATACCGTGACGGCGCTCAAGCAGGCCGACGAATTCGGATTGAGCGCGAGGGCTAAGATCGTTCCGCTCCAATCGGTGCTGACGGACGTGTACGCCGTCGGCCTGAATATCGCGCATGACGCTTATGAGGTCTCTCCGTTCTATTGGGACCGTACGCCGGAAACGCGCGCATGGGCCGAGCGCTTCTATGCCAAGGCGAAGCAGATGCCGACCAGTTTCCATGCTGGCGTCTATTCCTCGGTGGCGCATTACCTGAAGGCCGTCAAGGCGACAGGTACCGACGACGCTCCAACTGTAATGAAGCAGATGGAAAAGGAGCGGGTGAACGATTTCTTTGCGGCGGATGGCTATATCCGCGCCGACCGCAAGATGATCCACGATATGTATCTGCTTCGGGTGAAGAAACCGGGAGAGAATAAGGGCGACTGGGATCTCTACAATGTCGTGCAGACGCTACCAGGCGAATCCGTGAATCGCCCGCTCTCCGAAAGCCCGTGCCCGCTGGTGAAGAAATAGCCGGTAGCCATCAATCGATAATACAACTCGCGTTCGAAGGAGTTCGATCATGTCAGTCGCGATCGTCTGCGCCTCCCATACGCCCTTGATGTATAGAGGCCCCGCCAGCACCGAAACCGAGGAGCGCGTCCGGACTGCATTCGAGCGGCTTAGAAGCTTCGTCAACGAGTTTGCGCCTGATTACGTGATCCAGTTCGCGCCCGATCACTTCAATGGCTTCTTCTACGACTTGATGCCCTCGTTCTGTGTCGGAGCGGGAGCGGTCTCCCTTGGTGATTGGGGTGGCGGGACGGGTCCGCTGGACGTTCCGGAGCAGACAGCGCTCGAACTTGTGGATCATGTGCGGGCGGATGACTTCGACGTCGCGATATCGTACCGCATGTCGGTTGATCACGGCTTCGTTCAGATGTGGGAGGCGGTGCTTGGTGATTTCAAGTCGATCCCCATCCTGCCCATCTTCGTGAATGCCGCTGCGCCGCCCGTGCCGACTTACCGTCGTGCGCGCCAGCTCGGCGAATCCGTGGGTCGCTTCGCCATGCATTCGGGCAAAAAGGTGCTGTTCGCGGCCTCAGGCGGTCTGTCGCACGATCCTCCGCTGCCGTCGATCAAGGACGCGCCGCCGGAGGTCCGCGAGCGTCTGATCAATGGCCGCAATCCGACCGCGGAAGCCAGGGCAACGCGCGAGAAGCGCGTGCTCGAGGCAGGTGTTCTCGCCGAGGCTGGCAAAGGCCCCTGCCAGCCGCTCAATCCGGACTGGGACAGGGATTTCATGGAGATCCTGCGCAGCGGACAGATCTGGCGAGCGGATGCGCTCGATACCGACAAGGTCCGCGAGGCCGCGGGCCGCGGCGCCAACGAGGTTCTCGCATGGGTCGCCGCCTTTGGCGCCTTTTCGACGGGCGGCCGCTTCGAGATCGAGCAGGAGTTCTACGAAGCTATTCCGGGCTGGATCACCGGCATGGCGATGATGGCCGCCAAACAGGCCGACACCACTCATTGACGACTGAATCCCTCGCGTGCGAGGCATCGCAGAGCAGGCACATGGCATACGAAACAGACGTGCTCATCATCGGAGCCGGCCCGACAGGCTCGACCACCGCGCTTGCGCTGGCCAATTGCGGCGCTCGCTGTCACATCGTCTCGCGCGGCAACTGGATGGCTGACAGCCCGCGGGCCCATATTACGAACCAGCGCGCTAACGAGGTCTTCCGCGACCTCGGAATCGCCGACGATGTCGCGCGGTATGCGAGCCCGTGGGAGCTGATGGGCGATACGACGTTCACGACCAGTCTTGCGGGGCCCGAGCTGGTCCGAATGCGAACGTGGGGCACGGGAGACGATCGCCGCGGCGACTATCTGCGTGCGAGCCCGTGCGGCATGGTTGACATCATTCAGCCGCTGCTCGAGCCTATCCTGTTTCAGAAGGCGGCGGAGAAGGGCGCGACATTCGCATTCAACACCGAGTACGTCAGCCACGAGCAGGATGCGGACGGCGTGACGGCCACGCTGCGCGACCGATTGGACTGCCGCCAATACACCATCCGTGCGCGCTACATGGTCGGCGCCGACGGCGCGCGCTCGATGGTGGTCGACCATCTCGGGCTGCCGATCGAAGGCCGGATGGCGCGGGCGGGCACGGTCTACACCATCTTCAACGCCGATCTTTCGAAATATAGCCGACATCGCCCGAGCATCCTGAACTGGATCGTCACCCCGGACGCCAGCTTCGGCGAGATCGGCATGGGGCTCCTGCGCGCGGTGCGTCCCTGGACGCAGTGGATCGCTGGCTGGGGCTTCGACATCAGCAAGGGAGAGCCGGACCTGTCGCCGGAGGCGATCGTTCCGAAGATCAAGGTGCTGATCGGTGACCCGACAATCGAACTCGATATCGTGAGGACGTCGATCTGGTACGTGAACCAGGCATACGTGACCCAGTATTCCAAGGGCCGGGTGTTCTGCGGTGGCGACGCGGTCCACCGGCATCCGCCCTCGAGTGGTCTTGGCAACAACACCTGCGTGCAGGACGCGCACAATCTCGGTTGGAAACTCGCCTACGCCGTCAAGGGGTGGGCTGGTCCAAAACTTCTGGAGAGCTATTCACAGGAGCGGGCCCCCGTTGGAAAGCAAGTCGTGCTGCGGGCGAACCAGTCGCGGCTCGACTATGCCCCCTTGAACGCGTGCTTCCGAGTCGAGGGCGCGGAGAATCCGATCGCAGCGGGAATTGCGCGCTTCCGCGATCCAGGGCCGGAGGGCGTTGCCGCCCGCAAGGCCGCCCAGGCCGCGCTCGATCTCAAGCAGAGGGAGTTCAACGCCCAAGGCGTTGAGATGAACCAGCGGTATGAATCCTCGGCCGTGATTCCGGACATCGGCACTGGCCCGGAGAAATGGCTGCGGGATCGCGACCTCTACAATCAACCGACGACGCGTCCTGGGGCGAAGATCCCGCATGCATGGCTTGTCGGTCCGGACGGTGTGCGGGTGTCGACGCTCGACGTGACCGGAAAGGGTCTTTTCACCGTGGTAACCGGCCTCGCCGGTGCAGCCTGGAAGGACGCAGTGCGACGGCTCGATCTGCCCTTCCTGCGGATCGTAGTGATCGGTTCGCCCGAAACACAGGATCTCTACTGTGAGTGGCAGCGCATCCGCGAGATCGAGGAAGCCGGGGCGCTGCTTGTCCGCCCGGACGGGGTGGTGGCCTGGCGCGATAAAGACGGCACGCCCAATGTCGGCGAAGCCACCGAACGGCTCGGCGCGGCGATCCGAACGATCCTCGACCTTACGGACCTTTCAGCGGTGAAGCGCGACAGCCTGCATGAATCCTCGAAGCCCAGCGCCACGCCGCTGTTCGCCTGACAACCAGCCAGCGAGAGTGAGTTATGAGTGACAAACGTCCAGCGAACTTTTCCAGCGTCTGGGCTGATCTGAGGGGTGTCTCCTTCAAGCAGCATTACATCGAAGCGGGCGGCATCCGGACCCGCTGCATCGAGTCGGGTGACCCGTCGAAGCCGCTCGTCCTTGCGCTGCATGGTGTTGGCGGCCATGCAGAGGCTTACTCCAGGAACTTCGGCCCACATGCCGATCACTTCTGGTTCGTCGCCATCGACATGCTGGGACATGGATGGACCGACAAGCCCCCCATTGACTATCAGGTCAAGGATTATGCCGATCACGTGCTCGCCGTGCTCAAGGCGCTCGGCAGGGACAAGGCCATGATCAGCGGTGAATCTCTCGGCGGTTGGGTCGCGACCTATCTCGCAGTGCATCGTCCGGCGGCGGTCCAGAAGCTCGTTCTCAATACTGCCGGAGGCTGGACGGCCCACCCACAGGTCATGGAGCGGTTAAAGAAGCTTTCTAACGAAGCTGCCTCCGATCCTACTTGGGAGCGCATCAAGGCGCGCCTCGAGTTTCTGATGTGCGACAAATCCATGGTTTCCGACGATCTGATCGAGACCCGCCGGGCGATCTATGCCCAGCCAGGGTTCGCCGACACGATGAAGCGCATCATGTGCCTGCAGGAGATGGAGATCCGGCGGCCCAACATGATCACCGCTGAGCAGTACCGTTCGATCAAGGCGCCGACCATGGTCGTCTGGACGTCGCACGACCCGACCGCGACGCCGGAAGAAGGCAAGCAGATCGCCGACATGATCCCAAGTTCGAAATTCGTCGTCATGAACCGCTGTGGCCACTGGCCCCAGTTCGAGGATGCGGAGCAATTCAACCGCCTCCACGTCGAATTCCTCCGGACAGGCAAATAGGATTCTTCAGATGAACCAGCAGATCCAACACGGCGAACTCGCCGCCCGGATCCGTGCGGCCTACGCCGGCACGCCGATCGCCCCCATCCGACCGCAGTTGGCCGAGCTCGACGTCGATGCCGCCTACGCCATACAGCATGAGAATACGGCGCACTGGCAGGCCGAGGGACGTCGCCTGGTCGGAAGCAAGATCGGGCTGACGTCCCGCGCCGTGCAGAAGCAGCTCGGCGTCGATCGGCCCGACTTCGGCGTCCTGTTCGCCGACATGATGGTCGCCGAGGACGAGCCCGTCGCCGCCGGTCGTGTGCTGCAGCCGAAGATCGAGGCGGAAGTGGCATTCCTGCTCGACCGCGACGTCGACGTCGAAGCTCCAACCGTCATCGACGTGCTGCGCGCCGTCGCGTATGCGATGCCCGCGCTCGAGATCGTCGGCAGCCGGATCACCAATTGGGATATCGGCATCGTCGACACCGTCGCCGACAACGCCTCCTCGGGACTCTTCGTTCTGGGCGGTCCCATCCGTCGCCTTGACGGCTTAGATCTCCGCGCTCTGCGGATGCAGATGACGAGGCGGGAAGAGGTCGTTTCGAAGGGTACGGGCGCTGCGTGCCTCGGTAATCCCCTCAATGCGATGGCCTGGCTGGCCAGCGAACTGGCCAGCCGTAAACGCCCACTGCGCGCCGGCGACGTCGTGCTCTCCGGAGCGCTCGGCCCCATGGTGCCGGTCAATTCGGGGGACGCGTTCGAAGCGAACATCGCGGGTCTGGGGACGGTGTCCGCCCGGTTCGCGTAGCGAGAACGTCACCGACGACGTCGAGCCGGTCTTAGAGGCGGTGATCCTAGCGCTCTACATGGGCGTCACCATCGCGCGCGACAAGAAGTTTCTCGAACGCCTGCGGGCGATCGCGCCGTCCCGGATCCATGGGATGTCGGCTGGTTATCGCCCGATCGACGAGTGGGTAAGGGAGCACACAGACGGCTTGGGCGCATTAGGTTTTCGATGTGATATTGTGCCCTCATAGCGCTATGGCGTAAACATAGTGATCATCACTATCAGTCACGGCCCGCCATCCTGCTTCGCGCTCAGGCGCTTCGCAGGACGCGATCCTGCCGAGGCCTCAGCGCGAAGCAGGATGTTCGATCAAGTCCGCATCCGCTGAGATGCCGCTAACAGGGTTTCCAAGTCCGGCTGCGCCAAAGCAGTGGACAGGAACCTGTTCGATCCCCAGACCGTTATCGTCTTCAAGAAGACAGAATGACCGAGTAGTGGGGCGTTCAGCCATCTTGGCTTGGAGGAATAGATGTTGAGGCTCTTTCCCAGACTGATGCTGGTTGCGGGCATAGGCATGACCGCTGCGGCGTGCCAAGGCGACGGCTATGGCCAGCCGCGCGGCTACTATCAGCCGGCGCCGACGGGCTACTATCAGCCGACACCGACGGGCTACAACAACGCCTACTACAACAACGGTTACTACAATCAGCAGGGCAATCGCGGCTGGTACAACCAGGGCGACGGCCGTCGCTATACCACGGTGACCGTGACCAACCGCGGCCAGAACGGGTACCGGGACGACGTCGTCCAGCAGCAGGTCGTTTGCGGCAGCCAGTACTACGACGGCTATCGTACCCGCACCGCGCGGTGCTGATCGCGTCGCTGCCCGCTGCCATCCGATTGAGTGCCTTCGGCCGAGTCCAGTCGAAGGCACGACCTTCTAGGCGACGAGCTTGCTGGCAAACCTCAGGGCGTCGAGCGCGATATGTCGAGCATCCTCGAACAAGGTGGCGAGTTCCAGCGCATAGAGGATCGCGACAGTGCTGAAGAGCCCGGGATGCAAGCTGCTCCATCTTACGATCCAGCCCGGTAGGGACGTCCGGAGCAGCGCACCCCGCACTGCGACCATCAAGACGATGCCAAGGACAGCGCCTCCCAGCACGTCGCTCGGGTAGTGGAAGCCAAGGTAGGCGCGCGGCAGGCAGATCACGACAAGCACCCAGCAGAAGGCCACGACTCCGAGCGGGCGTGACCACGTCCAGATCGGCACCGAGAGCGCGAAGAAGAACGCCGCGTGATCGCTGGGGAACGAGCTCCACGCATTCAGGGTCTCGGAGTGAACGCCGTGCGGTGTGTTGAAGCCGAAAGGAGGGGCATGCAGTGGCCGGAAATGGAAAGGCAAGCCCATCTGCATCAGCCTCGCGGCCAAGGCGACAAACAGCGCGGCCACCATCGAGGCCACGATCATCCGCCGCAGTTCCTCGCGGCGAGGGCCTTTGTCGAACCAGATCCAGCAGTAGGCTGCGAGGAAAACGCCGCCCTTGAGGAACGCCGATTCCGCGACGTCGAGGGCGAACTGATCCAGCAGCTCGCTATGACCGGCGGGCCGATTGATCTGCAATATCAGCCACTCGTCCCATCGATTGATCGCGGTCACGGGCGGCACCTCCGCTGTTGAACTATACGGTCATCGAACCGCAACAATGGTGACCTTGCGGTGGGCTCGTCGGGCGCCGCAGCGCCCGAACGAAGTCGGCGCGCGCCCTCAAGAGAAATCGACGCCGCCCCCGATTGATCACAGCTGCCACCATACTGTGCAGATGCACGTGATGCGGTCACGGCTTTGTCCCAAGTTGAGTAACTACCCGCGCGCTATCGTGCGATTGCTGTGTCTGCCGCAGACAAAGTCGGTGTGAGCCGGTGTCGGTTTGTGGGGTAGGAGGCGATGACGTCTACGATAGCCGATGTGTTGTCGGGCCATGCGGCGCGCGATCCCGCGGCGCCGGCCATCGTTAGCACCGGACTGGAGGTCCTTTCCTTCGGCGATCTCGATCGTCAGGTCCGGCATGTCGGCAGGCAGTTGCGCGACGCCGGCATAGGGGCGGCCTCGCGAGTCGGCATCGCCCTGCCGCGCGGTCCGGAAGCGGCCCTGTTGAATGTCGCGATCTGCGCCAACGCGACCGTGGTGCCCTTCAATCCCACCCTGCCCGCGGCCGAGCTGCGGGCCGAGCTGAAGCGCGTCCGTCCCGATGCCCTGATCGTTCCGGGCGACGCGTCCTTGCCGGAATGGGTCGACGCTCAGGAGGGTGACTTCGCCCTGTTCCGGGCCACCAAAGCGGTGGCCTCGTTCGACGAGATCGCGCTCGACCTGGTCCGGCCTCTCGCGTCGCCACGCCCCGCCGGCCAGGTGATGGTGGGGCAGGCAATGGCGGGCCAGGTGACGGCCCA
The DNA here is from genome assembly GCA_001897995.1 of Alphaproteobacteria bacterium 65-37. GTDB lineage: Bacteria > Pseudomonadota > Alphaproteobacteria > Reyranellales > Reyranellaceae > Reyranella. The sequence goes on along the minus strand of MKRV01000260.1, from coordinate 55,672 downwards.
ATCCTGGACGGCGATCTTCAAGACATCGGGCACGACCGGCCCGTCCAAGCGCGTGCCGGTCACGCACCAGAACCTGATCGAAATGGCGCGCAAGATGGAACGGTGGCTGGCGCTGACGCCTGCCGACCGCTCGGCTTGCATCATGCCGATCTATTACAACGCCGGCTTCAAGGCGACACTGGTCGTGCCGCTGCTGATCGGCTGCAGCGTGGCCCTGCCGGCCTCGGGCGGCGCCAACGACATCGACCGCTGGCTGGCCGAGTTGCGGCCGACATGGCTGACGGCGTCGCCTGCCTTCCTGCAAGCTGTCGCGGAAAAGCTGCAGGCCTTGCCCGACCGCGAATTCCTCGACTCGCTGAGGTTCGTGCTGTCGACGGCGTCCTATCTGCCCGATCCTCTGCGCGTCGAACTGCAGCGCCTGCTGGCCAGGCCGGTCGTGGAATTCTACGGCCTCTGCGAGGCCGGCATGATGACCGGTCCGCTTCTGCCGCCGCACGCCGCGAAGGCCGGTTCGGTGGGCCGCATTCCCGTCGGCGAACTCGTCATCCGCGATGACGCGGGCCAGGCCGTGCCGCCCGGTCAGGCCGGCCATGTCATGCTGAGTGGGCCCAGCGTCATGCCGGGCTATCTGTTCGACGACATCGATGGGGTGCCGAGCGGGCTGGTCGATGGCTGGCTGGCAACCGGCGATATCGGCAGCGTCGACGCGGACGGCCATCTCACCGTTGCGGGCCGAACCAAGGAGATCATCAATCGTGGCGGCGAGAAGGTCGCCCCCTACGATGTCGAGAAGGCGCTGCTCGGCCATCCGGCGGTGCGCGAGGCGGCGGCGTTCGCCGTGCCGCATCCGCGGCTGGGCGAGAATGTCGGGGCGGCGGTCGTGCTGCAGGCCGGCGCCCTGGCGACATCCAGCGAGCTGGTGGATTTCGTCTACGAGCGGCTGGCGCCGTTCCAGCGGCCGCGCCACGTCCATGTCGTCGATCGCTTTCCGGTCGGCGCCACCGGCAAGACGTCGCGGCCGCAGCTGTCGGCCGCCTTCAGCCAGAAGAAAGAGACCGCCATTCCGCCGGCGGCACCGCTGGAAATCCTGATCGCCGAAATCTGGAAGCAGGTGTTGAGGCGCGCCGATACGGGCTCGGAGATCGGCCCCGAAATTGGCCCAGAAATCGGTATGGACGACGACTTTTTCGAGATCGGCGGCGATTCACTGCAAGCCACCGAGATGCTGCTCGCCGTCGAGAAGGCGATGCGCCATCACATCAAGCCGTCGGACATTCGCGCCCAGCTGACCATCCGCCTGCTCAGCGAGAAGCTGGCCGCAGCGACGGCGGCAAAAAGGGAAGTGATCACCAAGGCGGCCTCCGGCACGGGCACACCGATGTTCTGGTGTCACGGCGATTTCTGCGGCTGGGGATTCTATGCCTTTCGCCTCAGCGAGAAGCTGAAGGCCGACGGGCCGATGTATCTCCTTCATTCGCTGCTCGACGACAGCAAGGGGATCACGACCATCGAGCAGATGGCCGCCCGCTACCTGGCGGAAGTGCAGGCCGTGGCACCCAGCGGCCCGATCCGCGTGGGCGGCTACTGCCACGGCGGTCTTGCCGCCCTGGAGCTTGCCCATCTTCTCGAGCGGGCCGGCCGCGAGGTCGAGAAGGTCGTCCTGATCGACACGTTCTCGCTCAATGCCCGGCGCCTGATGCGGCCTGTCGTGCGCGCCATCTCAAGCCTCGGCCAGCTGATGCCGGGGGAATGGGGGCGCAAGGTCCGGCGCAGCGGCATGCCGTCGGTGTGGGTTCTCGCCCGCCACATCCTGAAGCGCGATCCCGCGATCTTCCGACGCGTCGCGAAAACGGCGCGCAGCGGATCGATGCGCGCGTGGGACTCCTCGCAACGGACGACCTACTACCGTGCGATGTCGAACTATCTGCCGCCGAAGCTGCGCGCGGAGATCACATGCCTGCTATGCGAGGAATATTCCCAGGGCAAGGAATACGATCCCGCCGCCTGGAAGCATCTGGCGTCGAATGTCCAGCGCGGCCACTTGCCCGGCGAGCACAATACCTGTGTCAGCACGCATCTCGACGTTCTTGCCGAGCGCTTGAACCAGGAGTTCGATCTGAAGTCGACCAAGCAGGTTGTATTCGCGAAGTAGTCTGTCGCTAAGATTGCGTCGTCACTTCAGGTCACACTTTGAACATTTGCCGCTCGAAGACGCCGTTGCGTAGTGTGAGCTGTTCCGGTGCGATGGAGGGGTCTTGGTTGAGGAGCGCGACTGCGACGTCGTCATCGTAGGATCGGGAGCGTCCGGCCTGTCTGCCGCGCTCGCCGCCTCCGCCGCCGGCGCGCGCGTGATCGTACTGGAAAAGGCACGCGTCTTGGGCGGGACGACGGCGATGTCCGCCGCGGGCACCTGGGTGCCGGCCAATCACCATATGCTGGCGAGCGGTCTTGCCGATTCGCCGGAAGACGCACTCGCCTATCTGCGCGCGACGGCGCCGCCGGGCTGGGCCGAGGACGAAGACGAGCTTTGGCAGGCGCTGGCCACGCAGTCGGCGCCGATGTTGCGTTTCCTGGAAGCGAGAACAAAGCTGCGCTTCGAGCTGGTCAACGGTCCCGATCCCTTCGCGGAAGCACCGGGCGGCAAGCTCAAGGGCCGCATGGTGTCGCCCTCGCTGATCAGCCGCTATCGGCTGGGCCTGCTGGGCAATCGCGTGCGCAAGTCGGTGAAGCCGCAGTTTTTTTCCTACAAGGAAATGGGCGCAGTCACCAAGCAGCCGGTGCGCACCGTCCTGCGGTTGCTGCCCGTGCTCGCGTGGCGCCTGCTGACGGGGCAGGTCGGCATGGGCAATGGGCTGATCGTCGGCCTCGCCCGCGGCTGCCTCGACCAGGGGTGCCGGATCTTCCTGGATGCCGACGCCAAGAGCCTGATGACGGAAGCCGGCCGGGTGATGGGCGTCGAGGCGGTGATCGGCGGCGAGAGCGTTCGAATTCATGCCCGGCAAGGCGTGGTGCTGGCGACGGGCGGCTTCGACTGGGCGCCTGACTACATGGCGGCCCACTTCCCCGACATCGACATCATCGGTGCGCCGCGCAGCAATACCGGGGACGGCCAGCGCATGGCGGCGGCGGTCGGTGCGCAGCTCGCGCGCATGGATCAGGCCAACATCTCGCCGGCCACCTTCACGACCTACGAAGGCGAGCGTCACGCCCTGCCGTTGCAGGAGACCTACGGTCCGCACTGCATTCTCGTGAATCGCGAAGGCTGGCGCTTCGTGAGCGAGGGAAGCCCCAATCTCGGCGTAGCGCTCGACGAGCGCCTGCCCGACGGCAAGCTGCGGCACGCCCCGGCCTGGCGCATCTTCGACTCCCGGTACAGCAACCGGCTTTCGAAAGCCTTTGCCGCCAAGGACCCCGGCTTCGTGCGCAGCGCCGACACGATCGAGGCGCTGGCCGTCAAGATCGGGCTCGATCCCAATGTCCTGCGTGCAACCGTCGATCGCTTCAACGGCTGGTCGCGGGAGGGTGTCGACCTCGACTTCCACCGTGGTGAGACGGCCTGGGAAAAGCATCATTCCGGCGGCCGCGCGCTGGCCCCGGTCGCGCAACCGCCGTTCTTTGCGGCGCCCTTCCTCTATGCCAGCGTCGGCACCAAGGGCGGCGCGCGGACCAATCGGTATTGCCAGGTGCTGCGGCCGGACGGCGGCGTGATCGCCGGCCTCTACTGCGCGGGCCTCGCCATGGCCAATCCGATCGGCACCAAGGGCGTGGGCGCGGGGACGACCATCGGCCCTTGCCTGACCTTCGGCTACATCGCCGGCCGGTCGATCGCCGGCGCCGATGCCATGCCCCGCCTGCCGGCCAACGACTGGGAGCCGCGGGACGCAAGCGAGCCGTCCCGGCGCAGCCAACCGGCGCTCGCGCTCAATCGCGACACTGCATTCAAGGCGCCGTAGCCCACCACAAGGCTGGCGGCGAAGAGATCCTTCGAGGTCGACAAGGTGAGAGAGGCATGTTGAGCCGGAAAGACAACGAACTGCTGACCCGCAGCGACAAGGGCACGCCGATGGGCGATCTGCTGCGCCGTTTCTGGATGCCGGCGCTGCTCTCGGCCGAGCTGCCGGAGCGCGACGGGCCGCCCAAGAAGATCAAGATCATGGGCGAAGACCTGCTGGCGTTTCGTGCCAGCGACGGTCGGGTCGGAATCGTGGAGCCGCATTGTCCGCACCGCGGCGCCAATCTCTATTTCGGCCGCAACGAGGGATGCGGCATCCGCTGCGCCTTCCACGGCTGGAAGTTCGACCTCGACGGCAATTGCGTCGACCTGCCGACCTCGCCGCCGGAGTCGTCCTACAAGGAGACGATCAAGCTCCTGGCCTATCCGACCCGCGAATGGGCCGACATGATCTGGGTCTATATGGGCCCGCGGGAGGCCATGCCCGAGCTGCCGCAGATCGAGATGGGGCTGGTGCCGGCTTCCAGCCGGTACGTCTCCAAGAAATGGCAGGACTGCAACTGGGTGCAGAGCCTCGAGGGGGCGATCGATACGTCGCATTTCTCCTTCCTGCATATGGTGCTGGCCACCGACGAGGCGACGGCGCGGTCGGCGATGGCCAAGGCGGCAATCGCCGACCAGTCCAAGCCCGACAGCCGCATTCGCTGGGTGCAGGACGATCCCCGGCCCAAATTCCAGGTGCTGGGCCACGAGGCCGGTCTCGCGATCGGCGGCGCACGCAAGACCGACAGCACCGATCTCTACTGGCGCATCGCGCAGTTCCTGATGCCCAACCATGCCTACACGCCCAGCGCCTTTCCCGGCGAGATTTATCACGGCCAATCCTGGGTGCCGGTCGACGACGTGACCTGCTGGATCTACACCTACAGCTGGCAGCCGGATCGGCCGTTCACCAACTCCGAACGCACCAAGTTCGCCGGCGGCTTCAACATCCACGCCGAGGTCGACGAGAACTACATGCCGGTGCGCAATCTCAGGAACGATTACCTGATCGATCGCAAGGCGCAGAAATACGATAGCTACAGCGGCATCGAGGGCGTGAGCGAGCAGGATGCCGCCATCCAGGATAGCCAGGGGCCGATCCAGGACCGCACGCGCGAGCATCTCGGGCCGACCGATCTCGGGATCGTGGAATTCCGCAAGCTTCTCATGGGCGCGGCCCGCGCCCTGGCCAGAGGCGAGGGGCCGCGGGCGGCGAAGGCTCCCAACCGCTACGCGGTGCGCTCCGGCGGCTGGGTTGCCGAGGGGTCCAAGGACCTTGCGTCGGTGATGATCGATCGCTTCGGTCATCACCACGGCTATGTCGGCGGACAATACGGCCTCAGCGATTGAGGCGCGGCGATTGAGCGGTCGGCCTTCGCACGAGCGCGAAGGCCGTCAGTCGAGATAGCGCCTCACCACAAGGGCCTCGGCCCGCAAGGCTGTAGCGCGATCGGCCCTGTTCAGGTGGTCCAACGCCGCCGCCGCTTGCTCGCGTTCCTCGATTTCCGTCCGCAAGAGCCGGCGTAGATGGGAACGGCTGAGGCACAGCCGCTCGACTTCGGCCGCGCCGCTTTCGAAGCGAAGGGTGACCGACGCCGCGTGTCCAGCAGGCAGGGGCGGTGCTTCGGCATTGTCGATGGCCGCAATGAGCGTGCGGACGACCTTCGCCTCGTCGGCGCGCCGCTCCTTCAGGGCGACACTCAAGTCGGCGCGCATCAGGGCCTTCATCTTTTTTCCGGCGTCCTCGATCACATCCGATGGCCGCATGATTTCTCCTGTTGATCCTTATTATTCCTAAATATACCATAATAATGGGAATTATAAGGAGTAATATGGAATGTCAGACAGGCTTGTCACGGTCGAACAGGCCGCCGAGCAGCTGAACCTGCACCCCAAGACCGTCCTCCGTTACATCCGCGAGGAACGGCTCCCGGCCACCCGGATCGGCAAGTCCTATCGCATCGCCGGCGCCGCGCTCGATGCCTTCGCCGGCGTCGCAGGCGGCAAGGCTGCCCCGTCGGCAGCGGTGCGGGCGACGTGCGTCGTCGACATTCCCGACATTTCCGTGGACGGCGCACAGCGCATGGCGACGTTCCTCCAGTCCGTTGCGTTGACCGGCAACGCCGAGACACCGCCCTTGCATCTCAATACGGCGTTCGACCCGCACGCCAGGGACCTGAAAGTGGTGTTGATCGGCGACCCGTCCGACGTCGCCAGGCTGCTGGAGATGCTGCAGCTGCAGAGGCGGGCGCTGACGTGACCGACGGCGTCTATCGAAGTGCCGAGGCGGCTGCGGCTGTCGCGAAGCAGTACCGGCGAGTTCTCGATCAATGGCCGGTGGCGAAGGCCGAACGGCGCCTGCCGACGCGCCAGGGTCCGACATTCGTCGTGGCATGCGGACCGGAAGAGGCGCCACCTGTCGTGCTGCTTCATGGCGCTCAGGCCAACTCGGCGGCCTGGATGCTCGATATCGCGCTGTGGTCGACCAAGTTCAGGCTGTTCGCGGTCGACATGATCGGCGAAGCGGGCTTCAGCGCGCCGGCCAGGCTTCCGCTGGCCGGCGACTCCCATGCCTTGTGGCTCGACGACGTCTTTGCAGGACTGGAACTGTCCCGGGCCGCTCTCGCCGGCACGTCGCTGGGCGGATGGCTGGCACTCGACTATGCCAGCAGGAGACCGGCGGCAGTCGGCGCGCTGGCCTTGATCTCTCCCGCCGGCATTGGCCGACAGAAGAACTTCCTCTTGAAGACAGCACCACTTCTCCTTTTGGGTTCCTGGGGCCGGCGCAGGATGCGGGAGATGGTGTTCGGCCCGGCACCGAAAACGCTCCCCGAAGCGGTGCAGCCGCTCGCAGATCTCATGGAAGGCGTGGGGCGAGCCATCAAGCCGCGGGTGGTCCGTATCCCGCGCCTGACGGATGCCGAGCTGGGCCGGCTCCGTATGCCGATCCTGGCGATCGTCGGCGGGCGGGATGTTCTGCTGGAGTCGCGGGAGACGCAGGAGAGGCTGCAACGCGCTGCCCCGCAGGCCGAGATCTGCTTCCTCGAAGAGGGCTATCATTTCCTGCCCGACCAGACGGCGTGCGTGATGGCGTTTCTGGAACGCAGCGTTTCGTCGTGGCAGGACGAGGCCCGCTGAATGGCGTCACGACCGTCTGCTAGACGTCACCGCCGGCCCATCGCATGGTGCGCGCCATGCGTCAGGAAGACATTTGGAACGGCGAGGCCGCCGAGAGCTACGACACGCCGGGTATGGGCATGTTCTCGCCCGAGGTGCTGCAGCCGGCGGTCGACCGCCTTGCCGACCTCGCACAAGGAGGGCGCGTTCTCGAATTCGCGATCGGCACGGGCCGTGTCGCGATACCGCTGCGGGAACGCGGCATCGAGGTCACCGGCATCGAGCTCTCTGCTGCGATGATCGCCAGGCTGCGACAGAAGGTGGATGAGGGGACGATCCCCGTCGTTCTCGGCGACATGGCGACGGCGCGAGCGCCGGACCGATACGCGCTCGTCTTCCTGGTCTTCAACGGCCTGTCGAACCTGCTCACGCAGGCCGAGCAGGTCGCGTGCTTCCGCAATGCCGCACGCCATCTCTCGCGCGGCGGGCGCTTCGTGATCGAGTTGTGGGTGCCTGAGCTGCGCAAGCTGCCGCCCGGCCAGCCGGCTGTCGTCTGGCAGTCCGAGCCCGGCTACATCGGTCTCGACACCTACGATGTGCTGCACCAGCACGTGACGTCGCACCACTTCCGGTTCGGTGACGGTCGACAGGCGCAGGTGTTTCGCTCGCCGCATCGTTACGTCTGGCCGGCGGAGCTCGATCTCATGGCCGAGCTTGCCGGCTTCGAGCTGGAGAGCCGGCACGCGGATTGGAGCGGAACCGCGTTCACTGCCGAGTCTCGCGCGCACGTGTCGGTCTATCGCCTCGTCCCGGAGAGCAGGTGACGGCAGCCGTGCGCGCAGCACTGGACCTCATCGGAGGTTCAGAGTATTCGCAGAACCGGGTGGCAGCCGGCACGGACGTGACGGCTGTGTGGGAGGTAGCCAGACGTCATGGCGGAACTGAGGCCCGGTGAAGCTGGGGCCGCGTCGGACGCCGACATCATCGCGTTGAAGCCAGGCACCAGGATCGGCCGGCACGAGGTGCTGGCCGTGCTCGGCCAGGGCGGCTTCGGCATCACCTATCGCGCCCGCGACAGCCAGCTCGACCGCGAAGTGGCGATCAAGGAATATCTGCCGACCCTGCTGGCGTATCGCAGTGCCGGCATGACGGTGTTGCCGCGCTCCACCAAGGTTGCCGACGATTTTGGCTGGGGACGGGACCGCTTCGTCGCCGAGGGGCGGACCCTGGCAAGCCTGCATCATGCGCCGGGCATCGTGCGGGTCTTCGACTTCCTCGAGACCAACGGCACTGCCTACATCGTCATGGAGATGCTGCATGGCGACACGCTGGAAGGCCGCATCAAGTCGGGCCCGCCTCTCGACGGCCCGGCGGTCGAGCGCATCCTGCGAACACTGCTCGACGGGTTGGAGCAGGTGCACGATGCGGGCTTCCTCCATCGCGACATCAAGCCGGCCAACATCCTGCTCGACGCCAGGGGCACGCCGACCCTGATCGACTTCGGGGCGTCGCGCGCGGCGATGACCGGGCGGACGATGGCGATGACGGCGGTCTTCACACCGGGCTACGCCGCCACCGAGCAGATGACCTCGGCCAAGCAAGGGCCCTGGACCGATATCTATGGGCTCGCCGCCACGCTCTACCATGCGATCACCGGCGAGGCGCCGCCCAACGCCTTCGATCGCCTGCTGGAGGACGAGTACAAGCCCCTGGCGCGCCTCGCACCTGCAGGCTTTTCGCCGGGATTGATCGCAGGCATCGATGCCGGGCTTGCCGTGCGCGCCTCCGATCGGCCGCAGTCGATCGCCGGCTGGCGGTCGCTCCTCACCATGTCGGCGGCATCATCGGCCGAAGATGCCACACAGCGCGTGGCGCCACGCACGATCGACGCCGACGTAACAAGGCTCTCGCGCGCGCCGACGATGGTTCCGGCGTCGGCGGCCCCGCAATCGCAGGGAACCGCACCTTCCTCGCCGCCCTCTGCACCGAAGCGCCGCGCGCCGCTCTATGCCGCCCTCGCCGGGGCGGCGCTCCTGGCGGCCGGGGGTGGCGGCTATCTTGCCCTCGCGCCCTCAACGCCCGCGCCGACCGCGGCGCCCCAGACGGTCGCGCTGCAGGATTTGAAAGTCGAAGATCTAGAGCGCGCCCTGGCGGAGCGGCGGGCCGCGGATGCTGCGGCGGCAGAGAAGCGCCGCCTCGAAGCGGAAGCGCAGCGCAAGGCCGAGGCCGACGCCGCGGCCAAGCTGGCGGCCGATGCCGAGCTGGAGAAGGCCGAAGCCGCGCGCAAATCGGCCGAGGAAGAGCTCGCGAAGCTCAAGGCCGAGATCGAAGCACGCCGGCAGGAAGCGCAGAACGAGGCGCGGCGGGCCGAGGCCGAAGCGGCGCAACGCAAGGCCGAAGCGGAGATGGCCGCCCTTCGTCAGGTCGAAGACGACGCGCGCCGCAAGGCCGCCGCGGAAGCCGAGAGCAAGCGGCTGGCCGACGAAGCGCTCGCCAAAGCGCAGGCGGAACGCCGCAAGACGGAAGAAGAAGCCGCCAAGAAGGCCGTAGCAGAAGCGAAGGAGAAGGCCGACGCCAATGCCCGGCAGATTGCCGAAGCGGAGGCCAAGACGAAGGCCGATGCCGATGCCACGGCACGGAAGGCCGCTGAAGCGACGGAAGCGGGTTTGCGGCTGGGCGCCGCGGACCGTCAGCGGGTGCAGGTCGCCCTGACGTCGCTCGGGTTCGACACGCGCGGCAGCGACGGCGCCCTGGGGCCGCGCAGCCGCGAGATGATCGCCGCCTGGCAGAAGGCGCGGAACCGGCCCCCGACCGGCTTCCTCGACGGCACACATTACGACGCCTTGATGCGCGAGGCGGCGCCGGCGGTGCAGAAGCACGATGCCGAGCAGAAGAAGAAAGTCGAGGACGACAAGAAAGCGGCCGAGGACGGGGCCAAGGCCAAGCCGCCTGCAGCAGGACCTGCCGCGCCGGCAGCTGCGGCTCCGGCGGTGCCGGCCGCTGGGCCGTCCGGCGAGGTGCGGTGGACCGGCAACTTCAAATGCGATCTCTGGGCGTCGTCCGGAATTCCGATCACGCTGGCGCTCGTGAACGGTAGCGCCTCGCAGAGCTTCTCGGGCGCCGCCGGTACAGGCACGGTGGTGACGATCAGCCTGTCAGGCAACCAGCTGTCGGGGACGGTCGTTTGGCAGCCGAGGAATCAGGAAAAGAAACTGACCGGAGCGTTCTCGGCGACGATCTCGGGCAACACAGTCACGACATCGACGGTCTCGCGCGCGGACTTCAAGAACGCGCAGGGGCCGAACGAGAGCCAATGCACGCTCGTTCTCTCCAGGTCGGGCTGACCGTCCCAACCAGCCAAAAGCGTCCTATCGAACCTGCAAGCGGCACGATCATTCGCGGCTGCTATCTCTGAAATATCGCGGCGGACGGTTTCAAGCGATCGGAGGATCGCTACCTTTCGGCCGTTCGGATGTCCGAGAGAAGTTGCTTGATCATGGGAAAGCCTAGCCGATGACGTACCGCTTCGAGGCCGGCCGCATCTATCGCATGCCGACCCATTTCGGCCCGGCCCCGGGGCCGCGGCAGATGCCGGACGGCATTGCGACCGACCCGATGCGGAGCCCGCATCGTCTCTCCGTCGCGGCGAGCTTCCTCACCGAGGCGGCACTGCTCGAGCAGCACCTGCCGCAAGGCTTCGCGCTCGCGGGCGAGGCGGTGGTAACGGTCGAGTTCCATTATATGACCGGGATCGATTGGCTGGCGGGACGGGGCTACACGATGGTCCATGTCGGCTGGCCCGCGACCTTCACCGGTACAAAGGACCGTGCCACCGGCCGCTTCCTTGCGGTCGTGTGGGAGAACCTGGCCGATCCCATCATCACCGGCCGCGACGAGATCGGCCATCCCAAGCTCTATGCCGAGGTGCCGCCGCTGCGCGCGTGGAACGGCAGGCAAAGCTGCCTGGCCGGCTGGATGGGCTTTCGCTTCCTCGAGCTGGAGGTTTCCGATCTCGGTGACACGCCATCGCCCGCCAAAGCGCCCTCCGACGGCACCTTGATGCTGAAATACCTGCCGCGCACCGGCACCTGGGGCGAGGCCGAACTGCAGCAGGTGACGCTGACTCCGGCTGGCGATCCGCACAACACGATCGAGTGCCATCAGGTGGGTGTCGGCAGCGTGCGCTTCCATCGCGCGGCCTGGGGCGATCTGCCGACCATGCATCACGTCGTGAACGCCCTGGCGGCGCTGCCGATCCTCGAACCGCGCGGCGGGTCGGTGACGAGGTCGCGTGGCGGCAAGACCTATCGCGATCAGCGCGTGCTGGTCTGACCGGCCGAAGCGACGTTGCCGGCCGCATGGTCCGGCCAACAGGACATGATAGATTGTCTGCCGCAGAAGAACGCGAAGCGGCGGGCCTGCGTGCACACCTACGCCGAGGAGTTTCGATTGGCGCAGAAGATCATGCCCTTCGAGAAGCTGCATAGGGATGGCAGCCTCTGGGCCAAGGGCCAGACCATCGACGATGTCCCGACCGGCTACTGGGAATGGTTCCGCAAGGACGGCACGAAGTTGCGTTCCGGTCATTTCAAGGACGGTGAGCAGGTCGGTGCCTGGACGACCTATGACGCCAAGGGAAAGATCTACAAGGTTACGGCCATGGGGAAGACGCGCGTGCGAAGAGCTCGTGCGAGGAGTGACTGACCCTCCATTTGCCTTCAACGAGGTCCAACAGGACGTCATCTTTCAGAAGTCGTCGGCCATCGTCGCGGAGGCTCTGTCGGCCGGATGAACGCCTTCGCCCGCCACGCGCCGCGAGGCACGTGCCGGACCGAAGACCAGGAAGCTCGCGAGCGCCAGCAGGGATACCGCGATGCCGCCGTAGAGCATCACGAAGCCGAAGCCCTGGATCAGTGCGCCATGCACGGCGGCGCCCGGCGCCGCGAGCAGACCTAGCTCCGCGAAGGACATGGCATCGACGCTGCCGCCCGCGATTTTCTGTGCCATCACCTGCAGGCGCGCCGGATCGACGGTGGCGGGCAGAGCGGCACGCAGGGCGGCGGCGATGCCTTCGATCAGGATGAAGCCCATGATCGCGATGTTGAGTGCGAGTGAGATCATCCGTGCACTCATGTCGATACCGGAGGCCATGCCGGCGCGTGTGCTCGATACGGCGGCAGTCGTAGTGTTGGTCACGGTCGTGTTGGTCAATCCGAGTCCGATTCCCGCCAGCAGGCAGCCCGGCAGCAGGGTAAGCCACGAGGGATGCGTGACGAGATTGCTGCCGATCCACATCGTGAAGAACCCAAGGCCGATGGTGAACAGCCCGGCCGGAATGGCAACGCGCGCGCCGCGGCGCAGCAGCAGCTTCTCGCCGAACGGCGGCACGACCAGGGTCGGCAGCGTGTAGGCGAGCAGCGCCAGGCCCGCCTGGATGTCGTCGTAGCCCAGTGCACTGCTGAAATAGATCGGCAGGTAGATCATGAAGGACCAGAAACTGAAGTTCATGCCCATCGAGCCCAGCAGCGCGCCGGAGAAGGCGCGGATGCGCAGTACCGAGAAGTCGAACATCGGACGGCGGCTGAATTTCTCGGCCAGCAGGAAGGCCGCGAAGCTCAGGATGGCCACACCGAGAATGGCAAGGCCGGCGGGGCTGCCGAAGCCAAGGTCGGGGCCCTGGGTGATGTAGTAGGCGAGGCAGAACACCGCGAGCGACAGGGTGACGATGCCGGCAAGGTCGAGGCTCTGCGCCTCGGGGTCGCGCGATTCCCGCACGCCGGCGGCCGCGAGCGCCGCCGTCACGACCGAGAGCACGGCATGAACCAGGAAAACCCAGGGCCAGCCCAGGGTGGCGGCGATCGCGGCCCCGATGATCGGGCCGAAGCCCAGGCCGATGCCGAAGATGATGCCCCAGAGGCTGAAGGCGCGCGCCCGCTGTGGGCCGTCGCGGAACTGGTGCGAGAGCACGGCGACCTGGCAGATCAGCATCGCGCCACCGCTCAGGCCCTGCAGAGTGCGGCTCAGGATCAGCAGCAGGGCATCCTCTGCCAGGCCGCAAAGCAGCGAGGCGAAGCCGAAGACCAGGATGCTCGCGACATAGATCCGCTTGCGGCCGTAGCGGTCCGCCAGAGTGCCCGTCGCCATCAGCACCGTGGTCACGGCGATGGTGTAGGCGTTCATGATCCACTGCAACTGCTGGAAGTCGGCGTGCAGCACCTTCTCGAGCGTGGGCAGGATCGCCGGCACGCTGGAGATCTCCAGCCCGAACATCATGGAGGAAAGACAGACCGCGGCGAGCGCGATGGCGTTCCTGGAGGTCGTATCGCGGGCTGTCGCCGAAATCGTCATGGCCAATGTCCTCAACGCAACGCGGGCTGCTTCGACGATCGTTGCGTCGGTGAGGTCGGGGAAACCTGCTCACCCTTCGCTGCGCCTCGGAAGCCGCGGTTACATGGGAAAGGCTTGCCGACAACGAAACGGCATCCATATGGATTTCAGCGACAACGAATCGGGATGAGGGGAATTCGGATGGGGAGCACGCCCACGCTCGATGTGGAGGCGGTCAGGGCCTTCGTGATGGTGGCCGACTATCAGAGCTTCACGCGCGCGGCGGAAGCTCTGGGCACGACGCAAGGCGCCGTCAGCGTGAAGCTGAGGCGGCTGGAGGATCGGCTGGGCCACCGTCTGATCGAGCGGACGCCGCGCTCGGTGCGACTGTCGGCGCAGGGCGCGGCGTTCCTCGACGGCGCGCGCGAGTTCATCGCCGCCCACGAGCGCGCGCTGGCCGGCCTGCAGACGCCACCGCGGCATTTCGCTTTGGGGATCGCGGCCCATGTCGCAGGGCCGGAAGTGCCGACCCTGCTGGCGCGCCTGCATGCGCACGACCCTGCGCTCACCATCGAGGTGCAGCTCGACAACTCGCGGAACCTCCTCGATCTGTTCGACCGCGGCGAGCTCGATGCCGCCATCGTGCAGCGCGAGGACGATCGCCGCGACGGCGAAAAGCTGGCGAACGAGCGCTTCGGCTGGTTCGCTACGCCGGGCTTCGAACATCGCTGCGGCGAGCCACTGCGGCTGGCGGCCCTGGCGCCGGCCTGCCGGGTGCGCGACGTCGCCACCCGTGCACTCGACGAAGCGGGCGTGCAATGGACCGAAGTGTTCCTGGGGGGCGGCTCGTCGGCGGTTCTGGCGGCAGTGTCGGCCGGGCTCGCGGTGGCGGCGCTCTCCTATCGCGTGGCCCCGCCCGGCACCGTGGATATCGGCGAACGCTACGGCCTGCCGTCGCTACCGCCGTCCGAAGTGGTGCTGCATTCCTCACTCACCGACAAGCGCTCGCGTGAGGCGCTGCGGGCGCTGGCGGCGGCGTTCCGCGAGCATCGCCCGCCGGCACGGCCGTGACGAGGTCAGCAGACCTGAGGGTTAACAGACGTGGGCGATCTGCGGCCCTACATAGCCCTTGAGCAGGACCTCCCGGCGCACCAGGGGCACGGCCGCATTTCCGAGCGCCTGGCTCGCGGCCTCGCTGATCAATATCTCGCCGGGCGCGGCAACAGATTGCAGGCGCGCCGCGCGATTGACGACCTGGCCGATCGCCGTGAGTTCGGTGTGGGTGGTTCCGAACTCTCCGAAGGTCAGCGTGCCGCAGTCGATGCCGACGCCGACGCCCAGCTCGGCGGCGTCCAGGCCGTGCTTGGCCAGCTCGCGCTTGCAGTGGTCGTTGCAGCGCTCACGAATGTCCTGCGCTGCCGCCAGGGCCCGCTGGGTGTGTGACGCGTGCTTCAGTGGAAAATTGAAGATGGCGAGGATCGAATCGCCGATCGCCTTGTTCAAGAGCCCGTCATGCGCCCACACCGCCGTGGCGCACTCGTCGTAGAAGAAGTTGAGGAGACGCGACAGTTCCGCGGCATCGACGGCCTGGGCGACCGTCGTGTAGTTCCGGATATCGGCAAACAGGATCGTCGCCTCGATCTCGATGGCTTTGCGTTTCATGACGACTTCGAACAGCGTCTCGCAAAGCGTGCAGATGTTGGGGTTCATGCGGCTGGGCTTGATGCCGAACAGGCGGAACGGCACCGCCAGCGGACCGCGCAAGGCGATCGGCACATGCATCTGCTCCCAGCATCCTCTGCAGATCGTCGCGTGCGTCACCTGAGCGAGCATTGCGTTCGTCTCGCGTGGAGAGCGCGAATTGTAGGCCCCGCCGTCGCCCGCTGACAAGCCGCGCGGGGCGGTCGGTCGGCAGGGCCGGTGAAGGCGAGGCGTGATCTTTTCGTGGTGGCGCGCCTTTCCGTTTACGTTGTGGCGGCCAGCGCCTGGGCCAGGTCGGCGATCAGGTCGTCGGGGTGCTCGATGCCGACGGACAGGCGGATCGTGGTGTCGAGCACGCCGATGCGGTCGCGGACATCGGCGGGAACGCCGGAATGGGTCATGGCGGCGGGATGGCTGGCAAGCGATTCGGTGCCGCCCAGGCTCACCGCCAGCTTGAAGACCTGCAAGGCGTTGAGGAAGGCGAAGGCCTGGTGCTCACCGCCCTTGATGTCGAAGGAGAAGGTGGAGCCGGCGCCGGTGCATTGCCGATCGAAGACGGTCCGCGCCGGCGAGCCTTGCTCGAGGAAGGCAAGGTAGTGGACCTTGTCGACCTTGGGATGGTCGCGCAGGAACTCGGCGACCAGCCGGGCATTGGAGTTGGCGCGTTCCATCCTGAGGCCCAGCGTTTCGAGAGACCGCCCCAGCATCCAGCAGGAATGCGGGTCGAGCTGCGTGCCGACGCTGCCGCGCAGCGCCTTGATCGGCCCGATCACCGCCTTCGCGCCCAGAGTGGCGCCGGCGATGAGGTCGGAGTGTCCGCCGACATATTTGGTGAGCGAATAGACCGAGACATCGGCGCCATGGGCGAGGGGATGCTGGAAGACCGGGCCGAGCAAGGTGTTGTCGCACACCAGGATGGGCCGGAAGCCCTGGGCGGCACCGATCTCGTCGGCGACCTGCCGCAGCAGCTTGACGTCGACCAGGGTGTTGGTCGGGTTGGCCGGCGTTTCGATCAGGATGATCGAGACGCGCCCCTTGCCGCGCGCCTCGGCGGCGGCGGCGCGCACGACCTGGTCGTTCACGCCGTCGACGAAACCGACGGCGCCGATGTTGAAGTTCGCCATCGTCCGCGACAGCAAGGTTTCCGTGCCGCCATAGAGCGGTTGGGAATGCAGGATGACGTCGCCGGGGCGGGCGAAGGCCAGGATCGTCGTGGTGATGGCCGACATGCCGGAGGAGAACAGCACGCAGGACTCCGCCCCTTCGTAGATCGCAAGCCGGTCCTCGACGATCTCGCTGTTGGGATGGTTGAAGCGGGAATAGACGAGGCCGGCACCGCCGCCCTCGGGCGGCTGCTTGCGCCCCGACACATAGTCGAAGAAGTCGCGCCCTTCCTCGGCCGTGCCGAAGACGAAGGTCGAGGTCAGAAAGACCGGCGGCTTCACCGCGCCTTCCGACAGCATGGGATCGTAGCCGTATCCCAGCATCAGGGTCTCGGGCTTCAGGACGTGGTTGCCGATGCGGGTCTTGGAGGGGCGCGGTGCGGACATGGCGTATCTCCTGTCGGGGCAGGACAGGATAGCAAAGCAAGGTGCGGCCGTACGTTTCGGCCTGCCGACACGAGACTATTTCGGACGGGGCTCAGCGATGGATTGGCCGGACTCGACGAGATCACCTCGACGCAGGCGCCGTACGGCGTCGAGAAGAGTGCGGGCGGCGTTGCGGGTTTCCTCCTGGACGGCGCGATCGGCGTCGAGAGCGTCATGACTCGCCGCATAGCTTTCGTAGTAGCCGATATAGCGATCGATCGCCGCGCGATGGCCGGCGCCGATCAGGCCCATGTCACCGAGCCAGTCCGACAGGATGCGGCGCAGGGTCTCGGCGCCGGCCGCGTCGCCATGCACGACGACCGAGAAAGTGCGTCCCGCGAGATGCCGCGGGAAGCCCCAGCCTGCGAGCTCGAGCGCCTTGGCTCTGTCGGGATCCTTGCCGCCGGTCGATGTCGGATCGGGATTGCCGCCGTCGGCACAGACCAGCCGGTCGATCATCGCCTTGAGGACGGTCGGCGCCTGGTACCAGTGAACCGGAGTCACGATCATGATCCCGTGGGCGGCGGCCCACATGGGATAGATCTCGTTCATCCAGTCGTTGACCTGTGCGTAGGCATGGTTGGGATAGCAGGAACAGGGCCAGTGGCAGAGCGGCATGGCCGTCGAGACGCAGGCCTTGCAGGGATGGATGTGCAGACTGCGCTCGGCGACGATCCGGCTGAGGTCGAGCAACTCGACTTCGACACCTTGCTGCGCATCGAAGATGCTCCGCGCGAGCTCGACCAGGCGCCAGGTCTTGGAGATCTCGCCAGGGCAGGTCTGGTCGCTGCGCGGTGAGCCATTGATCAGCAGGATGCGCGACGGCGAGTCCGACGATTTCTGCCGGCGCTCTGCCGCAGCGATGGCATCGCGGGCGGCGAGCCATTCCACCGAAAGCTCGTAGTCGGGATCGGCGAAGCCCGGACCAGCACGGCGTGTGCGCGGCGCCTTGCGGTCGTCCTGGTAGGCTTCCCAGGCGATGGGAACGAGGCTCTCGATCGAGGCTTCGATGGCCGCGAAGGCAGGATCGTAGAAACGCGCGCGCAGACGCTGCTCGAAGGTCACCTTGTCGAGCATGGTGCTCGGCATGCCCTTGCGGGTTTCCACCATCGTGACGTCCTCCGGCAGGCGAGTGAGCAACGAGCCCGCCGGCCTACAACGCCGGCCGGGCCGGGCCGTTGCTCCGATGTATCCCCGACGGACTCCTGGACGGCTTCCTGGGCGACTCCCTATTCGGCCCTCTGTCGGCGGTCGTCAGTCCACGCCGGGCGGCGTGATGGGGAAGGACGCCATGAAAGCTGCGTAGCCGGCGGGGTTGCGTGTGTTCGCCGAGGCATTCAAGCCGACGATCGTGAACATGGTGTTGCCGCCGTACCCGAAGGCAGTGGCCCTGGTGACGCAGCCGTCGACGGTGACCGTCCGGCCGGTGAAAGCCATGCTGCGCTGGAACTTGAAGATGTAGAAGCCGGTGAGGGCGTCGAAGCGGCTCGTTCCATTGGTCGAGCCGAAGCCCGCCCGGAATATCTCGGTGGTGGGAAGGAACAGGTTGAGCAGCTTCTGCACGGCCTCGACGTCGTTCGTACGATTGGCGCAATCGCTCTCCGTGCCGACCTTCTTCGTCACATTCATGATCTGTTTCAAGCCGAACGGATTCGGACCGATGTTGTCGCGGAAAGCCATGCCGTGCCGCCCTGGTCGCAAACTGGTCAAGCTCGATCGAGCGACCAGCCATCTCGGTCGGACTCTGCGTCGGCCGGCGAAAATTGACAAGACAACGAGACCCGGAGCTGCGGGGATGGGGGCTACGCGTTGGCGCGGCGCCTGGTCGTGCGTTCGATGTAGCGGCGCCAGCCGCCATAGGCGGAAATGTCCTCGGCGCCGGCGAGGCCCGTGGGCTCGACCAGGAAGCCCTTGCATCGCGTGCCGTCCTCGAGCTCCAGGGTGCCGATGCTGAGCGGTGCCGGCACGCCGGCGACGAAACGGCCGAAATTGCTCGGCGCCAGACGCCAGACCTCCACGTCGATGGCCATGCCGTCATCCTCGTCGGTGCGCAACAGACCGGGTTTGGGGACCTGCTGCCCGGCCAGGGCATGCAGCCGATAGCGCGGCACGGTACGAACGGCGCGGTCGAAGCGGGCGCCGCGCTCCCGCAATTCGGCGTTCAGCGGCATGCCCGAAAGGTGCGCGCCGACGACAGCAAGCTCGATCGTATCGTCGGCCGGCGTCGAGGCGCTGGTCGAGGCGCTGGTCGAGGCGCTGGTCCGGCAGGAGACGGGGGGCAGCCGCCAGCCGGTGGCACCCAGGGCAGAACCGGCTGCCGCCTGGATGTCGCGGGCAAGCGCTGTCGTCAGGTGGTCGGTGCCGGCGCGTGCCAGCAGGGTGACGCTCATCGGCAAGCCGTCGCTGCGTTGGCCTGTCGGCACGGCGATGCCACAGAGATCGAGCAGGTTCACGAAATTGGTGTAGGTGCCGGTGCGGCTGTTGGTCGTGATCGGATCGGCGGTGACGGCCGCGACGGTGTAGTGCGTAGGCGCGGTCGGCACGCAGAGGAGATCGACCGAGGCGATGACCGGCGCGAGCTTCGCCTTGTAGGCCTGCAGGGCGTAAAGCCCTTTGAAGGCGTCGGCGGCCGAAAGCCCGCGCGCCCCGCCGATGATGCGGGCGGTGACGGGATGCAGGGCGTCTTCGTGGCTGTCCATGAAGGCATCGATGGCGGCGTAGCGCTCGGCGACCCAGGCGCCCTCGTAGAGGAGGTCGGCGGTGGCGTAGAAATCGGCGAAAGGCAGCTCGACCAGGCGGCAGCCGAGACGCGCCAGCAGGGCGAGAGCCTCGTCGAAGCCGGTTGCCATCGCCGCGTCGCCGAAGAACTTGCGATCGGCTCTTGCCGGCACGCCGACCGTGAGTGACGGGGGACGCACCGGCATCGGTGCCAAAGCAAGGGTGCGCGAATAGGGGTCGGCGGGATCGGGCTTCGCGGCGACGGCGAAAACCTTCCAGGCATCGTCGGCGGTCAGCGCCAGGATCGACACGCAGTCCAGGGTGCGACAGGCCGGCACGACGCCCGACGTCGAGAGGGCGCCGACCGTAGGTTTCAGGCCGACGATGTTGTTGAGACCGGCCGGCACGCGGCCGGAGCCTGCCGTGTCGGTGCCGAGGGCGAATGAGACGATACCCTGCGCCACAGCGACGGCTGAGCCGGAGGAGGAGCCCCCTGGCACCAGGGTCGGGTCGATGGCGTTGCGCGGGACGGGATAGGGCGAGCGCAGGCCGACCAGGCCGGTCGCGAACTGGTCGAGGTTGGTCTTGCCGATCACCAGCGCGCCCGCCGCCTTCAACAAGGCGACGACGGTGGCGTCGTTGTCGGCTCGACGGGCGAAGGCGGGACAGGCCGCCGTGGTCGGCATGCCGGCGACGTCGATATTGTCCTTCACCGCGAAGGGCACGCCCCACAGCGGCCTGGCCATGGGATCGAAGGTACCGAGCGCGGCGGCCTCCCGCTGAATCGTCTCGCGTTCGGCCAGATGGAGGAAGATGCCGGGGTCGTCCACCCGGGCGATGCGGTCGTATACGGTATCGACAACGGCGGCGACGCCGAGGCCCCTGGCATAGGAGTCGTGCAGGCTGGCAAGGTCGAGGCGGATGATCTCAGCCACGGGCAATAGCCTCCAGGATGGTGTCGGTCCGCCCGGTCCAGCCGGTGCCAGCGCCTTGGGCGCGGATCGTTGCAAGGGTCGCGGCCTCGATTGTCGGCATCAATGATGTCCTGCCATGTATTCGCCGATGGTCTGGACGCTGGCGGTAGCGATCGGCGTTTCATGGACGATCCTGCCATCCGACATCACGAGGATGCGGTCGGACAGTTCCAGCAATTCGTCGAGATCCTCGGAGATCAGCAGCACGGCGGTGCCGCCATTGCGTGCCGTCATGAGGCGGGCGCGGATCTCGGCAACGGCGGAGAAGTCGAGGCCGAAGCAGGGATTGGCGACGATCAGCAGATCGACTTCGCCGCTTAGTTCCCGTGCCAGAACGGCACGCTGCACGTTGCCGCCGGAAAGCGATTGCAGGGGTGAGGCGAGCGAGGCGGCCTTGACCTTGAACTGCGCGACCAGTTCGGCTGCCCGCGCCTTCATGGCCGCGACGGAAATCCAGGAGATGCGACGGCCGCCGGCATCGAGATCGAAGGTCCGGAAAGCGATGTTCTCGGCCACTGTCATGCGCGGCGCGCAGGCATTGCGCAACGGCTCCTCGGGAATGAAGCGCACGGCAAGTTCCTGCGTCTCGCGGCGGGTGGCGCCGTAGGGCTTGCCCTTCACTCGTATGTCGCCGGCCCGACGCGCCCGCTGGCCACCCAGCACCTCGGTGAATTCCTTTTGGCCGTTGCCGGAAATGCCGGCGATGCCGACGATCTCGCCGGCATGGACCTCGACATGATCTATGGCGATCGTCTTGAGGCCGGTTCGGTCCGATGCTTCGAGGCCGCGCACGGCGAGTACCGTCGGCGCATCGGCGACGAGCGGCGTGCGCGACGCGAGCGTGGCGACCGGCTGGTCGCCGATCATCATCGCAGCCATGGATCGTGCGTCGTGTTCGCCGACCTTGCCCGAACCGGTGAACCTGCCTTTGCGCAGCACGGTGAAGGCGTCGGCGAAGGCCGTCACCTCGTGGAACTTGTGGCTGATCATCAGGACGGTGAGATCGCCGGCCAAGGTCATCTGGCGCACCAGGCCCAGCACCTCGTGCGCCTCGGTCGGCGTCAGCACCGAGGTCGGCTCGTCCAGCACCAGGAAGCGGCGGTCGAGGTAGAGCTGTTTCACGATTTCCAGTTTCTGCTTCTCGCCGGCGGCGAGGTCGCGCACCGGCACGTCGAGCGGCAGATCGAAGGGCATGGTCGTCATGAAGGCGGCCAGGGCCTTGCGTTCGCGCGCCCAGTCGATGACCCGAGGCACGTTGCGCCGCGAGATCACGAGGTTCTCGGCTCCGGTCAGCGACGGCACCAGGGTGAAATGCTGGTAGACCATGCCGAGCCCGTGCTCGGCGGCATCGTTGGGGTCGGCGACCGTCACTTCGCGGTTGTTGACCAGCAGGGCGCCCTCGGTTGGATGATTGAAGCCCATCATGCATTTGACCAGGGTCGACTTGCCGGCGCCGTTCTCGCCCAGCAGGGCGTGGAAGCTGCCGGCCGAGACCTTCATCGAGACGTCGTCGAGCGCCGTGAAAGTGCCGAAGCGCATGGTCATGCCGATGGTCTCGACGGCGATCGCCTTGCCGGTCGCGGACGGTCCGATCGCGCTCACGGCAGCTGATCCACGAAACGATCCGCGTTGGAGACGGCGCCGAACACGCCGCCTTGCATCTTGATCATCTTGATCGCCGCGAGGTGGTTGCCGTGGTCGGTGGCGCCGCAGCAATCCTCTAGCAGCACGCACTCGAAGCCGCGATCGTTGGCTTCGCGCATGGTGGTGTGGACGCAGACGTCGGTGGTGATGCCGGCGAGGACGATGTTCTCGATGCCGCGCTGGTTGAGAATCAGCTCGAGGTCGGTGGCGCAGAACGAGCCCTTGCCCGGCTTGTCGATGACCGGCTCGTTGGCGATCGGAGCGAGGTCGGGAATGATCTCCCAGCCGGGTTCGCCACGCACCAGGATGCGGCCGCAGGGCCCGGGGTCGCCGATGCCGGCCTTGATGCGCTGCGAGCGCCAGCGCTTGTTGGCCGGCAGGTCGGCGAGATCGGGCCGATGGCCTTCGCGCGTATGGATGACGTGATAACCCTTGCTGCGCATGGCGGCGAGGACGCGCTTGATCGGCTCGATCGGCGCGCGCACCAGCGACAGATCGTAGCCCATGCTGTCGACATAGCCGCCGGGACCGCAGAAGTCGGTCTGCATGTCGATGACGATGAGGGCCGTGTTGTCGGGGTGCAGCGCGCCGTTGTACGGCCAGGGATAGGGATCGGCGTCTATGTAGTGCGAGGTCATGGCGGCCCTTGGGCTGGATGTTCTATTTGGCGACGGTGAGCTCGCCCGGCGCACCGGCGAGCGCGCGGCCGGGCGACGAGGTCAGGATCATGACGACGAGCGTGAGCACGTAGGGCGCGGCGTAGAAGAGGTAGTAGCCCTGGGTGACGCCGACCGACTGCAGGGCCGGACCGAGCGCGCCGGCGCCGCCGAACAGGAGGGCGGCGGCAAAGCAGCCGAGGGGATTCCAGCGGGCAAAGATCACCAGCGCCACCGCCATCAGGCCCTGGCCGGAGGAGACACCTTCGTTCCAGCTGCCGGGGTAGTAGAGCGTGAGGTAGGCGCCGCCGATCGCCGCCAGGGCGCCACCGGCGGCGGTGGCGAGCAGCCGCACCGTATCGGGATTGAGCCCCATGGCGCGCGCCGCGTCCGAGCTGTCGCCGACGACGCGCAGGACGAGGCCGATCCGCGTGGTGCGGAAGGCCCACCACAGGAAGAGGGCGAGCGCCGCGCCGATCAGGAAAAGCACGTTGATCTGCAGCGCCGCCCGAACCTGCGGGATGTCCGACCACCAGCCGAGGGAAATCGCCGGCAGGTCGGGCGCGGAGGGTTGGATGAACGGCTTGCCGAAGAAGAAGGCGAGACCGGTGCCGAGCAGCATCAGGGCGATGCCGATGGCGATATCGTTGACGCGCGGGAACTTGCAGATCCAGCCGTGGAACAAGCCGAACAGTGTTCCCGCAGCCATCGCCGCCAGCACGCCCAGCCAGGGCGACAGGGTGACGACGGTGACGGCGTAGGCCGTCATGGCGCCGAAGACGAGGGTGCCTTCGAGGCCGAGATTGATGCGGCCCGAACGCTCGGTGATGGTCTCACCGAGCGACACGAACAGGAACGGCGTGGAGACGCGGATGGCGCCGCCGACGATGGCGATCGGAACGCCCCACCAACCGATGTCACCTGCATCCATCAGTCGCGCCTCTTCCAAAGGTCCGGATTGAAGGCCTTGAAGCGGCCGTAGAAGGTCTCGCTGAACAGGGTCGCCACGAACAGGACGCCCTGCAGCACCAGCACGGTGGCGTTGGGCAGGTCCATGCGGCGCTGGATCAGTCCGCCGGATGCCTCGACGCCGCCCAGCAGGATGGCGACGGGCACGATCGCCAGCGGGTTGTGGCGCGCCAGGAAGGCGACGAGGATGCCGGCATAGCCGTACCCCGCCGCCAACGAGGCATTGGCGCTGCCCTGCACGGCGGCGACCTCGATCATGCCGGCGAGGCCGGCACAGGCGCCGGCCAGGGCGCAGAATCCGATCGTCAATCGGGCGACGGGCAGGCCCTGGAGCTGCGCGGCGCGCACATTGCCGCCGACGATGCGCGCGGCAAAGCCCCAGCGCGTCTTGTCGATCAGCACCCAGGCGGCGAGGCAGACGACAGTGCCGACAACCAGTCCCCAATGCACGTCCAGGCCCGGCAGGGGGCCGATACGATAGGCGGCGTCGAGCGGCAGGGTGGATGGCTTGTTGAGCGACGCCGGGTCGCGCAGCGGGCCCTCGACCAGGTGGTTCATCAGCGCGATGGCGATGTAGGTCATCAGCAGACTGGAAATGGTCTCATTGACGGCGCGCCAGTGGCGCAGCGCCCCGACAGCGCCGATCCACAGGCCGCCCACGACCATGCCGGCGAGCGCCATCGCCGGAAGGACGAGGAGCGGCGGGACACCGCGCAACGGTGGGGCGATCGCGGCGGCGGCCAGGGCGCCCAGCACGATGGCGCCTTCGCCGCCGATCACCACCAGGCCGAGCCGTGCCGGCAGGGCGACGCACAGCGCGGCGAGCAACAACGGTGCGGCGCGCGCGAGAGCGTTCTGGAACGAGAACCACGAGCCGAAGCCGCCCCGCCACATCAGCTCGAAGAACTGCAGCGGCGACTTGTCGAGTGCAGCGATGAACAGGCTGAACAGTGCCAGGCCGACGAGCAGCGCCGCCACGGGAATGACGACCGCTTCGGCCCGTCGCGCCAGAGTCTCACGAAGAGTCTCGCGGAGGACCGCCAGCCTGGCGGTCGCCGACGGTGCGGGTCGATCGGTCGCGAGGGGACGCGAAGCGATGTCGGCCATGGAAGGAAGCCGGTGAGGGCGATCTTTGCCGGAGCCTCGCGGCCTACGACGTCGACCCGATGACGCCTTCGACCAGGTAGTTCATGCTTTCGAGCTCGATCGCGGTCTCGACGAAGGCCTGGCCGGAAGAGACGACGACATCGCCCTTGTTGTTCTTCAGCGGCCCCTTCACGACCGCGAAGCTGCCTTTCATCATGTCGGCGAGGGTGGCTTCGAACTGCTTGCGGGCGGCGTCGGAGACGGCGGGACCCAGCGGGCTCATCTTGATGAAGCCGTCGGCCAGGCCGCCGCGCGTGAAGTTCGGCAACGTCTGGCCGGCCAGCAGCTTCTCGACATACATCTTGTAGACGTTGGCCCAGTTCCATTCGGCGCCGGTGAGATACTTCGCCGGGGCGAGGGCGGCTTGATCGGCGTGATAGCCGCAGACGAAAGCGCCGCGGCGGGCCGAGGTTTCGACCACGACCTTGGGGCTGTCGACATGGCAGGTGACGACGTCGACGCCCTGGTCGATCAGAGCATTGACGGCTTCGGCCTCCTTCACCGCCAGCGACCATTCGCCGGTGAAGATGACCTGGCAGGTGATGGCCGGATCGACCGCGCGGGCGCCCAGCAGGAAGGAATTGATGTTGAGCAACACCTGCGGGATCGGCTTGGCCGCGACGAAGCCGATCTTCCTGGACTTGGTCGCATGGCCGGCGGCGATGCCGTTGAGATACTGGCCCTGGCCGATATAGCCGAAATAGGAGCCGGTATTGGGCGGATGCTTGTCGGCGGTCCACAGGCCGCCGCAGTGGCGGAACTGGATCCTGGGGAACTTCTTCGCCATGGCCAGCATGTGCGGATCGAAGTAGCCGAACGAGGTCGGGAAGAGCAGCGTCGCGCCGTCGAGATTGATCATCGACTCCATGGTCTTCTGGACATCGACGGTTTCCGGCACCTTCTCCTCTTCGATGACGGTGATGCCCTTCATCCCCTTGAGCGCCGCGGCCCCTTTGGCGTGAGCCTGGTTGTAGCCGTAGTCATCCTTGGCGCCGACATAGATGAAGCCGATGGTGGTCCCGGCGGCTCGTGCCTGCCGCGGGCCGAAGGGGGCGGCGAGGCCGAGGGCGGCACCTGCCGCAGTGGTCCTGAGGAGGCGGCGGCGGCTGACGGAAGGCTGGCGGGTCATGGCTCGGATCCCTGTTGGAGGGGGCGGACAGCGTCCGCCTCGGGAAAGTGCATGCACTTCCTGGGCCAAGAGAAAAATTAAGTAATATCAATATATTGGTGTAGAAGATCGAGCGTGTTGTGGATTCGAAATAAGCAAAGTGCATACACTTGGTGATCCGATATTGGTCAAATTGACGAGATGCCCTGTGATGTGCATAAGCGATGGTGCGCTTCCGCGGAGAGTTCTCAGGTTCAGACGTGTCACGTTCAGCAGTGTCTCGGAGGCAAGAGGTGCAAAGGCCGAAAAGGCTGATCCGTCCGGGGCGAACGGTGGATCAGGTGGTCCGCTCTCTTTCGGATCGGATCCTGACCGGCCAGCTGCGGCCGGGCGAGAAGCTCGATGAATATGCCCTGGCCGACCTCTACGACGTGTCGCGCACGCCGGTGCGCGAGGCCCTGGGGCGGCTCAGCGCCATGGGCCTGGTGGAGCGCCGGCCCAATCGCGGCGCGACCGTTGCCGTGGTCAGTCCCGAATATCTGCAATCGATGTTCGAAAGCATGGCGGAACTCGAAAGCATCTGCGCGCGGCTTGCGGCCGAACGCATGACGGTGGCCGAGCGGCGCACGCTGGAGCACGGCCATCGCGATGCTGCGCGCCTCGTTCATCTCGGGGCGGAGGACGATTACGAGGAGTTCAACACCGAGTTTCACACGCAGCTCTATCTCGGCGCACACAGTCCGCACATTACCGAACTCGCGATGCAGACACGCGATCGCCTGGCGCCGTTCCGCCGGGCTCAGTTCCGATTGACGGGGCGGCTGGCGAAGTCGTGGCAGGAACACGACGCGATCGTCACCGCCGTCCTGCAGGCCGATGGTGCCGCGGCCGCGTCGAGTGCGAAGGCGCATGTCTCGGTGGTGGGCGAAGCGAGTGCGGTGTTTGCCGAGGAGCCGCACACCCCTGTCCGGCGGATCGCCGCACGCTCGCGGCTGCCGATTACGGGATCAGCCACTTAAAGGCACGGCGCAAGTATGCTTGCGCATCCTGTTCGATGGGCACCCCATGGGCCATCAGCACCTTCTTTGCCGGCCAGGCGAGAACGGGCTGCAGCGAGTCGCGGGCCGCGCGACGGTTGGTAAAGGCGACACGAAACTTGCGCGGTACCGATGGCTCGTCTTCCGTCATGAGATCGAGCTTGGCGATGACAGCCCGCCACCCGGAGACGAGGCCGACGGGAAGCTGTTGGATCAGATCCGTAAAGAGGACGGTCCCGCTCTTGCGGTGAAAGAAGACGGCTTCGGTCGTGATCAGGTTGCCGCGTACCAATACCTGATCGATTTCCCCCGCCCAGTCGGGATTCGGCGCATTCCTCAGGTCGCCGTCAAAGCCTATGTCACCGCGCTTTTTTCGTAACCCGGGCGGTGCGTGGAATTTGGCTTCGGGGTAGGCGCGCTTCCACTCCGGAAGAAACAAGTGATGAAGCGAGTTCGGGGCAACGACATGCTGAACTCGACCTATGGCGAGCACTTCGGCGCGAATATCCGCTGAAAGCCCGATCGGCGACAGGATGAACAGGGCTCCGTCCGAGAGCCTTATGACGACCATCCGGGAAGGATAGTGAAAGCCGGCAACGGAGACGGTCGCCCCATCCGCAATCCAAATGTCGGGACCAAACTCTTTCAGCATCGGCAGCTGGTGCACGCCGCTACTTCGTGTTCGCCACCCATTCGGCGAACATCGCACGGCCGGCAGTGGCGAGTCTCGGTCCGTGCAAGCGCGCGTCGGCACGCAGCGCCACGGGATCGACCTCCGCGCCGGCCAGTTCGGCGGCATGGCCGATCAGCCAGGGCTCGAGCGCGTTGGTCGTGTCGGCTTCGGGGTGGAACTGCAGGCCGAGCACCTGGGGGCCGATCGCAAAGGCCTGATTGGCGATGGCCGTCGTGGCGAGCAACGCGGCGCCGGGCGGCACGTCGAAGGCATCACCGTGCCAGTGCAATACCGGCAGGTCGGCGAGATGGCGCAGCGGGGACTTGGCGCCGGCCTCGGTGAGAGCAAGGGGCGCAAAGCCGATCTCCTTGGTGCCGGTGGGGGCGACCCGCCCGCCAAGGGCGGCGGCGATCAGCTGGGAGCCCAGGCAGATGCCGAGCAGCGGCGCGCCGGCGGCAAGGCGCGCTTTGATCAGGGCGAGTTCCTGTTCGAGGAAGGGATAGGCCCTGGTCTCGTAGACGCCGATCGGTCCGCCCAGCACGACCAGAAGATCGGGCGCCGTCGGATCGACGGCAGCGAGATCGTGCTGGCCGACATCGAGGTAGTCGAGCGCAAAGCCGGCCTCGGCGAGCGGCTGCTCGAAGGTCCCCAAGGTCTCGAAATGGACGTGACGAAGGGCGAGCGCGCGTCGGGTCATCTCTCGACCGCAATCCCCGGCCAGTAGTGGCCGTCCGGGGTGGGGCGCTTGCCGAAGATCGCCTGGCCGACGCGGACGACGTCGGCGCCTTCCTCGATGGCTTCCTCGAAATCGCCCGACATGCCCATGGAGAGCTCGGCGATGGCGGGATTGCGCTGCACGGCCTCATCGCGCAGGTGCCGCAGCAGGCGGAAGCAGGGACGGACCCTGTCCATGTCGTTGCTGAGCAGGGCCAGGGTCATCAGTCCCTTGGGCTTGAGCCGCGGGAAGCGCTGCAGCGCCTCGATGAAGGGCAGCAAGGCATCGGGGGACAGGCCGTATTTACTGTCCTCGTTCGAGGTGTTGACCTGGATGTAGACGTCGAGGTCGCGGCCCTCGCGCTCTAGGCGCTTGTCGAGCTGCTCAGCCAGGCGTTCGCTGTCGAGGGCATGGAATTCGTGGGCGAAGCGGGTGAGATACTTCACCTTGTTGGTCTGCAGATGGCCGATGATGCTCCAGTCGATGGCGAGGTCGGCCAGCATCTCGCGCTTGCCGACGGCCTCCTGGATCTTGTTCTCGCCGAAACTGCGGATACCGGCGGCGAAGGCGAAACGCAGGACATTGGCCGGCACGGTCTTGGTGACCGGCAGCAGCCGTACCGCCGCGCGCGGCCGGCCGGCACGGGCACAGGCCTCGGCGATGCGCTCCTCGACCCGGGCGAGATTGGCTGCGAAGGCCGAGCGCGGATCGGGGCCGAAGCGCTCGATGTCTTCGACGGAAAGGTCGGGGCTCGGGGTCTGGCTCATGAGATGTCGCGCGGATCCTTTCGGCTCCCCTCCTGATTAGGACGAGACCGGTCCCGACGAAACATCCAGTTTGGCAGAATAGATATGGACCAGTTGGAAGGACGGGGCCTTCGTCGCGTCTCCACGGTCCCGTTTCCCCGGCGCGGCATTGGCGCCGGGGAAGGACGACCTTAGGGTCAGGCCGCGAGCAGGTCGTCGGTCTGCGGACGGACGGCGATCACGACGTCCTGGAAGTCCTTGTCGCCCGTCGCGTTCGGCAGATCCTCGAAGCCGATCATCAGGGCATGGCCACCGGGAGCGACGCCGGACAGGACCTGGGCGGCGTCGTTGGGGTTCAGGGTCGAGAACGAATGGAAGATGGCAGCGTCGTCGAGGACGCCACGCGTCGCGCTGTACAGGATCGGCGTCAGGCCGGAATCGAGGTCGGCCGGCCCGCCGGTGCCCGGCGTGACGAAGGAGAGGTCGTGCGGCAGGGCGCCATAGGCCTTGAAGCCATTCTGAATCAGGAAGAAGGCGACCTTCTCGCCGTCGGCCGGCGTGCCGAGATTCACGGTGCGGGCCCCGGCGGCGACGTTCAGGGTGTTGTCGAACAACACCTGCACGTCGTGGATGGTGCCGTCGGCGGCGACCTTGTAGGTGCCGAGCGTGTTGCGATACTCCGACGTGGCGGACTTCAGCTCGAGCGAGAAGCCGGTCGCGCCGTCGCCGGTGAGGAAGGGATCGTTGATGACACCATTGATCGCTTCCGGCGCAACGCTCCTGCCTTCGGCAAGGGTCGGCAGGTACGACTGGAAGGTGAGCAGGGTATGCGCATCGGCCCCGGAGCCGCGCGCCACCATCATGAAGTCGCCGTTCGAGTAGTCGCCCTCCATCTTGATGGTCGAGCCGCCGACCTGCAGGGAGACGCCGTCGGCCTCGTGGTTCACGTCGAGATTCGACCGGCCGGCCCGCACGCCCTGGATGTCGACCGCGTCGTCGGACCCGAAACCGGCAATGGTGTCGCCGTTGAGGTTGGCCAGGGTGTCGCGCACGGTGTCGGAACCGGCGCTGGTGTTGATCCGGTCGGCGCCTTCGCCACCGATGATGGTGTTGACGCCCGTGCCGCCATAGACCGTGTCGTTGCCGGCGCCGCCCATGATCGTGTCGTTGCCGTCACCGCCGAACAGCGTGTCGTCGCCGCCACCGCCGTCGATCGAATCGTCACCTCCGGCGCCGTCGATACTGTCGGCGGCCGCGCTGCCAAGCATCGCGTTGGGGGTATGGTCACCGACCTGGGTCGACAGCCGCTCGACCTTCACGTAGTCGACGTCGAAGTAGTAGCTCTTGTTCTGCGACGCGTTGGGCGCGATGAGCAGGCTCGGGTCGGTGATGTTCGGGCCACCCGGATCACCGGGGTTGGGGCCCCACGGCCCGCCGTTCGGTCCGCCGGCCTGCGGCGCACCCCACAGGTTGATATGGAGCTGCTGCGGCTTGGTGGGGACGTGCTGCGTGTCTTCGCGGATCAACTTTCCGTCGACGAACCAACGCACGACCGAGGACGTCCACTCGAAGCGATAAACGTGGTCGACGGCCAGTCCGCCATCCACGGCAAAGGAATGTGGCGTGCCGGACTTCTGCTGCTGGAAAATGTTGGTCGAGATCTTCTGCATCTGCGTAGTGATGATCTCGAAGTCGATCTCGTCATGGATCTCGCGGGCCGCACCTGTCGGGAACTGCTCGAAGGAGAAGAAACCGGCGATCATGCCGCCCTGGTTTCCGTCGAACCTGAACTTGCCCTCGAAGGCCAGGCCGCCAGCCGAGATATCCCACGCCTGGTTGGTGATCGCCTCCGATCCGTAATAGGAATCGGGGCCGCCCGGCGGCGGGTTGAACGTGTCCATCTTGATGCGCGCCATGCCGTTCTCGGCGAACGGCAGCGACTGCCGCATCTGGGTCTGGCCCAGGTAGGACGCATTGTTGTCTTTGGTCCAGTGGTTGTAGTCCCAGTTGGCCGAGTTCAACTGACCGTTGGTATTGAAGTCGTCCTGGAAAAGGACGGTCCCGCTGAGTGGTGACGTCATAGTTGCGGCGCTCCCTGCGCTCTTCGATATCAGGCCGGGCATCCTGCCGGCCTGCCTGATGGCGCGAAGATATTCCCCGTGAACGAGCTCGTATTCTTGTCACAAGGGTTGTCGTCTCGACAGTCCTTGCAGGGGAGCGGCGGCAGAAATCAGCGTCTTTTCCAGGAAGACCGGCGTGGAAATTTCCGATATCGCCGAGGCGATCGTTTTCGGCGGTCGTGACGCTTCCCGCAAATGGGGTATGAGTGCCTGGATCAGGTTTGCAAGGCGCCTGCCGGAGGGTGGGCGGTTAGGGAGTACCAGGCAATGAAGGTCGATTTCACCGGCAAGAAGGCGATCGTCTGCGGCGGCAGCCGCGGCATCGGCAGGGCGATCGCGATGGGCTTTGCGGCGTGCGGCGGCGACGTGTCGATCTGCGCACGCGATCCCAAGGCCCTGGAAGAAACCCGGGCGGAGCTTGCCAAGCACGGCCACAAGGCCCATGCCGCCAGCGCCGACCTGGCAAAGGGCGACGCGGTGCGTGCCTACGTGCGCGATGCCATGGCGGCGCTGGGCGGCGTCGATCTTCTCGTCAACAACGCCTCGGCGTTCGGCTCGGCCGACGACGATGCCGCCTGGACGGCCAATCTCGCCGTCGACATGCTGTCGATCGTGCATGCCACGCAAGAGGCGCTGCCGGCGCTCAGGCAGTCGCAAGGCAGCGTCGTCAACATCTCCTCGATTTCGGCGCATCATCCGGCGGCACGCCAGCCGCCCTACGGCGCCATCAAGGCGGCGGTGATCCACTACACGACCACCCAGGCCGCGATGTACGCCAAGGACCGCATCCGGGTGAACTGCATCGCGCCCGGTTCGATCGAGTTCCCCGGCGGCGTCTGGGACCGGCGCAAGACCGAGGCGCCGGCCCTCTACAACGGTACCCTGGCGTCGATTCCGTTCGGCCGCATGGGCCACGCCGAAGAAGTCGCCAATGTCGCCCTGTTCCTTGCCTCACCGTTCGCGTCCTGGGTCACCGGGCAGACGATCGCCGTGGCGGGCGGCCAGGGCCTCTAGCGCCGTCGTGTAGGCCGACCAGCCTTCGTCGAGCAGGTGCCGCGTCTTTGACGGCACGAAGCCCTCGTGCGTGAGGACCAGCCGTACATGGTCCTCGCGCTGCTCCAGTTCGAACCGCACGCGCGAGGGCGTCGCCTCGGCCGTGCAATCGAACGACCAGAGCATGCGGTGCGGCGGATCGAGCTCGAGGATTTCGACCTCGGTCCAGCCGCGCCAGCCGGTGACCGGCTCGCCTTCGATGCGGAACCGGTGGCCGATCTCGGGGCGGAAATCGACGGCGAAGAACCAGTCGGCGATGAGGTCGGGCGTGGTGAGGCAGGCCCAGACCTTGTCGATCAACGCCGCGATTCGGCGTTCGATCCTGAGATCGATGGGCCTCAGGCCATCTATGTGGTCATTCGGCTTCGGCATCGTGTTCCTCCGCCAGGCGCTGCAGGCGGTCGAGCCGTCGGTTCCAGAAGCCCGTGAGCTTCTCCGTCCAGTCGGACACCGACCGCAGCGGCAGTGGATCGAGCCGGTAGAGCCGCTGGCGGCCGGCGATCCGGCGATGCACCAGGCCGGCGCGGCGCAACACTTGCAGATGCAGCGACACGGCCGCCATGGTCATGCCGGCACCGGCCGTCAGATCGGCAACCGACACTTCCTTCGTGCCGATGCGCTCGAGCAGCCGTCGCCGCGTGGGATCGGCGATGGCGGCGAAGATCTCCTGGACGGCTGCACTTGCCATGGCCTATTTCTCATTCAAGTATAGACTTGAATGAGAAATAGGCCGGTAGGGCCTGATGCGTCAACAGCGTGGAGGATCCCATGAGCCAGATGAACGGCATCGTGCCGTGCCTCACGATCGACGGTGCGAAGGCGGCGATCGACTTCTACAAGAAGGCATTTGCGGCCGAGGAGCTGAGCCGCGCCGATCACGAGGACGGCAAGCGGCTGATGCATGCCCATATCCGCATCAACGGCAGCGACGTGATGATGTGGGATGTCTTTCCCGAGTTCGGCATGGCCAAGGAACCGCCGCGTGGCGTCACTGTCCATATCGAGGTCGACGACGCCGACAAATGGTGGGCACGCGCGGTGGCGGCCGGAGCCACAGTGGCGATGCCGATCCAGGATGCGTTCTGGGGCAGCCGCTACGGCCAGCTCAAGGACCCGTTCGGTCACACCTGGTCGATCGGCTCACCGCTCGGAAAGAAGTAAGCGAGTAACCCACCTCGCGTTGCGTCCGCAGCCGGCGCCATGGCAGGCTATGGTGCGATCCGCACCGATGCCGGATCGAGGGGGCAGAAACGACGATGCGCGGGACGATTTTCATTGCGGCTGCATTTCTCAGCTTCGCATCGCCGCTTGCCGCGCAGAGCATCCCGTTCTCCCTGCAACCGGCCTACCGCAATCATCCTGCTTGCGCGACCGGCAATGCCCATTTCATCAAGGCCTGGTCGGTCACCGAGGGGCGAACCACGGCCACGGTTTCAGGGGCGACCTCTGTCAGCCTGCGCAAGGGGACCGATGGCGTGTTCACCGGGACCGGCAAGGTGGCCAACAGCACGATGACCTTCACCTTCGTCAACAACGGCCGCGAGCGCGTCCTCAAAGTGACGAGCGGCGAGCTGGGATGCGTCTGGCAGGGGACCAACCTCGACTCGCGTCGCGCCTGACGAGGCAGACCGCCTCAACCGTCACGTGCCGGTTGGGTGGTGAGCTGAGCGCTGAGGCGTTTCTCGGCGCCACCACTGTGGCACAAATGGCACAGGTTTGGATTTCGTGTGCCGTTGGCGGCAGGATTGCAACCAAACCGTGGCCAGTCCCGTTCCCCTTTCGCGCGTCTTTTCAACGTCGGGGAAGGTCCAGATGAAGAAGCTGATTTCACTCGGACTGCTTGCGATCACGCCGATGCTCGCACCGGTCGCCGCTCAGGCGCAGATCAATGCTCAGCCAGGATTCTATCTTGGCGCCAGCGGTGGTGGCGCCTGGTTCATAGGTTCGAATGCGAACGCTTCGACCTGGACGGGTTGGGCAGTCGGCGGCAAGGCGGGTTACGACTTCGTCGGCCCGCGCGTCGAACTCGAGGTCGGCTACGGCCAGATCCCGACCAGCGCCAACGTCCCAGGCTCGGCTATCAACGGCAAGGTTGGTCAGCTCAATGCGATGGTCAACCTGCTGTATGACTTCATGCCGACCTCGGTGATCACGCCGTATGTCGGCGCCGGTGTCGGCATCGCCTTCATCGACAGCAACAGCTCGCTCGGCAGCACGCAGTTCGCTTATCAGGCGATCCTCGGCGTCGCCTACAATATCGACGAATCGCTGCGCTTCATGATCGAAGGCCGCTACATGGGCACGACAAGCCCGAGCGTGAATACGCCGTTCGGCAACGTGAGCTGGTCGAACAACAACCTGATGGCGCTGGCCGGCGTCACCTACAAGTTCGCTTCGGCGCCGCCTCCGCCGGCGCCGCCGCCCCCGGCCGTCGCGCCGCCGTCCTACATGGTGTTCTTCGACTGGGACCGCTCGAACCTGTCGGTCCAGGCTCTGAACACCATCAAGCAGGCAGCCCAGGCCTATCAGCAGAAGGGCAATGCCCGCATCACGGCGACCGGCCACACGGATACGACGGGTTCGGAGCAGTACAACATGGCGTTGTCACTGCGTCGTGCGAATGCCGTGAAGGACGCCCTGGTGCGCGAAGGCGTGCCGGCGACGGCCATCTCGGTCGTCGGCCGTGGCATGCAGGGCCTGCTGGTCCAGACCGGTCCGAACGTCCGCGAGCCGCAGAACCGCCGCGTCGAGATTCTCATTCAGTAAGGACGGGATACACCCGATATGAAAAGGCGGCCCTCGGGGGCCGCCTTTTTATTTGCCGCCGGAAGAGGATAGATTGGAGATCTTCCCAGCCTGGAGGGTTGCCATGAGAGCCAGCGCCTCTTCCGTCTCCCGTCGACGTGTCGTGCAATCGATCATGGCGTTGGGATTGGTCGGCGTCATGGGGCGGCCGCTCCGGGCTGCCGGGACGATCAAGCCCGACGCCAGGAGCGCGCTGATCGTCGTCGACGTTCAGAACTGTTTCGTGGACGGCGGCACACTGCCGGTGAAGGGCGGCGCCGACGTCGTGCCGGTGATCAACAAGCTCGCCTCGCACTTCCAGAACATCGTCGTGACCCAGGACTGGCACACGCCGGGCCATGCTTCCTTCGCCAGCACCCATGCCGGCAAGAAGCCGTTCGAGACGGTCGGCCTTTCCTATGGCACGCAAGTCCTGTGGCCCGACCATTGCGTGCAGGGCAGCGAGGATGCCGCCCTGCATAAGGATCTGAAGCTGCCGACCGCACAGCTCATCATCCGCAAGGGCTTCCACAAGGATGTCGACAGCTACTCGGCCTTCGAGGAGGCCGATCGCAAGACCGCGACCGGCCTCGCCGCCTACCTGAAGGCGCGCAGCATCGACACCGTTTTCGTGACGGGGCTCGCCACGGATTTCTGTGTGGCCTGGACTGCGCTCGATGCCCGCAAGCTCGGCTTCACGACCTACGTCATCGAGGATGCTACGCGCGCCATCGATCTCAACGGTTCATTGGCGGCGGCGTGGAAGCAGATGGCCGAAGCCGGCGTGAAACGCATCCAGGCCGGCGACATCGCCTGAAATTCTCCGCTCGCCTGGTGCATCGGCAATCCTACTGCGGCCAGCCCAGGACGACCTCGCTCACCACAGGCTTCGTCTGGCGCAGGATGGGATCGGATGACAGGAGTTCGATGTCACCGTTGGTCTTGTCGAGGGCGTCGGCCGGCGCGTCCGCGGCCTGGTCGAAGCGCAAGGTCAGCGTGCAGCCGCCGGCGGGACGCGCCAGGTCGCCGTCGTGCCACGTCCCGGCAAAACCACCACCATCCCAGCCGAAGCCGTTGACGCCGAACGGCTTGCCGTTCAGGGCTTCGACCTCCGTCAGAGGCATGCCGAGCCCGACCGATCGGCCTGGCGAGCCGGCCAGGGCGACACGCCAGGTCGAGCCGTTGCGAACGATCACCGCGGCGGGGCGAGCACGGGCTGCTGGGTCGTGCCACAGAATGTCGATGCGCTTTTCCTTGTCGTCGGCGAAGA
Source organism: Alphaproteobacteria bacterium 65-37 (assembly GCA_001897995.1). Taxonomy (GTDB): domain Bacteria; phylum Pseudomonadota; class Alphaproteobacteria; order Reyranellales; family Reyranellaceae; genus Reyranella. The sequence continues at coordinate 19,331 of MKRV01000260.1, read as the reverse complement.
CGACGGTGCCGGGCTCGGTCGAGCCTTCTCCGATCGGAATGTCGGCCCGGCTCACGTGCGAAGCTCCGAAAGCCTCGGCCACGGTCTTCTCGTCGGCGGTGCGGGCGAACGGGCCGGTACAGTCCAGGGCTGGCGGGGCCTGAGCGGTTGCCGGCATGGCAGGACTTACTAAAAGAAGGCTGGCGAGCCACCAGAATCGCAACATGACCCTCTCGACATACAATGGTGCGGACATCGCACGGAGGCCCGGATGACCGACGAGATCGTCTTCTACCACAACCCGCAGTCGCGGGCGCAGATGGCGCATTGGATGCTCGAAGAGGTGGGCGCACCCTATCGCATCGTGCCGATCGATTTCGAGAAGGGCGAGCATAAGGCGCCGGCCTTCCTGGCGCTCAACCCGATGGGCAAGCTGCCGACCATCGTGCATCGCGGCACCGTGGTGACCGAAACGGCGGCAATCATCGCCTACCTTGCCGATACCTTCCCGCAGGCCAAGCTGGCGCCGGCGATCGGCGATCCGGCGCGTGGCACCTATTATCGCTGGCTGTTCTTCGGCGCCGGCTGCTTCGAGCCTGCCCTGCTCGACGAGATGATGAAAAGACCACCGCCGCCGCGCAAGGCGGCCGTGGGCTGGGGCGACTACAACGACGTCGTGACGACGCTCAAGACGGCGCTGGCGAAGGGCCCGTACCTGCTGGGTGAGGCCTTCAGTGCGGCCGATGTCTACCTCGGATCGGAGATCCGCTGGGCGATGATGTTCGGTGCCCCGGGGCTGAAGGGCGAGAAGGTGTTCGACGACTACGCGGCGCGATTGGCCGCCCGGCCGGCCCTGCAGCGCACGATGGGCGCCAAGCAGGCCGGCTAAGCCGCGACCCCCGCCGGTCCTCCTGCTGCCGGTCCTTCTGCTGCCAGCCCTGCCGAAGCGGTCTCTGCCGGTCTTGGCCGCTCCAGCATGCGATGGGCGATTTCCGTCTCGCCCAGCACCACGAGGTTCGCGCCCAGCCGATCGAGATGCTCGACGGCGGCGTCGGAATGGGCGCGCGCCAGGATGTCGAGGGAAGGATTGACGAGGCGGGCCTGCTGGATGACCTGGCCAGCCTCGAAAGGTTCGGGGATGGTGACGAAGAGGCGACGGGCCGCCGCGAGATTGGCCGCGGCAATGACGGCAGGGTCGGCGGCGTTGCCGCGGCAGATTTCGGCGCCGTCGCCGCGGGCCTTGGCGATCGCGCTCTCGCCGGCTTCGATCACCAGGAACTTCGCCGCGTCGCGCGCAAGGCCCGCACCGACCAGGGAGCCGACACGGCCGTAGCCCACCACGACATCGTGGCCGGTCAGGCTGGTCGGCGTCGGTAGTTCTTCCTCGGGCTCGGCGGCGGCAGGCGCGGCCGGCGTATTGGAGGTGGCCGGCACGGCCGTGGCCGCCTGCTTGTCGCGCCCCCATCGCTCGAGCAGGGTGAAGACCAGCGGGTTCAGCATGATCGACACGATGGCACCGGCCAGGACGAGGTCGCGCGCTTCCTTCGGTACCATCTTGAGCTCGATACCATGGCCGATCAGGATGAAGGAGAACTCGCCGATCTGCGCCAGGCTCGCCGACACGGTGAGCGCCGTTGCGATGGGATAGCGGAAGGCGCGCACGATCAGGTAGGCCGCCGCCGACTTGCCGACCAGGATGATTGCCACCGTGGCCAGCACCGCGAACGGTGCTTCGACGAAGACCTTCGGATCGAGCAGCATGCCGACCGAGACGAAGAACAGCACCGCGAAGGCGTCGCGCAGCGGGATCGCCTCTTCGGCGGCCTGCTGGCTGAGGTCGCTTTCGCCCAGCACCATGCCGGCGAAGAAGGCGCCCAGCGCGAAGGACACGCCGAACAGTTTCGCCGCGCCGTAGGCGACGCCCAGCGCGATGGCATAGACGGCGAGGCGGAAGAGCTCGCGGGACCCGGTGTGCGCCGTGTGGTGCATCAGCCAGGGAATGACTCGCCGTCCGACCACCAGCATCACCGCCACGAAGATCGATACCTTGGCCAGGGTGACCAGCAGGGAGAAGGCGATGCGGGATGCCGGCACGTTGCCATCGCCCGCGGTGACGACGGCGACCGCCGGCAGCAGCACCAGGGCGAGCACCATCGCCAGATCCTCGACCACCAGCCAGCCGACCGCGATGCGGCCGCGATTGGTGTCGATAATGTGACGATCCTGCAGGGCGCGGATCAGCACGACGGTGCTGGCGACCGAGAGCGTGAGGCCGAAGACGAAGCCCGCTTGCGCCGACCAGCCCAGCGCCCAGGAAAGCCCGGCGCCCATCAAGGTTGCAACGGCGATCTGGCCGATAGCGCCGGGCACGGCGATGCGTGCGACGGAGAGCAGGTCCTTCATGGAGAAGTGAAGGCCGACGCCGAACATCAGCAGGATGACGCCGATTTCCGCCAGCTCTGCCGCCAGTCCCGGATCGGCAGTGAAGCCCGGCGTATAGGGGCCGACCATGACGCCGGCCAGCAGGTAGCCAACCAGGGGCTGAACGCGCAACCGCTGGGCGATGAGACCGAAGATGAAGGCGAGCATCAGACCCGCAGCAATGGTGGCGATGAGCGGTGTCTGGTGCTCTGGCATCCGGGTTTCTCTCCTCGATGGGGGGACCTCATTCCGATGTGGCGTGAGACGGGAAAAATTGCAATCAGTCTGAAGGGCCGCGCGAAACGCGCGGAAAATCTCGGACCCGAAATCTCGAGTGCGAAGTCTTGGGCCCGATATCTTGGGGAGGGAGCGAGATGACGATCCTGTCGCGGCGTGGGCTGCTGGCCGGCGCGATGACCTTGCCGTGTCTGCCGGCACTGGATGTGTCGGCTCTGGCACAGAATTTTCCCAGCAAGCCGATCCGCTGGATTGCGCCCTTTGCCGCCGGCGGCAACTACGACCTCACATCGCGGCTGGTCGGCGAGGCGATGGGGCGCCGCCTCGGCCAGACCGTGATCGTCGACAATCGCCCCGGCGCGGGCGGCATCGTCGGCGCGGAAGCGGCGGCCAATGCGCCGGCCGACGGCTACACGGTGGTGATGGGCAGCTTCAGCGTGCTCTTCGTAGCACCCTATCTGGCGGGCAAGCCCTCGATGGTGCCGCTGTTCGCGCCGGTGTCTCTGCTGAGCACGGTGCCGATGATTCTCGTCGGCAAGCCCGGCGGCCGTTTCGCCGATATCAAGGCGGCCCTGGCCGAGGCCAAGGCGAAGCCGGGCACGGTCAGCATCGGCCATGCCGGCAACGGCACAACCAACCACATCGCCATCCTGCGCCTGCAGGTGAACGAGGGCGTGCAGTTCAACATCATTCCCTACAAGGGCTCGGGCCCCGGCCTCAACGACCTGATGGCAGGCCAGATCGATTTCTATATGGATCAGCTCACGACATCCCTGCCGCATATCAAGTCGGGCAAGCTTGTCGGCATGCTGGCGATGAGTCCGGATCGGGTCCCGCAGCTGCCCGACATGCCGTCGCTCAAGGACATCGGCAGCAAGCCGTTCGACGGCGGCACGACGGCCGGTCTCCTGGCGCGCGCGGAAACGCCCAAGCCGATCCTCGAGACGCTGAACGGCGCCGTCGCGGGCGCGCTCAGGGAAAAGGCCGTCGCCGACAAGATCGCGGAACTGGGCGGCGTGGCGCGGCCATCGACGATGGCGGAGTTCGCCGCCTACATGAAGGATCAGGAAGCGAGCGTTAGCGAACTTGTGAAGTCGGGCCTGTTGAAGCCCGAATAAGCGGGTGCCATCGTCGCCGGCATGAACTGGCTTCGAGTCTTTCTGGTCGGCACGATCGCCTTGTTGGGACTCGCTGTCGGCGGCTGCACGCTCGACACCAACAAGCCGAGCGGCTGGCAGGGCGGCGGCGGTTGGGACAATTTCCGCGCCTGAGCGATCGTCGATCGATCAGGCGGCCGGCTGCAGTTCCTTCATCACCGACCAGAGTTCGGCCTTGCGCTCGAAGCCGATGCCCGGCGCCTCGGGCATCGCCACGCGGCCGTCGACCACAGGACAGTCATCGGCGAAGCCGCCGAACGGAGCGAGGACCTGCGGGTAGGATTCGTTGCCGCCGCATTGCAGGCCGACGGCGATGTTGAGGGCGAACTGGTGGCCGCCGTGCGGCACGCAGCGGCGCGGCGACCAGCCGTTGCCGCGCAGCATGTCGAGCGTGCGCAGATACTCGACGAGACCGTAGGAGAGGGCGGGATCGAACTGCAGGATGTCCCGGTCGGGCCGCAGCCCGCCGTGACGGATCAGGTTCCGCGCGTCCTGCATGGAGAAGAGATTCTCGCCGGTCGCCAGCGGCGGCGCGTACTGCGTGGCAAGGGCGGCGTGCGCCAGATAGTCGAGCGGATCGAGCGGCTCTTCGTACCAGCGCAGCCCCATGTCCTGGATGGCGCGGCCGAATTCGATGGCGGTCGGCAGATCGAACTTGCCGTTGACGTCGACCGCGAGCCTGTCGCCGCTGCCGACCAGCTTCAGCACCGCCTCGATGCGCTTCAGATCGTCGGCCAACGGCACGCCGCCCACCTTCATCTTCACGCAGGAGTAACCGAGGCCGAGATAATGTTTCATCTCGTCCTGCAGCCCGTCGAGATCCTTGCCGGGATAGTAGTAACCGCCGGCGGCATAGACCCAGGCCCTGTCGTCGGCCTGGCCGCCGTTGTAGCGGTCGCTGAGCAGCTTCCAGAGCGGCACGCGCTTGGCCTTGGCGACGGCATCCCACAAGGCCATGTCGAGGACACCGACCGCGACCGACCGTTCGCCATGTCCGCCGGGCTTTTCGTTGGCCATCATGGCGGCCCAGCATTTGGCCGGATCGATCAGGCCTTCCTCGTCGAGCAGCGCTTCTGGTTTGGCCTTGTTGAGCCGTGGGATGAAACGCTCCCCGAGCAGGCCGTGCTGGGCGTAGCGGCCGTTGGAGTTGAAGCCGAAGCCGACCACCGGCTTGCCGTCGACCTTGACGTCGGTGACCACCGCCACGACCGACGCCGTCATCTGGCTGAAGTCGATATAGGCGTTGGCGATGTCGGAACGGATCGGCGAGACGATGTCTTTGATGGCGACGATGCGCATGGCTGGGCCTTCAGGCGTAGACGTTGCGGCGGGTCTGGCGGAACAGCAGCCACCAGGCGATGGCGCCGTTCAGCAGGTTCCAGGCGATCCCGTTGATGAAGGCGGCACGGTAGGAGCCGGTCATGTCGAACAGCACGCCGCCCATCCAGCCGCCCAGCGCCATGCCGACCAGGGTGGAGGAAATAGCGAGCCCGACGCGGAACCCGGCCTCCTGCGGCGGGAAGTACTCGCGCACGATGATGGCATAGGAGGGCACGATGCCGCCCTGGAACAGGCCGAACAGGGCGGAGGCGACGTAGAGCGAATTCAGCGAATCGTCGATCAGGTAGAAGACCAGCGCGACGCACTGCAGGGTCGACCCCAGCAGCAGGGTCTTGATGCCGCCGACCCGGTCGGCGATCCAGCCCGAGGCGATGCGGCTGATGATGCCGAAGCCCAGCATGAGCGACAGCATCTCCGCGCCGCGCGCCACCCCGTAGCCGAGATCGGCGCAGTAGGCCACGATATGGACCTGCGGCATCGACATCGCCACGCAGCAGCCGATGCCCGCCACGACCAGCACGGCCTGCAGGGCATTGGGCGAGAGGCCGAGCGAGCGCGTCGAATGGGCCGCGGCGCCGGCCGTGCTTCCGGTCGTATGCTGCAGGGGCGCCGGACGCCGCAGCACCAGGGCCAGCGGAATCATCACCAGGATGCACACGCCGGCGGCGACCCAATAGGTGGCGCGCCAGCCGTGGTCGCGGATCAGGCCCTCGATGATCGGCGGCCAGACCGTGCCGGCGAGGTAGTTGCCGGAGGCCGCGATGGCGACGGCCATGCCCCGGCGCTTCTCGAACCAGTGCGAGACGTCGGCGACCAGCGGCGCGAAGGTCGCCGCACCACTGAAACCGATCAAGGCCTGGGCTGCGGTGAAAGTGGTGAAGGAGCCGGCCGGGGCGGCCGCGAAGCCCAACGTGAGCCCGATGGCGCTCAGCACCGCGGTGAGCACGATGCCGCGGGCGTCGACCAGCTTGCCCATCACGACGCCGCCGACGAAGAAGCCCAGCGTGTTCACGGTATAGGCAAAGGAGATGTCGGCGCGCGAGACGCCGAGATCCTGCTGCACGGACGGCAACGCGACGACCAGGCACCACATGCCGACACCGCCGACCATGCTCAGGGTGACGCTGGCGACGAGACGCCACCAGGCGTAACTCGAATCTACTCCGGACATGACTCTAGCCGACGCTCCCGAACAGGTTAGCCACCCAGCACGCCCTGGGTATTGACGTAAAGTGAGTAGAGCGAATGGCTCGCCGCCATGAACAGACGGTTGCGATGGCGACCGCCGAAGCAAAGGTTGGCGCAGCGCTCCGGCAGGTCGATATGGCCGATCGGCTTGCCTGCCGGGTTGAAGACCCGCACGCCGTCGAGCTCGGGCGACCCCATGCCCCAGCCGCACCACAGGTTGCCGTCGACGTCGACACGGAAGCCGTCGGGCGATCCGCTGGGCCCGGCATCGATCAGGACGGAGCCCTTGCCGAGCCTGGTGTCGTTGCCGTCGTTCAGCACGTCGTAGCTCAGGATGGTGCGATGCGGCTCGGCGCGCGACGCCACGACATAGAGCTTCTTCTCGTCGGGCGAGAAGGCGAGGCCGTTGGGGCCCGGAATGTCGTCCGCCATTACGGTGAGCTTGCCGGTGGTGGCGTCGAGCCGGTAGACGGCCGGCTTGTTCTCGCTCTCCGCCTTGTGGCCTTCGTAGTAGCCCAGGACGCCGAACAGCGGATCGCTGAACCAGATCGAGCCGTCCGACTTGACCACGACGTCGTTGGGCGAATTCAACGGCTTGCCGTTGTGGGAGTCGGCCAGGACGGTGATGGCGCCGTCATACTCGAAGCGCACGACCCGGCGGGCATCGTGCTCGCAGGCGATCAGTCGGCCGCGGCGGTCGCGGGTATGTCCATTGGCATTGTTGGACGGCTTGCGAAAAATCGAGACGTTGCCGGTCTCCTCGTCCCAACGCAGCACGCGGTTGTTGGGAATGTCGCTCCACAGCAGGTAGCGGCCGTCACCGAAATAGACAGGTCCCTCGGCCCAGCGGCAGCCGGTATAGAGCCGTTCGACGGACGCCAGCACCAGGCGGTACTGGTTGAACGACGGATCGAGCACGCGCACCGCGGGATCCGGGTAGCGCTCGCTGGGCTGCCACATTGGGGTTTCCTCTAAGCCTTGTTGGCTGAGAGTACCGTGCCGATGCGGCCCTGAGGGACAAATTTTTCTGTCAGCCGCTCGTACGTCAGTCGATCTCAGTCGCCTTCGACGCCGTATGTGGTTTTTGCCTGTTGCGGGCTGACGAGCCCCAGCTTCACGTCGCGCGCCACGGCCGCGCGGTCGCGCTTCTGGGGATCGCCGAAGCCGCCGCCGCCGGGCATCTCGACGACGAGACGCTCGCCGGCCGGAATGGTCTGGAAACCTTTGGCCTTCAGTTCCTGGCCCGAAGCCAGGGAAAGCCGGCCGTTGCCGCCGGGCTGGCCGCCGTCACGGCCCCGGGCTGGGTGCTTCACTCGCTCGAAGGTGGCGAAGATGCCGAAAGGCGCACCTTCGCGATGCTCGACCTCCATCACCTGGCCGAGCCCGCCGCGCTGCGTGCCTGCCCCGCCGGAATCCTGTCGGTACTCCTTCTTCCAGACGACGACAGGGGCGATGGTCTCGGTGATCTCGACCGGCACGTTGCGCACGCCGGAGGGGAAGGGTGTCGCCGACAGGCCGTCGAGCGTGGGCCGCGCGCCCGCGCCGCCGGAATGGAAGGTCGTCACCATGAAGGGACGGCTGTTGCCGATGGTTCCCGTCATGCCGTGACCGGCGCCGAGCTTCAGGTTCCAGAGGTTGCTGGTGCCTTCGGCCGGAACGCGGCCGGGAATCACCTTGTGCAGGGCATCGAAGCAGACATCGGGCAGCATGTGGCCGATGGTGCTGCGCGCATTCACGGCCGCCGGGAACAGCGCGTTGACGATGGTGTTCTCCGGCGCCGTCACCAGGATCGAATCGAGCGTGCCGGCATTGTTGGGGATGGTCGGTGCCACGACGCACTTGATGCCGAAGGCCGTGTAGGCCTCGGTGTAGCACATGGGGGAGTTGATGCCGTAGATCGACGAGCCCGATGTCCCGGCATAGTCGACGGAGATGTGGTCGCCATGGATGGTGACGGCGGCGTGCAGGTCGATCGGCGCATCGTAGCCATCGATGCGCATGTGGCCCTTCCAGGTGCCGCGCGGCAGCTTGGCGATCGCGGCAACCATGCCGGCGCGGCTGCGGTCGATGATATGGGTGCCGAGTTCGTCGAGATCGGAAATGCCGTGCTCGGCCATCATGTTGGACAGCCGCTTCTCGCCGATCACGTTGCAGCCGATCAGGGCGTGGATATCGCCTTCCACCTGGACCGGCTCGCGTACATTGGCGCGGATAATGCGCATCACGCTTTCGTCGATCCGGCCCTCCCGCATCAGCGGCAGCAGCGGCAGGAACAGGCCTTCGTGGAACACCTGGCGGCCGTCGGGCGACTGGCCGAGGCCGCCGATATCGACCACGTGCGTGGTGCAGGAGAAGAGCGCGACCAGCTTGCCGTCGTGGAAGGCGGGCGAGGTGACCACGATGTCGTAGAGATGGCCGGTGCCCTTCCAGGGATCGTTGGTCACATAGGCGTCGCCCGGCTTCATGGTCTCGACCGGGAACTCGCGGATGAAATGGATGACGCTGCGTGCCATCGAGTTGACGTGGCCCGGCGTGCCGGTGACGGCCTGCGCCAGCATGCGGCCTTCGAGATCGAACACGCCGGCGGAGATGTCGCCGGCCTCGCGCGCACTGGTCGAGAATGCCGTCCGGACCAGTGCCCGGGCCTGCTCCTCGACGACGGAGAGCAGACGGTTCCACATCACCTGCAGGCGAATGTCCGACGGCGTGCTCATGATTGATTCTCCATGGCGCGGTCCTCCAGGACGATCTGGGCAACGGTGTTGAGGCGGGCCGTGAAGCCGCGGGGCACGACCGTGGTCGTGCCATCCTCGACGATCAGCGCCGGCCCGTCGAGCGCCATGCCCGGTCGCAAGGCCGTGCGTTCGTAGATCGCCGCCTGCTCGCGCACACCGCTGGCGGGATCGAGGACGTCGCGCTGTCCCGCTGGCGCGGGAGCCGCGACGGCTTCTGCCGCCGGCGCCGGCCGAGGGAGCGGCCGATCGGTCGCCAGCGAGAGCGTCCAGGTCAGCGCCTCGACTTCGAGCTTGGGGATGGCGCGGCCGAATACCGTTTCGTAAGTGGCCTCGAAGCGCCGCCGCAGATCACGCGCCGCGTCCTGGCTGAACGGCTCGTTGGCCAGCGGCACGGCGATCTCGTGGCCCTGACCGCGATAACGCATGAAGGCATGGCGGTGCTCGACCAGCTTTTCGCCCGGCGCCGCGGGGCGCACGACGGCTTCGGCCTCGCTGCGCATGGCGGCAAAGAGCTCGTTCAGCATCTTGGCATCGAACAGGTCGAGACGCTGATGGCGGGTGCGCACCACTTCATAGGCAATGGGCGCGCGCAGGAAGCCGAAGGCGGAGCCCACGCCCGCGCCGACCGGTACGATCACGCGCTTCATGCCGAGCTTGCGGGCGAGCCGCGCGGCATGCAGCGGCGCGGCACCACCAAAGGCGATCAGGTCGCGGTCGGCGGTGTCCTTGCCGTTCTCGACGGCATGGACACGGGCGGCACTGGCCATCGTCTCGTCGACGATCTCCGCCACGCCAGCGGCAGCCCCCGAAGCGTCCGTCTTGAGCGGGATGGCGAGCGATTGCAGTGCGGCTTCGGCCTTGTCGCGATGGAGCGGAATGGCGCCACCGGCAAAGCGCTTGGGGTCGAGGCGGCCCAGCGCGGTGTCGGCGTCGGTCACCGTGGGTTCGGTTCCGCCGCGGCCGTAGCTCGCAGGCCCGGGCACGCTGCCGGCGGAATCGGGGCCGACCTGCACGCGGCCGAGCGCATCCAGCCGGGCGATCGAGCCGCCGCCGGCACCGATCTCGACCAGCTCGATGACGGGGATGCGCACCGGCAGGCCCGAGCCCTGCACGAAGCGATAGGCGCGCGCGACCTCGAACTGCCGCGATCGCTGCAGGTCGAGATCGTCGAGCAGGGTGAGCTTGGCCGTGGTGCCGCCCATGTCGAAGGCGACGGCCTTGCGGGCATCGTTTTCCGCCGCGACGGTGCGGGCCAGGATCGCGCCGCCGGCCGGGCCCGATTCGACCAGCCGCACGGGGTAGCGCCGCGCCGTCTCGACGGTGGTGATGCCGCCCGAGGACATCATGAGCAGCAGCGGCGCCGCGATGCCTTCGTGTTTCAGGTCGGCCTCGAGCTGGCCGAGATAGCCGGCCATGCGCGGCAGGACATAGGCATTGGCGATCGTGGTCGAGGTGCGCTCGTACTCGCGGATCTCGGGGCAGACCTCGCAGGAGAGCGAGATCGCCACACCGGGCAATTCCTCCGCCAGGATCGCGCCGGCGCGACGCTCGTGCGTCTCGTTGGTGAAGCTGTGCAGGAAGCAGACGGCGACGGCTTCGATCTTCTGGCGGCGAAGGTCGGCGGCGATGGCACGCACGGCCGGCTCGTCGATCGGCAGCAGCACCGCGCCGTCGGCGGCGATCCTTTCGGGGACGCCGAAGCGCAGGTCGCGCGACACCAGCGGCTCGGGCCGCTCCATGTAGATGTCGTACTGCTCGAAGCGATGCTCCCAGGCCATCTCGAGCGAATCGCGGAAGCCTGCCGTCGTGACCAGGGCCGTCCGCGCGCCCTTGCGTTCGATCAGGGCGTTGGTGGCCAAGGTCGTGCCGTGCACGACCAGCGTGACGTCGCCTGGCCGGCATTTCGCCTCGGCCAGGATGGATCGCACGCCGTCCAGCACGGCGCGTTCGGGCGCGTCGGGCGTGGTCAGGACCTTGGTGGCGTGGGCTGTCGTGTCGGCTCCCTGGCCGATTTCCAGCACGACATCGGTGAAAGTGCCGCCGATATCGACGGCCAGACGCGCAGACATTATTCGTCGAGCTTGATGTTGCCCTTGCGCACCACGTCGCCCCACATGACGGAGTCGCGCTGGAGGAAGGCCAGGTAGTCGGCCGGGGAGAGCACGGCGGGGGTGAGGCCGTTCTCGTCGTATTTCTTCTTCACGTCGGGCTCGGCCAGCGCCTTGGCAACCGCGGCATTCAGCCGGTCGACGATCGCTTGCGGCGTGCCGGCGGGCGCGGCGAGGCCGTACCAATTCTCCGCGGCATAGCCTTTCACCGCTTCAGCCATGGCGGGCGTGTCCGGCAGGACAGGCCAGCGTTCGGGCGAGGTCACCGCCATGGCGCGGGCCTTGCCGCTTCTGATCAGGCCCAGCGTCGCGGGATCGCCGAAATAGGCATCGACGATGCCTGCCGACAGATCGTTCAAGGCGGGACCCGTGCCGCGATAGGGCACGTGCACCATCTTGAGACCGGACATCTGGGTGAAGAGCTCGCCCGCAAGATGCTGGCTGGTGCCGATGCCGCCCGAGGCCCAGCGCAGCTCCTGGCGTTTGGCCAGCTCCATGAATTCGGGCAGCGTCTTTGCCGCGAGGTCGTTCTTCACCGCGACGATGAACGGCATGCGCACCAGCCGCGTGACATGCGCGAGCTTCATGGCATCGTAGGGCATCTTGGTGCGCAGATGCGGGCCAGCGGTCAGGGTGCCGGCGCCGGTCAGCGACAGCGTGTAGCCGTCGGGCGGGCTGTGCGACATCGCCTCGACACCGATGATGCCGCCGGCGCCGCCCTTGTTCTCGACGACGATCGTCTGGCCGAGTTCCTTCGACAGCGGCTCCATCATCAGCCGCGCCGTCAGATCGACGCCGCCGCCAGGCGGAAAGGGGACGATGATACGGATCGGTCGCTCGGGATATTTGCCCTGAGCCGCCGCCGTGCGCGCGACGAACGGCGCCGCGAGCGCCGCGGCCATCAACTGTCTACGGGTACTACGCATACCAACCCCTCTTGCTCCCCGCCGTGAGCTTGACAGGCGGCGGCTATTACATCAACATTTAACCATTGAGTTAACTATTAGTGGAAGGCCGAACCATATGGCGAAAACCTATCAAGGCGGCTGTCATTGCGGCGCCGTCCGTTTCGAATGCGATCTCGAGCCGGATGCCGAAACCAGCCGATGCGACTGCTCGATCTGCGCCAAGGGCCGGTTCTGGAAGACGATCGCAAGAAAGGAGGCCTTTCGCCTCCTGCAGGGCGCCGACATGCTGACCGAGTATCAGTTCGGCAACGGCATCATCCATCATTGCTTCTGCCGGAAGTGCGGCATCAAGCCGTTCGGTCGCGGCACCCTGGAAGCGCTGGGTGGTGTCTTCTACGGTGTCAACGTGGCCTGCCTCGACGGCGACGCGCCGCAGGAATTCGCGGCCCGCGAGATCGTCTTTCAGGATGGACGGAACAACGACTGGTCCAGGCCGCCTGTGGAGACACGACACCTCTGATCAGAGCGCCACTTTCCGGAACACCTCGACGAAGCGATCGACGTCCTGCTCGTCGTTGTAGACGTGCGGGCTGATCCTGAGACGGCCGAGCCGCGGGGCGGCATAGACGTTCTCGGCGGCGAGCTTCTTCGGCAGGTCGGGTGCCATGCCTTTGGGGAACTGGAGGCTGAGCACGTGCGGTGCGCGCAGCACCTTGTCGATCACCCGCACGCCGGTATTGGCGAGACCGTCGGCCAGGCGGTCGGTGAGCATGGTGAGACGGGCCTGGATCGGCCCGTTGCCCCATGACGCCATCATTTCCATGCCGACGGCCGCCATCTCCATGGAAATGAAATGGTCGCGCTCGCCCATGTCGTAGCGCCGCGCGCCCTCGGCATAGGCGAGGTCGCGGAAGTAGATCGTGTCTTCGGCGGCGACGGCCTTGCGCGCCGGCGCCGTCTGCTCCAGCGGCACACCGTTCTGATGGCGCTTGGCGACATACATGAAGGCGCGGCCATAGGGACCCAGCACCCACTTGTAGGTCGGGAAGATCAGGAAGTCGGGGTCGAGCGCCTTCACATCGATGCGGCGGATGCCGACATCGTGTGTCGCATCGACCAGCAGCGCGGCGCCTCTCGCCTTGGCGGCGGCTGCGATCCGCGGCATGTCGAGCGCGCCGCCATCGGACCAATGCACGGAGGAGATCGACACCAGTGCAAGTGGCGCAGCACCGGGGAGCTCGATCGCTTCGAGCACGGCGGAGGTCCAATCCCCGTCGGTCGGCTGCTTCACCGTTTCGACGGTGAAGCCCGCCGCGTCGGCGCGACTCATCCATTCCAGGACCGGCGAAGTGTGGTCGTCCTGCAGCACCAGCACGCGGCTGCCGCGGGCGATCGGCATCACCTTGCCGGCCGTCGACACGCCGTACCCCACCGACGGGATCAGGGCGACGTCGGCCGGATCGGCGCCGATCAGCGCGGCCGCGGCCTTGCGGGCTCGTTCGTACTGGTCGCTCTGGAAGGTGCTCGAGAGCTTCCAGGGCTGGCCTTTGTGACCGACGGCAGCGCGTCCCGCTTCCTGCACCGCGATGGGCAGCGGGCTCCACGACGCGGCATTCATGAAACAGACGTCGCGTGGAATGTCGAACAGGGCGCGTTGACACGGAAGCATGCAGGTCTCCAGCACTTGGCTCAACATAGACTAGCCCGCCTTTCTCATTACCTGCCATGTAATTGAGAGAGGGGGTTGCGCGGCTCATCTTCGCCTCATCAGACCCAAGGAGGGTTCAGATGAGCGTCCAGTCCCGCAACAGCTTCGTTCACGAGCCGCACCGCCTCGCGACACCGGCCACGCCGCGCCTGACACTGACTCAGCGCATGGCCGAGATGTTCGTCGTCTGGCGGGGGCGCATCGCGGCGCGGCGTTATCTGGCGGAGCTCGATGCGCGCAGCCTGCGCGAGGCCGGCATTTCACCGGCCGCGGCGGCTTACGAATGCGGCAAGCCGTTCTGGCAGAAGATGGGAACACTTCGGTAACCATCTTTCCCGCCGCCTGCTTCGGATATTCGCCACAATCTCGCCACACCATAGCGCCTTTCTCGGGAACTGTTGCCCTACCGAGACGTTGGGTTCCCGCGCGTAAGGCGCGGTCGCTCGCTCGGGACGGCCCCCGAACGCGGCGTGCAGTGGTCGACGGCCCTCGCGCCCCAAGAGACAAACGGCGCAAGGGGTTTTGATGGCACCTGATTTCGACCGCATGACTGCATTGTTCCTCGACCTCGATGGCACGCTGCTTGAGATCGCGGCGACGCCTGAGACGGTCGTGGTGCCGCCATCGCTTCCAGCATTGCTCGATCATCTTCGAGCCTTGCTCGGTGGGGCGCTGGCGATCGTGAGCGGCCGTTCGCTGGCCAATATCGATCAGCTCCTGAGGCCCTTCAGAAGCGCTGCCGCGGGCGAGCATGGTGTGTCGTTACGGTTCGATGACGGCACGGTCCAGGAGATGCCGGCCGGCCTTGCCGTGCCATTGGCCTGGCGCGAGTCGCTGAAGACGCTGACCGAGCGTTGGCCCGGAATTCTCGTCGAGCCCAAGCCGCACGGCTGTGCCGTGCACTATCGTCTGGCGCCCGAGCGTCACGACGAGGTGTGGACCGCCGTGCGCGCGCTGGTGCCGGACGATCATCCCGGCTTTCGGCTCATTCCGGCGCGCGAGGCTGTCGAGATCGGGCCGCGCGCGACATCGAAAGGACTTGCCGTCGAGCAGTTCATGGCGACCTCTCCGTTTATCGGGCGCCGCCCGATCTTCATCGGGGACGATTTCACCGACGAAGCCGGCATGAGCGCGGCGCGCCACCATGGCGGCGAAGGCTTGCGCGTGGCCGAGGTCTTCAAGGGCGATCCGGCCGTGGTGCGCGGCTGGCTTGCCGAGAATGCCGAACGGCTGGCCGGGCCTTCGTCGGCCCAGCAGCAAACGGCAGGAGCATCGGCATGAGCAGCCTCGATCTCGGTGTCATCGGGAACTGCTCGATCGCGAGCCTGATCGACCGCAATGGCCGCCACGTGTGGCACGGGTTGGGCCGGCTCGACGGCGACCCGGTATTCAATGCGCTGCTGGGCGGCACCGATCCGCAATCCGGCTTCATGGAAGCGGCGGTCGAGGGTGCCAAGGAGAGCCGCCAGCGCTACCTGCCCAACACCGCCATCCTCGAGACCACCATCGAAGGCGCCGGCGGCTCGATGCGCATTCTGGACTTCGCGCCGCGCTTCCGCCGTTTCGGGCGCATGTTCCGCCCGCCGATGCTGATCCGCCGGCTCGAACCGATCGCCGGCCGCCCGAGGGTCACCCTGCGGCTACGCCCGAGCTTCAACTACGGCGCCCAGAAGGCGCAGGTCACGGTCGGCAGCAATCACGTACGCTACTACGGCGATGTCTCGGTGCTGCGCCTGACCACCGATGCCTCGCTGAACTACGTGTTGCACGAAACCGAGTTCTCGCTCGACCGGCCGGTGACGCTGATCGTCGGTGCCGACGAGAGCATCCCCGAGAATGTCGACGGCCTGGGGCGTTCGTTCCTCGGCGAGACCGAGGTTTATTGGCAGACCTGGGTGCGCGACCTCAACATCCCGTTCGACTGGCAGGTTGCGGTGATCCGCGCGGCGATCACACTCAAGCTCTGCAGCTACGAGGATACCGGCGCAGTGTTGGCGGCGCTGACGACCTCGGTGCCCGAGGCGGCCGGCACGGTGCGCAACTGGGACTATCGCTTCACCTGGCTGCGCGACGCCTTCTTCACCGTGACGGCACTCAACCGGCTGTCGGCGACGCGCACCATGGAAAGTTACGTGCGCTTCATCGTCGACGTGGTCGAGGCCGGCAGCTCGCGCGATGAGGTGCACAACGTGGCGCCTCTCTTCCCGATCGCTCCCGGCACCGACACGACGGAACGGCTGATCGACAGCCTGCCAGGCTACCGCGGCTACGGGCCGGTGCGCATCGGCAATGCCGCCGTGGGGCAGCGCCAGAACGACGTCTACGGCTCGATGGTGCTGACGGCTGCCCAGATGTTCTGGGACGAGCGCCTGCCGCGCCAAGGCGATGTCGAGCTCTATCGTCAGCTCTGCGCGGTCGGCAACGAAGCCCATCGTGCCGCCCTGACGCCGGACGCAGGACTCTGGGAATATCGCGAACGCGAAGAGGTCCATACCTTCTCGGCGGCGATGTGCTGGGCGGCACAGCATCGGCTCGGCCTGATCGCCCGCCGCGTCGGCCTCGATGCCGAGTCGCGCGAATGGCTGGCCAAGGCCGGCGTCCTGCGCCAGGAGATCCTGCAGCGCGCGACGACGCAGGAGGGCTGGATTTCCGGCGTTCTCGATCGCGACATGGCGGATGCGTCGAGCCTGGTGTTTCCGGAGATCGGCCTGGTGCGGTCCGACGATCCGCGCTTTCACGCCACCTTGGACATGGTGAGCCGCAAGCTGATGCGAAACGGCTTCCTGATGCGCTACGTCGAAGCCGACGATTTCGGCCAGCCCTCCAACGCCTTCCTGCTCTGCACCTTCTGGTACATCGACGCCCTGGCCAGCGTCGGACGGCGCGAGGAAGCGCTGGAACTGTTCAACAACCTGCTGTCTCGTCGCAACCATGTCGGACTCCTGTCGGAGGACGTCGATCCACGCACCGGCGAGCTGTGGGGCAATTTCCCGCAAACCTACTCACAGGTCGGCCTGATCCTGTCGGCAATGCGGCTCTCGAGGAGCTGGGAGGAGGGCCTATGGCACGCCTCGTAATCGTTTCGAATCGCGTTCCCATTCCCAAGGCACGTGGCGCCTCGGCCGGCGGCCTCGCGGTCGCGCTGCGCGATCTGCTCACGCCCGGTACGATGTGGTTCGGCTGGAGCGGCCGGCTGTCGGCCGAACCGTCGCTGCAACCGGCCATCGTCGAGGCACGTGGCGTCACCTATGCGACGGTCGATATCACGGCCGAGGCGCATCGCGGCTTCTATGTCGGCTTCGCCAACGGTGCCTTGTGGCCGTTGCTGCATTTCAGGCTGGGCCTGATGCATTTCCGTCGCGAGGACTACGACGGCTACCTCGAGGTCAATCGCACCTTCGCGCGGTCGCTGGCATCGATCCTGCAGCAGGACGATACGGTCTGGGCGCACGACTACCACCTCATTCCCTTTGCCCGTCTTCTGCGCGAGCAGGGATTCAACGGTCGATTGGGCTTCTTCCTGCACGTGCCGTTCGTTCCGCCGTCGATGCTGGAAGCGATGCCGGTGGCGCGCGACCTGGTGGCCGACCTCTGTGCCTACGATCTCGTCGGCTTCCAGACCGAGGAGCACGCGCGCGATTTCCGCGACTGTGCGCAGCGTATGCTGGGAGCGGCCGTCGAAGGCGAATGGATAAGGCTGAATGGCCGGAGGCTGCGCGCCTTCGCCGATCCGATCGGAATCGATGCCGCCGGCTTCGCCCAGGAGGCGGAGCGCGCGGCCGGCGAGAAGCTGGTGCAGCGCGTGGCGGGCAGCCTGTCGGGGCGGGCCCTGGCGATCGGCGTCGACCGCATGGACTATTCCAAGGGATTGCCCCATCGGTTCGAGGCCTTCGGCCGGTTGCTGGAGAAGCATCCCGAGCACAAGCGCCAGATCCACTTCCTGCAGATCTGCCCGCGATCGCGCGAGGAGGTCGACGAATATCGCAAACTGCGCATCGAACTCGATCGGTTGGCGGGCCGCATCAACGGTCGGCACTCCGATTTCGACTGGACGCCGTTGCGCTACTCGACGCGTGCCGCGCCGCGCGCCACCCTGGCCGGCCTCTACCGCATCGGCCGTATCGGCGTGGTGACGCCGTTGCGCGATGGCATGAACCTCGTGGCCAAGGAATTCATTGCCGCCCAATCCGACGAAGATCCGGGAGTGCTGGTCCTGTCGCAGTTCGCAGGCGCCGCCCAGGATCTCACGGAAGCGCTGATCGTCAATCCGTTCGATCCCGACGCCATCGCCGACGCCATGCATATGGCGCTCGCGATGCCGCCGTCCGAACGCAAGGAGCGTCACCTCATCCTGAAGGAGAAGGTGATGCGCACGACGGCGGAAACCTATTGCCGGCGCTTCATCGAAGCGCTCGAAGCGCCGTCGATTGCGCGAGCGGCGGCTTAAGGGCCGCTGCTCAAGCGTCGATCTCGAAGGCGGCCGGATAGACCACCTTGCCGCCGGTGCCGGACAGGGCGCCCGGTACCAGTTCCAGCGCCATGAAGGCCTCGCCGGAGTAGGGCGCGGCAAGCGGTCGGGCGAGCGCCGCGGAAAAGCCGAAACGGGGATAGTAGTCCGGGTGGCCGAGAACGATCACGGCCCACCATTCGCGTTGACGGGCGAGCGCGAGACCGCTCTGGACGAGTTCGCTGCCGATGCCTCGACGCTGGTGGGCCGGCGAGACGGCCATGGGCGCCAAAGCGAGGGTCGGCATGAGCTCCTCGCCGAAG
Organism: Alphaproteobacteria bacterium 65-37; assembly: GCA_001897995.1. Classification (GTDB taxonomy): domain Bacteria; phylum Pseudomonadota; class Alphaproteobacteria; order Reyranellales; family Reyranellaceae; genus Reyranella. The sequence goes on along the minus strand of MKRV01000260.1, from coordinate 779 downwards.
GTGACCTTGAGGGCGCTGAACAGGATATGGCCCACGATCTCATCGGCTTCGACGGCCACCAGCTCGACGGCGGCCAGCCGGCTCAGGCGCAATGCCTCGACGATCTTCGACTCGATCGGGCCGCCGAAAGCCGCGTCGTTCAGGCGGCGGATCGCCTCGTCGTCGGCCGGTTTCCTCTCGCGGATCACCACATCGTGGCCGCGGCACGGCCCGGCCATTCACGGTCGTACTTTTCGCCGCCGACCCGGTCCTGGCTGAGTGCGGCCAGGATCTGGCCGGCGCTGGGCAGGGACTTGGGATCGACATGGTGCGCGGGGTTCCAAAGGTCGGAACGCACCAGGGCGCGGGCGCACTGGAAATAGACGGCGTCGACCTCGATCACCGTGACCGACCGCGGCGCCTTCTCTTCGACAGCGAAGGAGCCGAGCAGGGCGGGCTCGATGCTGAGATGGGCGCGGCCGTTCACGCGCAGGGTATTGCCCATGCCGGGGATCATGAACAGCAGCGCCACACGCGGGTCGCGCACGATGTTGCGCAGCGAATCGATCCGGTTGTTGCCGCGCCGGTCGGGCATCATGAGGGTCTTCTCATCGTGCACGCGCACGAAACCCGGGCTGTCGCCGCGCGGCGAGCAGTCGAGCCCTTCGGGCCCTGACGTCGCCAGCGCAACATAAGGTGAGGCTTCGATATAGGCGCGATAATGCGGCGTGATCCAGTTCACTTCCTTCACGGTCGCGGCCTCGACCGGCTTGCCGTAGATCGCTTCGAGTTGCGCTTCG
>MKRV01000259.1 GCA_001897995.1 Alphaproteobacteria bacterium 65-37 | reverse complement strand
CACGTAATTCTCGATGACGAGATAGCCGTCGCGGAAATAAGCCGCGCGCTGGGCCTCGCTGAGGACCAGAGGAGAATGCTTCAGGATCTCTTCGGACTTCATGACCTCTCCTTCGCCGTCGCTGATGCGGGGCCAACGGCCGCCCCGGCATCTAGGATGTCGTCGGCAACACCTCGAGGTTGACCACGGCGTCCCGGTCGCCCCGGCCGGCGAGAAAGTCGAGGACATTCCCGGCCGAATCCCAGGCCATCCGCCGCAATCCCTCGGCCGTACTGGCGGCCACGTGCGGGGTGACGATCAGGTTGTCGAGCGACAGCATGGAAAGACGCGTGACCATCGGCTCGACACTCAGCACGTCGAGGCCGGCGCCGCCGAGATGGCCGGAGCGCAGAGCCGCCTCCAGTGCGCCCTCGTCGACCAGCGTACCGCGCGCGGTGTTGATGAGCACCGCCCCCTTCTTCATGCCGGAGAGAAACGCGGCATCCACCATCCCCCGCGTCCTGTCGTTGGCGGGAACATGGATGGTCACGATGTCTGCCTGGGCCAGCCCGCTCTCCCGATCCACCGCGACCTCGTACCCTGCCCCGCGGATCGTGCCGGCGGGGATGTAGGGATCGTAAACCACGACCTGCATGCCGAACGCGGCACACAGCCGGGCCACCCGCGTGCCGATCCGACCGAAGCCGACCACCAACACCCGGCGGCCGCCCAGCTCGAACGTGTCGGACTGCCCGCGCACACGCCACTCGCCTCGCCGCACGCCCATCGACACCTGGACGACATTGCGGGCGAGGCTCAGCATCAGCATCAAGGCGTGCTCGGCGACCGATGCCGCATTGGCCTCCGGCGTGATCATGAGGGCAATGCGCCGGCGCGTCAGGACAGGCACGTCGACCAGGTCGTAGCCGACGCCGTGCCGGCAGACGACCTGCAACTGCCCGGCATCCGCCACCAGGGCCTCGTCCACGCGCGTGCCCCGCACGATCAGCCCGTGCGCCCGGCGCAGCCGCTCCGCCAACGGTTCGTTGCTCGCGTTGCCGGGATGGTCGACCGTGACCCCCGGCTGCTTCAGCAGCCGTTCGAGGCCGTCTGTATGGATGGGGTCGGCGACGACGATATGGGGCATGAGCCGGTCTTCCTCAGTCCTGCACGCAAGCGATCGAGATGATCGGGCAATCCTACAGAACCGGCGCAAATCGCCAAGCGAAGAGCGCACCTACGTTCCGCAGCGATTTGGACAGTCCCCGTTCATTGGCCAGGCTTCCGCGTGTGACGAAGAGGATGGCCGGGAGGAGGATTTCTCCTCCTCCCGAACGCTCTCCGGGCGACCCCGAGGAGCGTCTTTCAGGCAAGCCTAGGGGTGGCGCCCGGACCGGCTCGCCTGAACGCGGTCATGCCACGGCATCCTCTTTGGTTGCCGCGATCATCGCGGTGGAAAGCGTGGTGTAGGCCTGCGTCCAGGCGCCCTCGACGTCCGGCGTGAAGCCGTCGCCGAGTCCGACCCGCAGTGTTCCGATCAGGGTCTCGCCGACGGCGCCATAGTGACCTTCGACGACACCGTAGCCTTTGTGTCGGCGGGCGAGCTGCTGGACAGCCGGCAGGATCGTGTCGAGCTTGTCCAGGCCGTTCACCACGACAGCGAGCATCTGCACGAGCTTCTTCGATTGCGGGCCGATGTCCGCCGCAAACATCGGGCGCACGTCAGGGTATGCTTCGAACAGGCGAGCGTAGAATGTCGCACCGACCTGGTCGGCCATCGGGATGAGATTCCTGAAGCTCTGCTGCACAAGGGAGATCGTCTGCTGGTTCATCGCGCCCTCTCGGAATTCGATCGTGACGGCTGCCCAGACCGACTGGCCCTGGGCAGCCGCCTCAAATTGGCCGGTGTGGGCGCGGTGACGTGCCCTCCGTCGGTGAGAGCAAGCTAGGGCCGACCCGTTTCCCCGGAACTGCGCCGGGTCGGCATTTGGTTTCGTTGGTTTCTCGGCACCGAAGCCCGTCGAGGGCCGCGCCAAGGAGATCAGCGCTACTGCGCCAACCGCACGCCACAGACGATGGCGGCGACGATCCCGCAGATAAGGGCGACCAGGGGGCCAATGATAAGTCCCATCGCCATCGCGCCGCCGCCGTCCTGGTCGTGCACCTTGAACAGGTCGACATAGACGCTGTAGCCGACCATGAGAGCGAAGTAGCTGACGACGGCGCCGGCGATGAAGCCCAGCAAGCACCCGATGAAGACACGCATCAGACTTCTCCCTGCCGGCAGGGAGACGGGTTGGAAAGGATGGTCACGCGCAGTCTCCTTCTCAGAAGTCGCTGTCGGCGCCACCCTCCGCCGCAGGAGCTGAGCAGTCCATGCGGCCCCACCTCAATATCAGAACGTGCTCCCCCTGTAGAAGTGCTGGTTCCCACCTTATCGACTGCGCCACGCTAACTGCTAAATTACAGGGGGAGGACGGTGCAGGATGAAGACAGGTGGAGTTGTCGCAATGCTCGGCCTCGCGGCTGTCGTTGCCGGACCAGTTCTTGCCCAGAAGACAGCCCCGCAGGGGTGGCTGCTGCAGGAACAAGTCATGAGCGGCATCAACGATCTGACACTGGCGTGGTATGCGCCGGGCAGCGGTGACGTGCTCGCGGCCTTTAACTGTCAGAAAGGCTATTCGGATGTTGTGTTCACCGCCTACACGGACCGGCCCAAGGCGGGGACCAAAGCGGCGAAGCTGGCGCTGAAGAACGGTATGCAGCACGTCGTCATGGAAGCAATCAGCGGGGACATGCACGGACGTTACTCGGTGGGCGGCATCACCAGCTTCCAGTCGGAACTCGTCGACCTGCTGAAGGGGCCATTCACAATACTGGTGGACGGCGTGGAGGTCGGACGCTTCTCGACAACGACCGCACAGAAGGAGTTCGACAGGATCATCGCAGCGTGCCCGCCTCGGGCTGCCCGTAATTGAGTCGGCAGGCTGACGGTCGGACGGAATATGTTCTAAAGCATCGTGCTTTCGACTGGAATCAGTCGATGGCACGATGCCGAAGGCGGAGATATCCGTGACAATGCGTTTCCGTTAAGTCGGAACCGCGAAGCGATTCCGACTTAACGCAAGCCGCTCTAGCGTGACTCTGTCGGTTGCTGATCAATGGGCTGCTGACTAGGGAGCTGCCGATCAATTCGCTGCTCATCGGCTGCCCGCGCGGCTGAGGACATGTACAGCCACTTGTCCGCCCCTGCCGCCTGACCTTCGTTGAGAACGGCAGTGGCGCGGGCCCGCTCGCCAACCTTCCAGAAGGCTTCGGAAACATCTCGATAGACAATCGCGGTGGCACTGGCTCTGTTCGCGGGATCGGTCAGGCTCAACGCGCCCTGCGCTCTGCTGAAACTCCGCTCTCCCGCCGAGCTGTCGCCGTCCAGAATCTGGTACCCGGCCAAGCTGCCGTAAGCCAGCGCCAGCGTCCCGCAGTTGACGTTGACGGCACGCGAGCATTGGTCGGGCTCCGAGAAGCGCGCGACTTCTTTCTTCGCATAGCCAATCGCTGCTTTCTGGTCGCCGCTTTCGGAGGCTTGCATCGCCGCCGACTGATAGGACTCGCTGGCACAGGAGGCCATCATCCATCCGCCTGCCGCGATCGTGACAACCTTCACGAGGGCATGCTTCCTGCCGCGATGTCGGTCTACGGATGATCCGGCCATGTCCAATCCTTCGCACAATGGCCGGCAGATTGGCCGCCCCCTCTGTAGCTGCTGTAGCCAGCTTGTCAGAAGCGCGTCACGCCGAGACGGAACCAACCCCTGGAAGGCAACCGCGTTACGACGGCACCTGCCAGGGGAGCTCCCTACATACTGCCGAGATCCGCTATCGCGTTCACGATCAAGCTCGTGCCGATCGCCATCATCAGAATGTCGTTGGCGACGCGCACATACTGATAACCTGCCGGTGGCGGCGTGAGCTGGGCCAGCAGAACACCGGGCAATGGATAGTAGACGACACCAGCCGGCAGCGGATACCCGACGGTCCAGAGCTTCTTGGCCTGACCCGGCGGCAGGCAGCCGTTGTTCTTCTTGGCAAGACCCGGCGGGCAATCGCCTGCCGCATAGAGGGGCCGGTAGTAGCCATAGATGGCGCCGCGGTCGCGGTCGGATACGACGACGTTCGGCCGCCCTGCCGCACCTGGCGGTCCACCCGGACCCGCGCCTGGGTTGCCGACGGCCCGATCACCCTGTCCCTGTCCCTGTCCCTGTCCCTGTCCCTGTCCCTGTCCCTGTCCCTGTCCCTGTCCGCGACCCTGGCCCTTACCTTGGCCTGGCCCATCGTCGCCCGCATTCTTGGGTCCGCCCTTGTCAGAGCCCCCGCCCTTTCCCTGGCCGGGATTGTCCTTTTGTGCGGCGGCCGGCATCGCCACCGCCGCGCTCAGCAGCAAGACAACAGCAAACGAAAACTTCTTCATCCAGTCCTCAGCTCCGATTCCCCTCGCGACAGAGCAGCACGAGGCAAGCATACCAACGCAACAAGAGGCCGCTGGGTTTCCTGCGTCGTAGACCTTGCGAACAGTTGTCATCCTCAACAAGGCCATGGTCTGCGGGTACGTCGTCGCCCCTAACGCAACGAGGCGATCACCTCGGCCGCCGCTCGCAGGCCGCTCTGGACTCCCGAGTTCAGGAAGGCGCACTCGTCGGCCGTATGCTCGCCGGCGAAGAAGCAGTTCCCTTCGCGCTCGCCTTCGACACCCAGAACTGTCGTCTGATAGCCAGGTGGGTAATAGCTGTAGCTGCCGAGCGACCAAGGGTTGGTCGTCCAGGCGTCCTTGATCATCAGGCCCGTCCAGATCTCGCTCAACCCCGGCGTCACCGGCGCGGCATTGCTCATCACCGTGGAAGCCAGGGTGACGGCATCGGTCTTGGCGGCATTGATGGCCCGGGAGCCGCCGGAGAAGAAGTTCAGGAGTCCCCGCGTGCCCGGCTGCCCGCGGCTCACCTCCCAGGTCGTCTGGAACGTCTGCGACGGCACCCGCATCTCGCCGTTGCACCCGACATCCGTCCAGGCGCGGCGCGTGAACTGAAGCTGGAACTTGGTCGAGGCGCCCATCGGCAATGTGGCGATCGCCTGGTTCTTCAACGCACGGAACCCGGCCTGCCTGTAGTCCACCGCAGCGCGCATCACCGAAAAGGGGATCGTCAGGATGACGCGGTCGTAGACAGTGTCGACGACACCGCCGTCGCGCTTGAAGCTGAGGCGAACCGTCCCGTCCAGCCGGGCCGCGATGGCGACCAGCGGCGTTGCCGTCCGTATGTCGTCGCCGAAGGACTTGGCCAGCAGAGCCGGAATCTGATCGTTGCCGCCTCGGACGCGAAAGCGCTGATCGCTCTCGGTGTTGTAGAGGTTGAAACGCTGTCGCTCATTGACCACCAGAACGGAGATGAGATTGAGGGCGCTCTGCTCGGAGGCATCCGCACCGTTTTCCTCCGTGAAGGCGGTTTCGATGAGCTGGCCGAGTTGTCCGCCACGGCCGTTGGGAACATGGGCGTCGATCCATTGCGCCACGGTCATCGCATCGAAGCGGCGGGCCTCGACGTTGGCGCGCTGATAACTGTAATCGCCGAGCATGGCGTTCTGGGCGCGCAGGACGGCGTAGAGCGGTTGCCAATCGCGCGTCGCATCGGCGAGGCTGTAGGGCTTGCCGTTGAAGACATAGAGAGAGCGCGTGTTCGGTGGTGTCGCCTCCAGCACGTCGTCGAGCACGAGACCGAGACTCTTGGCGAGCGCCCGTATCTCCTTGTGCCCGGTGTCGATGAACTCGCCGCCCCGTTCTGCGACCTGGCCATCGTCGAAAAAGCCGCGTGCCGAATAGCAGCGGCCGCCGATCCGCGTGCTGCCTTCGTAGACATCGGGGCTCAGTCCCGCCTTGCGCAGCTCCCGCGCAGCCGTCAGACCGGCCAGCCCTGCACCGACAACGGCAATTCGCGCGCTCGCCGCCAGACCGGCGAGCGGCAGCGCCGGTGTGAACGCCAGGCCTGCCGCCCCGCGCAGGGCCGCGCGACGGCCGATCGCCGAGGAGCTCGGCTGATCTCCCGTCTGCTTCTGTTCGGCTGCCGCCCGCTCCCGTGACAGGCTCAGGAGCATGTTCAACAGCGGTGTGCGGGCCATGGCGCCGTCCGAAACAAGTCCAGGTTGATCTCGATCCTAGGCTGCTCGCAGGACGTCAGCAAACAACTCGCGTTTCACACGCTCATTTATTGAGCACCGGTCGGCGGCGGTCATTGGCATCGACCAGCGCCATGACCTTTCGCAACTCGACGATGCCGCCTCTTGGCCGCGCTCGGCTGCGCCGGCGATCTTGGACAGTCCCTGTTGCCGTGGCTAGTTTCCGCGCGTGACGTCGACCTTGAAATCTCTCGCCTTGATCGCCTACGGGCGCTTCCGCGCCTGGCGCCGTGAGCCGGTACGTTTCCGCGGCGCCTTTGCCTCCTACGAGGCGGCGATGCGCGCCGTTCGCAGCGGCCTGCCGGCGGGATACGACCACGACGCTGTGACCGATGTTTCGCGCGCGTTCATGCAGCAGATCGCTTTCTGGGATTACCCGATCGTGTACTGGTTGCAGCGCCTGCAGCCGACCGCCCTGATAGATGCAGGCGGCCATGTCGGCGTGAAGTATCGTGCTTTCCGGCCCTATCTCGACCTCGATCGCACCGACTGGATCGTCTACGACCTGCCGGCCCAGGTACGTGCCGGACGGGCACAGCGGGAGCCGCACGACCGCACCCTCTCCTTCGTCGATCGGATCGAGGACGCGCCTGCCGCCGAGGTCCTTCTCGCCTCCGGTCTGCTGCCCTACTTGCAGGAGCCATTCACCGATCTCGTTCGTCGCTTGCAGGCGCCGCCGCGCCACATCCTGCTGAACAAGGTCGTCACACGGGACGGCCCAACGGTCGTAACGCTGGAGAATTTCGGCGTCGCCGAGGTGCCCTATCAGATTCGCAACGTGAAGGAGGTCCCCGACCTGCTCGCGACCCTCGGCTACGAGATCGTGGACTCCTGGGTGATCGATCAGCTCGCCCATCGTATCCAGACCCACCCCGAGCTCGGCCGCTGCACCTATCGTGGCTATGTCGCCCGCCGGCGCGACTAGAAGTTTGATCCCGGGGAAGGTGGACCGCTTCTGTGGCGGTGGCGCACTCGGCCGACCCGACCTTCATCGGGCTGGGGACGCGATCGGCTTGCCTTTCTCCACCACGTAGGTGGCGATGACTTTTGCACCGGCAGGGCCTGTCCTTGCGTCATGAACAACCCTCGACGGCACCGCGTAGGAGTCGCCGGCCTTGAGCATCCTTGGCGGCTCACCGTCAATCAACAGTTCGAAGCTGCCTTCGATCAGGTATCCGGATTCGGGACCTGGATGAGTATGACGGCCGATCGCGACATTCGGCGCAATCTCCGCAATGCCGATGACGGTCTCGTAGTCCGTCCCGGGCACGTCGAAGCGCTGCAACGGAATGCGCTTGATCGCCTGTGTTTGATTGGCCGCGGCCGGCTGGCTTTGCTGGGCGGCTGCCGTCGCCGCCGCGCCTGCCGCCGCAAGCCCCAGGCCACCGCCGACAAGAGTACGGCGAGACAATATCGCTCCGGACATAGATCACCTCCTGAAAGCGCGATCGGGCCGTATTGTTCGGCCGCCGCTCCAGCCCTGTCTCGGACGGGCGCGAAATGGCGATATGCCCTGAACGAACTGCCACATGCCCGTCTTGTGCGATGGACAGCCAAAATGCCCGGGGCCTAGAGTATCTCCGACGTCGGCGATGGCTCTGGGAGGCCACGATGACAGTCGGAGAGCAAAACTACTCGTCGTTGCATTTCTCGACACGCAAGCTTGGCGCTGCGAAGCGGCTTCCTGCAGTTCGCGAACTTTTCGATCGATCAGTCCAGCTCGAGCTCGATGCAGAGCCCAATCAAATCGTCGAAATGGAAATGTTTCTCGCGCCTGGCCTGCGCCGCGCCCGAATGCTTTCCTCGTTCACGGCATGTCTCACGCGCTCGGCGCCCATGCTCGCCGATGGCGAAGACACGATCTGCTTGATGATGAAGACGAGCGGTCACATGGCGGTCGCGCAGGGCCGGCACGAAGCCGTGCCGCATAGGGGGGACGGCGTCCTTCTCGTCTATCGCGAGCCGGCTCGTCTGCAATTCGTCGACAGCACCTACGTTTCCGTGCGTGTGCCCTTCACGGCGATATCACCCCTGACGCGCAATGCCGCGGCGGCGGCGGCTCGATGCATTCCGTACAATGTCGAAGCCTTGTCGCTATTACGTGGCTATATCGCGACCCTGCCCGAACGGTTCGCCGATCCGCAGCTCGGCCGGCTCTCCGCAAGCCATGTGTATGATCTGGTTGCGATGGCCATCGGTGCAACGGAGGAAGGCCGCGAGATTGCGAGCCAGCGGGGCATTCGCGCCGCGCGGCTCGAAGCGATCAAGGCCGATATGGTCCAGAATACCAGGTTCAATCTCGACCAGCTTGCAAAGCGTCAGGGTATATCCCCACGCTACATCCAGATGCTGTTCGAGGAGACCGGAACGACATTCTCCGAGTTTGCCCTGGCATGCCGGCTCGATGCAGCCAGCCGCATGCTGACCAGCCCTCGCTACGCAGGCTTGTCGATCACGAGTGTCGCCTTCGAAGCCGGCTTTAACGATCTCTCGCATTTCAATCGCCGCTTCAAGCGACGCTATTCGATGGCGCCGTCTGACATGCGCGCGCTGACCAAGGGGTAATCGGCGGCCCGACAGATGTCATTTGCGAGAGTTGCGATGTCGCGAGGAGGGCGCGCCGTCACACTTGCGCCGCCACAGTCTGACGATTCTCCTCGCCGGACGACACCGGCAGTCCGGATGTCAGTGCCGTGTAAGAGGAAGCTGGACGACCACGCCCGCGAAGATCTGGAACGCCGGCACGCCGATACCGCTCTGCACCACCGAATATTGCGGCTCGACGAAGAGGTTGATGGTGGCGCGAGAGGGAAGCTCGAACACACGACCGAGCCCCAACCCGATTGGGACGACGGCATTTTTTCCCAGGTCGAACGACGAGATGCCCGTGGACCGAAGGTAGAACCCGTCGCCGAGATTGTAGAAGAGCAGCGGCTGCACCGTCAGGGTCTGCAGCGTGCCGTCGAATGTCTGCTGGTAGGATGCGAGCAACGTCGTCAGTCCCCAGGAGTGAGGGGCGCTGACGACCGTCTGTGCCCCCGCCTGCCACTTCGAGGCGCCCAGCGCGGGCGCGCTCGCCGTCGGCACCACGACAAGCGGCCCGATGCCGACCTTTGCGAAGCCGAGGTGAAAGACGGCCATATCGAAGGCCGTCAGATCGCCCACTCCGTTGACCGCGCCGTGCGGGTCCCAGGAACTGGCCACGACGGGCATCGAAACGCGCATGATCTGATCCACGCCGAGCGCATCGTGGGGCAGGACGAAGCGAAGGTACGCCTGATCGGCGCCGCTGGAGGGCCGTCCCGTCAGCACGGGCTGGGCATAGTTGTGAAGCTGGAACGCCATCTTCGGCGTCAGCGGATTGTTGGAGGTGTTCAGGGGATTGTCCGCCTCCGTTTGCGCCGTTGCCGGCAGTTCGACGAGGAAAGAGGCGAGCAGCGCCGCCAAGAAGGCCCATCCCACCCCTCGACGCCGTGGGGGCCGCGCAATCACCTGGGACGACGCGTATCGCTCGTCAGGATCACGCGGCCCCCGGAGATCGTCGCCAGGACAGGGACGTCACGGATGGAAGAGGCCTCCACCGTGGCGGGATCGTCGCCCAGCACCACGAAGTCGGCGAACTTGCCGGCTTCGATGCTGCCGACCTTCTCGGAGATGCCGAGCGTATAGGCGGCGTCGATGGTCACCATGCGCAGAGCCTTGTCCACCGGTACGCGCTCGGCCGGACCGAGGACCTTGTCGGAGAGGGCGCCGCGCCGGTTCACGGCGATCCATACTTCTTCCAGCGGGCGTGGCGGAGCGACCGGCGTGTCGGTATGGAGCGACACCACGACGCCGGCATCGGTCAGGGTCCTGAGACGGGCGGCAGTGTCGGCGCGGTCGACGCCGATCTCCGGCGCGGTCAGATCGGCACGCGCATAGAGGTAATAGGGATTGATGCTCACCACGCCGCCCAGCGCCTTCACCCGCCGCGCCTGCTCGGGCGTGGAGATGCCGAAGTGCTCGAAGGTGAAGCGATGGTCGAACCGCGGCTTCTCCTTCTGCAAAGCATCCAGGGCGTCGATGGTGGCCTGGTTGCCGGCATTGCCGTTGGTGTGCACGTGGATGTGGAAATTCGCCTTCCACCACGGCGCCATGCTCGCCACGAACTCGGACGGATTGGCGAACATGAAGACGCCGTGATAGCGATCCGACTGGACGTATCCCGGATTCTGTATCTCCATGCCGAAGCTCAGGAAGGAATCGTCGGAAAAGAACTTGACCCCCTCGAACATCAGCCGGTCGCTGCTGGCGTCGCGAAGCTTCGTCGCTTCGGCAATGGCATCGGCGCCATACGTCTTCGCAAAGGTACGCCCATCCACCACGACGACGAGGCGTTGATTTGCGGCTGCATTGTCGAAGGTGGTCTTCAGCACCTCGCGCTCGAGCGGAATGTCG
>MKRV01000258.1 GCA_001897995.1 Alphaproteobacteria bacterium 65-37 | reverse complement strand
GATCTTGAAATTCCTCGTTCTTTTTCAAATTTCCCATCGCACGAGGTGTGATTAAAAAATCACACTCTTGCCCCATTTGGGTCTAGCGACGGCCACCAGAGGTTTCCATCTTCCTCTTGTATCTCCCCCGAACGTGGTCCCCCCAAAGCCACGTTCTAGCCTCTTCGGAGGCGCTTAGGCCGTCATCTCACTCTCCCCCGAGATGACGGCCTTTTTCTTTGCCGCGTGCTACCACGGCGCCGGTATGGCGCCCCTTTTCCTCGAGATCGAAGGCTTGGCCTGCCGGCGTGGCGGCCGGCGCGTGTTCAGCAGCCTGTCCTTCGGCCTGGCGGCGGGCGAGCTGCTGGCGCTGACCGGCCGCAACGGCAGCGGCAAGACGACCTTGCTGCGCGCCCTGGCCGGCCTTGTCCGGCCGGATGCCGGCACGGTGCGTTGGCAGGGGGCGGACGTCGCGCGGGACATCGACGCCTGGCACGGCCGGCTGGCCTGGCTCGGTCATCTCGACGGGCTCAAGGGCGACCTGACGGTGGCCGAAAATCTCGTGGTCGCCCAGCGCCTGCGCGGTGGGCGCCCCGATGGCCTGGAGGGAGCCCTCCTGGCCTTCGATCTCGGGCCGCTGGCCGCCCGGCAGGTGCGCACCCTGTCGGCCGGCCAGCGCCGCCGCACCGCGCTGGCCCGCGTGGCGTTTTCTGCGGCCGCGCTCTGGCTGCTCGACGAGCCCCTGAACGCGCTCGATACGTCGGCGCAGCAGGGCTTTCGGTCTGCCCTGCAGGCACACCTTGCCGCCGGTGGCCTGGCGATTGCCGCGACCCACGCCGATCTTGGCGTGGCGGGCGCCCGAACGCTCGAACTGGGATCATCTCTCTCGCACAGCGGGGGTGGCGCATGATGGGCGGCTTCACGGCGCTGCTGGCGCGCGACCTGCGTCTCGTCTGGCGGCAGCCGGGCGATGTCGGCGTCGTGCTGGCCTTCTATGTCGTGGCGGTGGTGCTTTTCCCGTTGGGGATCGGGCCCGAGACCAATGTCCTGCAGCGCATCGCGGCGGGCGTGCTCTGGTCGGCGGCGCTGTTCGCCGCGCTGCTCTCGCTCGAACGCCTGTTCGCCGCCGACCATGAAGACGGCACCCTGGATCTTCTGCTGCTGGCGCCCTGGCCGCTCGAGCTGGCGGCCTTGGCCAAATGCACGTCTCACTGGATCGTGACCGGCCTGCCGCTCAGCCTGCTGGCGCCCGTGCTGGGTGTCGCCTTCGGGCTCGACGGCGAAAGCCTGCTCGCTTTGTTCGCGACCTTGCTGATCGGCACGCCGACCCTGTCGTTGATCGGGGGCCTCGCCGCCGCACTGACGCTCGGAGCGCGCAAATCCGGGGCTTTGCTGGCCTTGCTTGCTCTGCCGCTCTGCGTGCCGACCCTGATCTTCGGTGCCGGCGCCGTCGAAACCCTGGCGGCGGGCGAGGGACTCGCGACCCATCTTGCGATCCTGGGGGCGCTCGCCCTGGTGGCGCTCGGCACCACCCCGTGGGCGATTGCCGCGGCCTTGCGGCAAGCCGGGGAATAGACAAAACACGAGCCAAGCCAGAAACAGGGGCGGAGCAAAGCCATGGCCGACCTGCATTTCCTCGCCAATCCTGCGCGCTTCCGCCGCTTCAGCCAGCGCGTGCTGCCGGGTCTCGGCTTCGCCACGGTGCTGATGCTCTGCGCTTGCCTCTATATGGCTTTCTTCGTGGCGCCCGCGGATTACCAGCAAGGCCAGACCGTGCGGATCATGTTCCTGCATGTGCCGTCCGCCTGGCTGTCGATGATGGGCTATGCCTTGCTGGCGGGCCTCGGGGCCTCGCTGCTGGTCTGGCGCCATCCCCTGGCCGCGCTGATGGCGCGTGCCGCCGCGCCGGTCGGTGCGAGCTTCGCGGCGGTGTGCCTGCTCACCGGTTCGCTGTGGGGTCGGCCGATGTGGGGCACCTACTGGGTGTGGGATGCCCGGCTCACCTCGATGCTGCTGCTCTTCTTCCTCTATCTCGGCCACATCGCCTTGAGCCGCGCCTACGACGAGCCCGAACGCGGCGACCGTGCGGCGGCGATCCTGGCGCTGATCGGCGTCATCAACCTGCCGATCATCAAGTTCTCGGTCGACTGGTGGAACACCTTGCACCAGCCCGCGTCGGTGACGCGCCTCGACGCCCCGGCGATTCACAACTCGATCCTCGTTCCCCTTCTCTGGATGGCGGTCTCACTGCTTTTCCTCTTCGTGTTCCTGGTGCTGCTGCGAACCGAGACCGAGATCGACCGTCGGCGTCTCGAGAATGCCGCCGCGCAGGAAGAGGGGGCCCCGGCATGAGCAATCATGCAGCCTTCATCCTGGCCTCCTATCTGGCGGCCTTCGTCATCCTGGGCGGGCTGGTGATTGCCTCGCTGAGCGCCCGCAACAGGGTTCGCCGCGAACTCGACCAGCGCGGGCTGGCCCCGCGCGGATCGGCCCCACGCGGAGTGGATCGCAAGAGATGACTCCCAAGCGCCGCCGCCTCTGGTTGCTGATCGGATCGCTGGGCACGCTCGCTGTCGCGGCGGCCCTCGTGCTGTCGGCCCTGAACGACAACCTCGTCTTCTTCTATTCGCCGACCCAGGTCGCCGAGAAAAGCCCCGGCCCCGATCGTCGCTTCCGTCTGGGTGGCCTGGTCGAGGCCGGCAGCGTGCAGAAGGAAGGCCAGGTCGTGCGCTTTGTCGTCACCGACACCCACAAGACGATGGCCGTCGTCTATCGCGGCATGCTTCCCGACCTCTTCCGCGAAGGTCAGGGCGTGATTGCCGAGGGCGCGCTCGGCGGCGACGGTGTCTTCGTTGCCCGCGAGGTGCTGGCCAAGCACGACGAGAACTATATGCCGCCTGAAGTCGCGAAGGCCCTGAAAGAGGCGGGCAGATGGAAAGAAGGCAAATGATGCGCAGCATCGTTTGCCTTGGCGGGCGGCAGCGCCTGCAGGAGCGCAGCGACGAAGGCGCGAGAGCCCGCTGTGTGGAGGCTTTCAGGCGGTGCTGTGCCAGTCTTGTCTTTTCTGAGCCGCGCGAGCTCTCGGCGCTTCGCTTCGCTGCAGCGCCTGACGCCCGCCAGCTCTGCTACGCCGCTGGCGTTCCTGTTGCTGGTGCCTCGTGGTAGCGGAGCTAGGCCACTTCGCCCTGATCCTTGCCCTGGCGGTGGCGCTGGTGCAGGGCATCGTGCCGCTGGTCGGCGCGGCGCGGAACGACGATCGGCTGATGGCGCTCGGCCGCACCGCGGCGCTGACTCAGGCCTTCCTGGTGATTCTCGCCTTCGGCGCCCTGACCCAGGCCTATGTGACGTCCGACTTCTCCGTCGCCAACGTCGTCGCCAATTCGCATTCCGCCAAGCCGCTGCTCTACAAGATCTCCGGCGTCTGGGGGAACCACGAAGGCTCGATGCTGCTGTGGGCGCTGATCCTCGCCGTGTTCGGCGCTGCGGTCGCGATCTTCGGCGCCAACCTGCCCGACACCTTGCGCAGCCGCGTGCTCGCCATCCAGGCACTGATCGGTGTCGGCTTTCTCGCCTTCCTGCTGTTCACCTCGAATCCCTTCGAGCGCGTCTTTCCGGCGCCGCCCGACGGCAACGGCCTCAATCCGTTGCTGCAGGATCCCGGCCTCGCCTTCCATCCGCCGCTGCTCTACCTCGGCTATGTCGGCTTCTCGGTCACCTATGCCTTCGCCGTCGCCGCCCTGCTCGAAGGCCGGGTCGATGCCGCCTGGGCGCGCTGGGTGCGGCCCTGGACGCTGGCTGCCTGGTGCTTCCTGACGCTCGGCATCGCGCTGGGGTCCTGGTGGGCCTACTACATTCTCGGCTGGGGCGGCTTCTGGTTCTGGGATCCGGTCGAGAATGCCTCGCTGATGCCCTGGCTCGCCGGCACCGCGCTGCTGCATTCCGCCATCGTGGTGGAGAAGCGCGACGCGCTGAAGAGCTGGACCGTGCTGCTCGCCATTCTGGCCTTCTCGCTGTCGCTGCTCGGCACCTTCCTGGTGCGTTCCGGCGTGCTGACGTCGGTGCATGCTTTCGCACAGGATCCGGCGCGCGGCCTCTATATCCTGGGCTTCCTGCTCGCCGTGACGGGCGGCGGGCTCGCGCTCTATGCCTGGCGCGCGCCGCAGTTGCAGTCCGGCGGCCTGTTCCAGCCGATCAGCCGCGAGGGCGCGCTGATCCTGAACAACCTGCTCCTCTGCACCCTGGCGGTGACGGTGCTGCTGGGCACGCTCTACCCGCTGTTTCTCGATCTGCTGACCGGGGCCAAGGTCTCGGTGGGCCCGCCTTTCTTCAACGCCACTTTCGTACCGATCTGCGCGCCGCTGTTCGCCGCCCTTTGCGTCGGGCCGTTCCTCAGCTGGAAGCGCGCCGAGCTGTGGCCGGCGCTGGCCCGTCTGCGCGTGGCTTTCGTGGTCTCGCTGGCGGCCGCGCTGGTCGCGCTCGTCGTCTACGACAGCCGCAGCACGCTGGCCGCGCTGGCCTTCGGCTTCGGCGTCTGGTTGATCGTGGGCAGCCTGTGGGCGCTCGCCGATCGCATCCGCCAGGGCACCTTGCGCACCATTCCGCGCGCCACGCTCGGCATGGTGATTGCCCATGCTGCGCTCGGCGTCGTGGTGCTGGGCTCGGTCGCCACCTCGGCCTGGCATGACGAAGTGATGCAGACCATGAAGCCCGGCGATCGCCTCTCCTTTGCAGGCTACGGCGTGCAACTCGACAAGATCGAGGAGGTGCAGGGCCCGAACTATGTCGCCGAGCGCGCGACGCTCACCGTCACGGTCGGCGGCAGGCCCTATACGGTGCTGCGGCCGGAGCGGCGTCTGTTCACCGTGCAGCGCCGCCAGGTCGCCGAAACGGCGATCCAGACCAATTTCCTGCGCGACTTCTATGCCACGCTCGGCGAGGGCGATCCGCGCCAGGGCTGGGTGATCCGCCTCTACCTCAATCCCCTGGCGCCCTGGATCTGGCTGGGCGCGGCGCTCATGGCCTTCGGCGGTTTCGTCTCCTTGTCGGACCGGCGCCTGCGGATCGGGGCGCCGTCACGATCTTCGCTGGGAGCGCGCCACTCCAGTGGCGCATCGCGAGCATGAGCGGCACTGGAGTGCCGCGCCCCCAGCCATGAGAAAGCTCCTCTTCATCCTCCCGCTCGTGACCCTGGCCCTGATGGCCGGCTTCTTCGCCTGGTCGCTGACCTCGGGCCGCGATCCCGCGTCGATCGGCTCGGTGGTGGTCGGGCGGCCGGCCCCCAAGCTCGATCTTCCGGCGCTGCGCGAAGGCGAGCCGCCGCTCACCGACGCGCTGCTCAAGACCGGCAAGCCGGTGCTGGTGAACTTCTTCGCGAGCTGGTGTACGCCCTGCCTTGCCGAGCACCCGCTGTTCACACGCCTGGCCGAGCGTGAGCAGGCGACCATCATCGGCCTCGCCTGGAAGAACAAGCGCGCCGATGCGCTGCCGTGGCTGAAACGTCTGGGCGATCCCTTCAAGTATGCCGGCCTCGACCTCGAAGGCCGCGCCGGCCTCGACTGGGGCCTGTCCGGCGTGCCCGAGACCTACCTCGTCGACGGCCAGGGGGTCGTCCGGCTGCACTTCCGCGGTCCGATCACCGAACGCGACCTCACCGACCGTATCCTGCCGGCGCTGAAGGGGGCCAAATGAGGACCCCGCTTCGCACCCTGCGAGGCGTCCTCCTCCTGCTCGCGCTGGTTCTCGCCGCGCCGGTGCATGCGGTCGAGCCGTCCGAAGTCCTGCCGGATCCGGCGCTGGAGGGACGGGCCCGCGAGATCGGCCGCGCCCTGCGCTGCGTCGTCTGCCAGAACCAGTCGATCGACGATTCCAGTGCCGAGGTGGCGCGCGACATGCGCCGCGCCGTGCGCGAGCGGCTGGTGGCTGGCGACAGCGACCCCGCCGTGTTCGACTTCATGGTGGCACGCTATGGCGACTACGTGCTGCTGAAGCCGCCCTTCAAGACCGGCACTCTGGTCCTGTGGCTCGGCGCACCGCTGGTCCTGCTGATCGCCGGCGGCGTCCTGTTGAGTGCCGCCCGCCGACGCCGGGCGCTCGTCCCGCCGGTGCCGCTGAACGACGAGGAGCGGCAGCGTCTCGATGCCCTCCTCGCCGAGCCGAAGGACCGCGCCTAGTGCTCGAGTTTCTCCTCGCCCTGCTCACCACGGCGACGGTCGGGGCGCTGCTCTGGCCGTTGCTCAAGACTCGCGTGGATCATCGCGATCGGCTGAGCGGTGAGCTTGCGATCTACCGCGATCAGCTCGCCGAGCTCGAGCGCGAGCGGGCGGCCGGCAGGGTGAGCGGGGCCGATGGCGCGGCGGCGCGCGTCGAGATCGAGCGGCGCATTCTGGCCGCGGGGACGGCGGCCGAGACGTTGCGGCCTTCGTCGGCGAGCCCGCTGCTGCACAAGCTCCTGCCGCCGGCGCTCTGCCTGCTGGTGCCGATGCTGGCGCTCGGGATCTACCTGCAGATGGGGCGCCCCGGCCTGCCGGCGGCGCCGTTCGATCGCACTGAGGTCGCTGACCAGGGGCCGGCCGGCCGGCCGCTCGACGTCGCGCGCCTGCTGGCCGATGCACGGGCGAAGCTCGCGCAGGATCCCGGCGACCCCGAGGCGTTGGCGGCGCTCGGCGAAGGCCTGACCCTGGAAGCCGACGGCACGGTTACGCAGCCTGCCGTGCAGGCCTTCAACCGCGCGCTGCAGAAGACCCCCGACGATCCGCGGGTCCAGTACTATCTCGGCCTGCATGAAGCGCAGAGCGGCGACAGCCGCGCCGCCATTGCGCGCTGGCAGGCGCTGGAAGCCAAGAGCCCGGCCGACGCGCCCTGGCTCGGCCTGCTGCGCGCCGAGATCGCCCGCGTCGCCAAGGCAGCCGGCATCGCCGTTCCGGCACCGCCCGCGCCGCCGCCGCAATCGTCGATGCCGCAGCCCAGCCGCGAGCAGCAGGACGCCATGGCCAACATGGCGCCGGCCGAGCGCGAGCAGGCGATCCGGTCGATGGTCGAAGGCCTGGCGGCGCGCCTGGAGCAGAATCCGCAGGATCGCGCCGGCTGGTTGCGGCTGGCCAATGCCTGGAAAGTGCTGGGCGACAATCCACGTGCCGCCGATGCCTATCGCCGCGCCGACGCCCTGGCACCGGTCGATACGCGCCTCCTGACCGACTGGGCCGAGGCCCATGTGCGCCAGATCACGCCGGGCACCGCGCCGTCGCCCGAGGCAGTCCGGGTATTGGAACGTCTGGAGAAGGCCGAGCCGCGCAATGCGCTCGCCCTGTTCTATCTCGGCGCCGCGTCGGTCGCGGCCGGCGACAAGCCGGCGGCGTTGCGTCGCTGGCAGACCCTGCTGGCCCTGCTGCCGGCCGACGCCCCGATCCGGCCGATGCTCGAGGACCGTATCAAGGAACTGGAAAAGTAGGCGGCCTCAGCTGCGGCCGAGATGCAGGTTCTTGATGGATGTCAGGAGCTTGCTCAGATGCTCGCGCTGCGGGCCGGCGAGCGGCTTGTCGTCCGGCAGGGCCTGCAGGACGAGTTCGGCCTCCTCCAGGCGCCGGACGAAGTCCATGACCTCCGCCGACTTCTTGTCGTCGGGCGCGCTGACGAGCTGCATCATCGTGAGATAGAGCGAGCCCAGGCTCTTGTTCTGGAGGTCGGGCGAGAGCGGGAACTTGCTCTTGAACAGCCCGTCCATCGCCGCCTTGGCGTCGCCCACCGTCTTGGCGCGGCGCAGACCGTACTCCATCTGGTCGATCCGGTGGGTGACTTCGAACTTGTGGGCCGACAGTTGTTCGCGGGTCTTCTGTTCGACTTCGTGCTGGTGCTGGATGTTCTGGATCAGCGCCGCGCCGCCGGTCAGCACGACCGAGGACAGCAGCCACATGCCGAGCGCGCTGTTGAAGAACTCCAGCACCTTCTTGCCGAAACCGTCCTTGGGCGGAGCCGCTGCCGCTGCCGGCGCCACGCCATGCTCGGTATCGAGGCGCCGGCGCACCTCGTGCCGCAGTGCCTCTTCCGCCTCGATTTCGCGGCGACGGACCTCGTCGATGACTTGGTGAATGCTCACGGGTTGTGTCATAGGCCGATCAGGAACCCAGGTGCAACGACTTCGGAAGGAGGCCCTCCCTACCAGGTCAGGCGGACGCCGGCGGTGAGCGCATGGCTCGAATCCTGGCCGGAGAGGCTGCCTTCGTAGCGGATGTAGGCGGAGGTCGCCTCGGCGATCGCGGTGCTGGCGTTGAAGCCGATCACCGCGCTGTCGCGCAGCGGCGCGGCCCCGTAGGTCGTGAAGCCCGCCAGCGGGGCGCCGAGGAACGACGCGGTCACGGGGCGCGCCGTGTCGGAGAACTCGTGGCTCCAGCCCAACCGCAGCTGCATGGCCAGCCGGTCGCGCCAGCCGAGATCGAAGGCGGCACCGAGCTGGGCGCCCAGCACCGTGCGCAGCGAGCTGGTGGTCTGCGCGGCGACACTGAGGCCGAGCGCGCCGGCGCCGCTTTCCGAGAAGGCGTTCTGCGTCGAGGTCGCGCCCTGCAGGCGAACGAAGGGCGTGAGATAGGGGTCGGCCGTTCCCCCCAGCTCGAAGCGGTAGCCTGCCTCGATCTGGCCGAAGAACTGGTTGGCGCCGGTGCGGCCCTGGGCGGTGACCGCGGCGACGCCGGGCACGGCGATCGGCCGGGTCATCCAGTTGTCGGAATAGGCATAGGCCGCCAGGACATCGACGTAGGCCGGACCCTGGGTGAAGCTGCCATAGAGGCCGGCCTGGATCGTGCTGGTCGTGCCCACCCCCTGGAAACCCGAGACCCATTGCGAGCCGCTGTTGAAGCCTAGGGTGACGCCGACCAGGAAGCTGGGCGAGAGACGGTAGTCGAGGCCGGCCGCGAAGCCGCCGAGAGTGTAGGTGAGGCCGCCGGCATTGGCGTTGCCGGTGAGGGTGCCCAGGCCGCCGATCGCCCCGCCCCAGGCGCCCCAGCGGGCCGGCGCGGTGGTATCGCAGGCGACGTCGCAGGCTGCGGCGAGGGCGACGCGGTTGGCGCCGCGGCTGCCGCCGCCGGCCTGGCCGGCGAAGTTGCTCATGAAGAGCTGGGCGCTCGCCACGCCGACCGACGCGAAGGCGGCGTAGTTCTGGCCGCTCAGGGTGTTCAGCGCCGCCGCACCGGTGATCGGGTCCATCAAGGTGAGGGTCGAGAGCGTCGACGCCAGGCCGGCGCTCGCGCCCGACGCGCCGGCATCCAGGGCGGCGCCGACGGCCGCCTGGTTGGGGGTCTGGCCGCCGCGCGCGAAGCTGCGCGCCACGTTCAGGTACACGTTGTTGGTGTCGTAGGCGAGGGACGGAAACAGGAAGGCGTAGTTGCTCTGCACGCCCGCGTAGCTGCCCGTCACGCCGCCGGCCGCGGTCAGGATGGCGTAGGTCTGCTGGGCGGCGAAATTGTTGGAAAGCGGTACGAAAGTCACCGTGCCGCCCTGCAGGGTCGCCTTGCCGGTGACCACGACCTGGTCGCTCTGGCCCTGGTTGTTGACCTCGACCTGATAGGTGCTGCCGGCGGTTTGCGTGAAGCTGCCCCTGATGTTCAGGGTGCCGATCGAATTGCCGGGCGCCAGCGTGCCGCCATGGATCACGTCACCGACAACGGGACCATTGCCAGTCAGCGTCCCTTGCGGGCCGACCGTGATGGTCGTGGCTGCCAGCGATCCGTTGATCTGGGCCGTGCCCTGCTGGACGGCGAAGGTGCCGCCGCCGAGATCGACGGCGCCGTTGAAAGCGACCAGCCCGGGGCCCTGAAGCGTGAGGTTGTTGCCGAAGCCGTTCACCGCGGCGACGAACGTGGCGCCGCCGGCCGTGGAGATCAGCGTCGTCGCCTGCAGCAGGGCGACCGGCAAGGTGGACTGGAAGCCGCCGGGCAGCGGCACGGGCCCCTGCAGGGCGAGGACGGGCGTGATGCTGCCGGTGTTGCTGAAGCCGTTATCGGCCAAACGGTAGCCGAGATAGCCGTTCACCGGATCGTAGAGATATTCGAATGCCGAGAAGAACTCGCGGCCGGTGTTGACGTACGTACCGGTGGGATCGTGCACCACCGTGACGTTGCAGGGATTGAGCGAATTGGCAGCGTCGGGCGGGCAGTTCGTCTCGCCCGTGTTCCGGGCTTTGAACCAGTACGAAGCGCCCGCGCTGTTCTGCCCAGGCAGCCAGATTTCGACCAGCGTTCCGTCGGGCGCCGGCGTCCGGCCCGGCACCTTGTCGAGGCTGCTGCCGGGCGGCGGCGACAGAAACATGTAGCCGATGCCGGCATCCAGCAGGACGCTGCCGGAGCCGGTGGCGCCGCCGGCCCGCACGGTCATGCTGGTTTGGTTCCACTGCGGCGCACCGGGAACCGACGTCGTGAGGTCCTGCGTGAGCTTCACCAGGGAGAAACCCTTGGTCGCTTCCTGCGACAGCCCGACGGTGACGCCGTCATTGCCGACGATGTAGCCTGGCTGGAGCTGCTGGCCGGCCGTCGTCTTGACGTTCACCAACGGGTTCATGCCGTTGATCGACGTGCCGGCGATGTTGTTGCGGTTGTAACCGACGCCGGCGTACTTCACTCCCGAGGGTTGGTCCGTTGCCTTGCAGCCGGCCGTCGTGAAGTCGCAGGTGATACGTTCTGCCAGCAGAACCTTTACCGGCGTGGTGCCGACCGCCTTGCCGTCACCGTCGCGCAGGACGACCGTGGTCTCGTAGAACGTGCCGTGGATCACCACGCCGCTGCTGGTGTAGGTCGAGGTGCCCTGTCCTACGACCTTGTCGTTGGGCCCGGGCTTGAAGTAGTCGGACGAGACGGCGATGCCGGTCGAGCCGGTATCCATGATGAACTGGGAATACTGGCCGGACGTGCCGCCGCTCCCGACCTGCAGGTTGAGAACGGCACCAGGCGAGTCCTTGCCGGCCTGATTGAGGGCGCCCTTCACGTATTGCAGGTCGATGCTCGGCGCATTGCCGTAGAGACCTGTCGTCCCCGCCGGCGACGAGGTCTCGGCGCTGGCGGGGACGTGCAAAGCGGCCACCGCGAACCCCAAGAAGGCACCGGTCGCCCGGCGCACTGCCTTTCGTGATGCCCTTGCAGACGCAACTCTCATTGATCCCGCCAAGTATACTTGTTGATAAGATGCCGCCGCAGACTAGGTGCAAACACCTTTCCGACAAGGCGGCGACTGCTCAAAATGGGCGATCTGCCCATAGGCACGTAAAAACCGACAAGGAGAAATGGTGAGGCGTTCCCAACGAGCCGTCCCACAAAAGGCCGGCGAGGAGACCCCCATGCCCCGCCGGCGCGCGACAGCGATTGCTCCCGAGGGCCGAATAGTTCTTGCCGACAACTCCGCCGTCTCTCGGCTCTTCATCCTGCTGATCGGCAACTATCTGCACCGCATCGAACGGGAACGCCGTGGGCTCTACGGCGGCGATCTCGACCTCGCCCTGGTGTCTGAAATCATCGGTACGGCGGCGATCGAGCCCGGCATGCGCGACGCCGCCTTTCGCGCCAAGCACCACACTTTCGAGAGCGTGATCGGCATCGAGGGACAGCGCGCCGTCAACGCTACGTCGATCGCCAGTACGTCGGGCATTCCCCGCGAGACCGTACGCCGCAAGCTGAAGCGGCTGCTGGAGCTCGGGGAAATCGTCGAGAAAGGACGCGCCCACTACGTTACCAAGCCGGGTATCGTGCAGCGCCAGCAGAAACAGGAAGCCTTTGCGCGTGGTATCCAGCAGACGGTGCAGTTCATGAACGAGTGTCTGGAGAACGGCGTGGTGCGCTGGGTGCCGGCGACGAAGACGAAGCGGGCATCGAAATAGACATCGTGACGGAACGCGAGAGCTCGACGGAAAGACCAAGACAGGGATGCCGCTTCACTGGATCATCGACTCGCGCACGCGGCTGGTCGCCGTCACGGCCGAGGGCGATTTCACACGAACCGATCTCGAGGCCTACCTCAGGGCCGTCGACGGGGGCGGCGCCGTGGCGTGGCGCAAGCTGTTCGATGCCCGCCACGGCCGGCCGGCCATGGGGCAGGACGACATGCTGGCCGTCAGCGTGCTGTTCCGCGGCTATCACCAGCGTGGCCCGGTCGGGGCGTTGGCGCTGGTGGTGACCGACGCCCAGGCCGAACGGGTTTCGCGGGCGCTCGGTGTTCTCGCCTCGGCCGACCGCTCGATGCGGATCTTCGACGACCTCGACAAGGCACGACGCTGGATCGAAAGCGTACCGGCATAAGACCAAGGTCGATAATCTCGCGCAGCGCCCGCAATATTCCGCTGCACATCACTTTGTCCGGCGTGGCCGCTGCATTGCAGCGACCGGCACCGGCGTCGTGATGTAAGAAGGCGGCTTGGACATGTCCGCAGCGAGTTCCTCTCCGGAGACGGCATCGCGGTCGCAGCCCCTGTCGTTTGCAGGCCTGCTGCGCTCGCTGCCGATGCTGGTACGTCGGGCGCTGGGTACCCCGGGCGTCGCGTGGGCGACCGGCGCGGCGGCGCTGTTCCTCGTTTGTTGCCTCGCCTCGTTCCTCTATCTCTGGCTGGCCCTGCATCAGAACGAGACCGTGGCGGCGCGACGCAAGTCGGCCGAAATCCTCGATCTCGCACGTGCCGGTGGCGAGCTGGTCTATGCCGTGCAGGCCTATACCGATGGCGGTCGTCATTCCGTTCATGCTTTGCCGACCTTGCGCACCGCCTGGACGCGCTTTGAAGCGCAGGTCGAGCGCAAGTGCGTGCTGCCAGGGGGACCGGTCTGCGCCGATGCGCAGCGTCTCGCCGACATCCTGACGCCGATCCTGGCCGAACAACCGCCGCTCTTCGGCCATGACGAGATGCGCCAGGTGCTGCAGGCCTTCGCTGAGCTGAACCGTGCCGGGGCAATTGTCGCCAGCGACCTCGAAGGGGTGATCGACCGCGTGATCGACCGCTACCAGACGGCATTGGGCGCGCTGGCGCTCAGTACGCTGGGCTTCATCGTGGCAGGATCGGTGCTGCTGCTGCTGGTGGGCCGTGCGGCGCTGGAACGTCATGCCCTCTATACCCAGGCGCGCGAGGCCGAGGCCCTCCTTTCGGAGACCGTCGAAGCGTTGCCGGCCGGCCTCACCGTCTATGACACCAACGAGCGGCTGATCCTGTTCAACGTCACTGCTCGGGATGCGAGCCCGAGCCTTTCGCAGCCCGACGCGATCGGCTTGACCTATACGGAGCTCGCGATGCGGGCAGCGGCGTCCCGCGGCGGCGACGCCGCACAACAGCACGAGACGGTGCAGGCCTGGGTTCAGCGTTTCCGTTCCAAGGAAATGCAGCAGACCCAAATCGCGCCCAACGGCCGCTGGTACGAATGGTCGGAGAAGAGGACGGCATCGGGCCGTACCGTCGGCCTGCGCATCGATGTTACTCATCTCAAGACGCTGCAGCTGCAGAGTGATCGGGCCCGCCGGGACTATCAGCGGCTCGTCGAATCGATGGCCGACATGGTGTTCGAGATCGACGTCGTGCGGGGTGTGCTGATCTTCGTAAGTGCCGCTGCCGCCGATCTGTTCGGGATGCCGGCTGCCGAGCTGATGGGAACGGCCGTGCTCGATCGCGTCCATCCGGATGACCACGAACGGCTGCGCGATGCTCTTCGTGGCGAGCCGCGCAGCGACGATGGCAGGGTTCGCGAAATACGCTTCCGCATTCTGCGCGCCGCCGTCGACGCCGAGGATGCCGTGCGCCACGCCGAGGCACGTTTCCGCCGCTACGTGCGCGAAGATGGCACGGCGATCGTGAGCGGCGTAGTGCGCGACATCGACAGCGAGGTGAGGCTTTCTCGGCGGTTGGAGCAGGAACGCGCCCGCCTGCGGTCGATCATCGATTCCAGCGCGGCGCTGGTGGTGCTGACCGACAGTAATCTCGACATGCTGATGGTGAACCACGAGTTCGCGGCCTTCAGCGGCCTTTCGCCCGACCAGGCGATCGGCCGTTCCTTGCGCACCGTCTTCGCCCAGCCGGTCGATCCGTTCATCCTGGCGGCTTGGCTCGATCGTTCTTGGACCGAGGAGGCGCTGGTCGCAGCGCGCGGCACGCTTACCGTTCCCGACGCCGACGGCCGGGTTCGCGTGTTCGAGGTCACTGCCAAGCCGGTACTGAACGCCGAGGGGCTCGTTCGTCAGATCGTGTTCGTCGGCGTCGACGATACGGTACGCCGGGAGACCGAACGCGCCCTGTTCGATGCCGAGCGCCTGAAGAGTGTCGGCGCCATCGCTGCGACGGTGATCCACGAGGTCAATCAGCCCTTGCAGGTGATCACGCTGGCGGCCGAGGCGGCGCTCGAGGATCTGGAAGCGGCCGAACGCGCTCACCGGACGGTCGAGCCGGGCCCGGTGGCCACCCGGTTCGAGCGCGTGCTGAAGCAGGTCGACCGTATGAGCCGCCTCACCGGCGAACTGCGTGCCTTCTCACGGTCCACCGCTGCCGAAAAGCCGACACCCTTCGACGTGCGGGCGGCGCTTGCGGCTGGCGTCGATCTCGCGGGTGCGGCCGTACGCAATGCGCGTATCACGCTGACCTTGGAACAGGGCGAGCCTTTGCCGCTGGTCATGGGGCATGTCGGCCGGCTGGAGCAGGTGCTGATCAACCTGATCAACAATGCGCGTGATGCCCTCGCCGAAAGCGATCCCGAGGCGCATCGCAACGACATGGCGATCGCGGTCACCGCCGCCGCGATCATGACGCCGCGGGGCCGGGCGGTGCGCATCATCGTCGACGACAACGGCCCCGGCATTGCTCAGCACATCCTGCCGCACCTGTTCGAGATGTTCGTCACCACCAAGTCGCGTGCCAAAGGTACCGGCCTCGGCCTCGCTGTCTGCCAGCGCATCGTCGAGGAAATGGGTGGGTCTATCGCTGCCGCTAACAAACCGGATGGCGGTGCGCGCTTCACGGTGGTGTTGCCGGAGGCGGCCGCGACCCAGCCGGCAGCCGGCACGCCCTGATTACCTCCCAGGAAATCGCTCCGGCGACTGTCTCACGCTTATCTCCCTCGTGGACCAACCATGCAGAGGAGCAAGCAATGTCTGTCACCACTACGTCGCCCGATGCCACGATCGAAGCCTACGTTACCGCTTGGAACGAGACCGATGCCGAGCGCCGCGCCGCGGCCGTCGCACAGGCCTTCGCGGAGAAAGGTACTTATCGCGATCCGGTGATGATCAGTGACGGTCACAGCGGCGTGGACGCCATGTTGGCGGGCGTGCAGGCCAAGTTCCCGGGTTTCGTGCTGAAGCGGATATCCAAGGTCGACCACCATAACGGGGCGCTGCGCTTTTCGTGGTCGCTGGGACCGGCGGCAGGACCGTCGGTCGTCGAGGGTGTCGATTTCTGCACCTTGGCGCCGGATGGCCGTCTGGCTTCGGTGGTGGGTTTCATCGACAAGATGCCGGGCTGACTGGCCAACCTCCGCGATCGTCCATCGTCATGCTCCTCTCCCCCGTTTCGGGGGAGAGGCAGGGTGAGTGGGTGCTGCCTCGCGACTGGACGACCGTCGCTGGATCACGCGGCCTTGGCGAGATCGACCGGCTCAGTGCGGATCAGGTAGTCGAAGGCCGA
The DNA here is from genome assembly GCA_001897995.1 of Alphaproteobacteria bacterium 65-37. Taxonomy (GTDB): domain Bacteria; phylum Pseudomonadota; class Alphaproteobacteria; order Reyranellales; family Reyranellaceae; genus Reyranella. The sequence goes on along the minus strand of MKRV01000258.1, from coordinate 57,583 downwards.
AAGGGCGGCCTTGGCGCCCTCGCCCATGGCGATGACGATCTGCTTGTAGGGCACGGTCGTGGCATCGCCGGCGGCGAAGAGGCCAGGCGCGGAGGCGGCACCGCGGGCGTCGACCTCGATCTCTCCGCGCGGGCTGAGCGCAATCGCACCCTTCAGCCATTCGGTGTTGGGTACGAGGCCGATCTGCACGAAGATGCCGTCGAGCTCGACCCGCTTGCTCGCGTCATGGGTGCGGTCCTTGTAGGTGAGACCCGTCACCTTGGCCCCGTCGCCATGCACTTCCGTCGTCTGCGCGGAGACGAGAACGGTGACGTTGGGCAGGGAGCGAAGCTTCGCCTGCAGTACCGCGTCGGCGCGCAACTGGCTGTCGAACTCGATCAAGGTGACGTGCGCCACAATGCCCGCCAGATCGATCGCCGCCTCGACGCCGGAATTGCCGCCGCCGATGACCGCCACGCGCTTTCCCTTGAACAGCGGACCGTCGCAATGCGGGCAATAGGCCACGCCCTTGTTGCGATATTCGGCTTCGCCCGGGACGTTCATCTGCCGCCAGCGGGCACCGGGTGAGAGCACCACGGTGCGCGCCTTGAGCGTCGCGCCGCTCTTCAGCTGCAGTTCGACGAGGCCGCCCGGCTGTGCCGCCGGCACGAGCCTGGTGGCGGTCTGCAGGTCCATCACGTCGACTTCGTAGTCCTTGACGTGGCTTTCCAGCGCCGCGGCCATCTTCGGCCCCTCGGTATGGGAGACGGAGATGAAATTCTCGATGCCCATCGTGTCCAGCACCTGGCCGCCGAATCGCTCGGAGACGATGCCGGTACGGATGCCCTTGCGCGCCGCGTAGATCGCAGCTGCCGCGCCGGCCGGGCCTCCGCCCACCACCAGCACGTCGAAGGTGGCCTTGGCGGCAATCTCCTCGGCGGCACGTTCGCTGGCGCCGGTGTCGAGCTTGGCCAGGATCTGCTCCAGGCTCATGCGACCCTGCCCGAAAGGCTCGCCGTTCAGAAACACCGAGGGCACGGCCATCACGCCACGCTTCTCGACCTCGTCCTGAAACAGCGCTCCGTCGATCGCGACGTGGCGGACACTCGGATTGAGCACGCTCATCAGGTTCAATGCCTGCACCACGTCGGGGCAGTTCTGGCACGACAGGGAGAAGTAGGTTTCGAACCGCCGCTCGCCTTCCAGGCTCTGGATGCGGGCGATCGTCTCCGCCGTCTCCTTGCTGGGATGGCCGCCGACCTGCAGCAGCGCCAGCACCAGCGAGGTGAATTCATGGCCCATCGGCAGGCCGGCAAAACGGACCGAGATGTCCGTTCCGGTGCGGACGATAGCGAAGGAGGGCCGTCGGGCGTCGTCACCGTGGCGCAGAAAGGTCACCTTGTCGGAGAGTGAAGCGATGTCTTCGAGGAGTTGCTGCAGTTCGCGCGACTTCTCGCCCTCATCGAGCGACGCCACCAGCTCCACCGGCTGCGTCAGGCGCTCGAGGTATCCCTGCAACTGGGTCTTGAGGTTGGCGTCCAACATGACATGGGTCCTTTTGCGATCTCGGAAAGCCTCCCCTCGGCGGCGTTCGCCGAGGGGACGAGCGGACGAGGGAGTTAGATCTTCCCGACCAGGTCGAGGCTCGGGGCCAGGGTCTTCTCGCCTTCCTTCCAGGCGGCGGGGCAGACCTCGCCCGGATGGGCGGCGACGTACTGGGCGGCCTTCACCTTGCGCAGCAACTCCTTGGCATCGCGACCGATACCGCCGGCGGTGATCTCGACGATCTGGATCTTGCCGTCGGGATCGACGACGAAGGTGCCGCGATCGGCCAGGCCCGCTTCCTCGATCATCACGCCGAAGTTGCGGGTGATCGTGCCGGTCGGGTCACCGACCATCACGTAGTCGATCTTCTTGATGGCGGGCGACGTGTCGTGCCAGGCCTTGTGGCTGAAATGCGTGTCGGTCGAGACGCTGTAAATCTCGACGCCCAGCTTCTTGAACTCGGCGTAGCTGTCGGCCAGGTCCTCGAGCTCGGTCGGGCAGACGAAGGTGAAGTCGGCCGGGTAGAAGAACACGACGGACCACTTGCCCTTGCCCTTCAGGTTGGCGTCGGTGACGTCGATGAACTTGCCCTTCTGGAAGGCAGTCGCCTTGAACGGCTTAATCTCGGTGTTGATCAAAGACATTTCGATACTCCTTGGATTTCGGTCGTGCCGAGGAGGCGACGGCTGACCTCGGCGACGCACTAAGACTTAGGAGCGTTCTAATATTTATTAAATCGCAAAATACCGAATTTAATAATCGAAAAAAACGATTACATGAGATCGGTGAAACCAACTCCGACCCTGCGACAGCTACGGTATCTGGTTGCCGTGGTTGATCGCTGTCACTTCGGCCAGGCGGCCTCGGCCTGCAATGTCAGCCAGTCGACCTTGAGCGCCGGCATCCAGGAACTCGAGGACCTGTTGGGCGCCATCCTGCTGGAGCGCACCAAGCGCACGGTCGTGCCGACGCCGCTCGGCCGTGACCTGGCGGAGCGCGCGCGCGGCCTGCTGTCGGGCGCCGAAGAGCTGGTCGATCTGGCGCGGGCGGCCCGCGAACCGATGGCCGGGCCGCTGCATCTCGGCGTCATCCCGACCATTGGTCCCTTCCTGTTGCCGCGCGCCCTGCCGCGTCTGCGCGAGACCTATCCCAAGCTGCAGCTCTACCTGCGCGAGGATCAGACCGCGCGGCTCATCGAACGACTGGAGGCCGGCGAACTCGACGCTGTGCTGCTGGCACTACCCTACGCATTGGGCGATCTCGAGGTGATGGATCTCGGCGAGGATCGTTTCTCCGTCGTCTATCCCGCGGGGCACGACCTGCCTCAGGCCGAAGCCGCGACGCCTGCCGACATCGCAGGCGAGAACCTGCTGCTGCTGGAGGACGGCCACTGCCTGCGGGACCAGGCGCTGGCAGCTTGCGAGCTCGAAGGCGCGCGGCGCAATGCGGCCTTCAACGGCACCAGCCTGCATACCCTGGCGCAGATGGTGGCCAACGATCTCGGCGTCACCCTGATGCCGCAGATGGCCCTCGATGCCGGCATCGTCCGCGGCCTCGACGTCGCCGTTCGGCCGCTCTCGGGCAAGACGCCCCACCGCCGCATCGGTCTCGTCTGGCGCCGCAGCTCGGCACGCAAGGAAACGTTTCGCCAGCTCGGTGAGGCGCTGAAGGCAGAACTTGGCTAACACCTCTTGCGGAGCTCATGGCCGGAGATAAGCGACCGGACGGTCGGCGCGCTCTCACAGGCCCTACGCCGTCCTCATCCGCCCGGATGAGTGAGATGCCGCAACAGCTCCGCGCCGGTCGATTCGACCAGCAGATTGAATGATGGCGAGCCTGGGCCACCCATCAGCCATTCGCTGTAGGCCAACCATACCTTGGCGCCACGGCGACGGGCGACGGCTGCCGCCTCCTCGGCGGTGCCGCGCGCGCGATCGGTCAGGCCGGCACGCAGCTGGACATGGGCGAGGTCGGCGAGCAGGCGCGCCTCGTTCTCCAGTCCGGCATTGCGTCGTCGCGCGTAGGCCAATGCTTCGCTCAAGGTCGTGCTCGCGTCGGAGTGAGCACCGCGCATGGCCTGGGCGAGCCCGGCGTAGCCCTTGCCATAGACCAGCAGGTACGGATTGCCGCTGCGTTCCGCGAGTTGCAGCGCCTGATCGCTATGGGCTCGCAGACACTCGAGGTCGCCTGTCGCCCAGGCGATGTCGCATTGCACGGCATGCGCCTGCAGGCGATGTAGCACGTCTACGGTCGCTTCGTCGGCAGCGATCAGGGCATCGACAAGCGGTCGCGCCTCTTCGAACCGTCCCATCATGGCAAGGATCTGCGCGCGCATGCCCCTTACCCAGACGGCGACGCTGAAACCCAGGGTCTGCTCGTCGATTTCGTCGATATCCGTCACGCGCATCAGCGCACGGTCGTTGGCTTCGAGCGCCCGCGGCAAGTCGCCGGCCAGCCGCAAGGCATGGCAGAGGATTGCCGTCAACACGGCCTTCAGGCTCGCATGTGGGCGGCTGTCGTCGACCATCGCCAGCACGCCGGCGACGGTCGTCACATAGTCCTCGGCGGAACCGCTGGCCGCCAGCGCTCGGCCATAAGCCGCCGTCACCAGGGTGACGGCACGCATATCCCCGAGTTCGCGGGCGATCGCTAGCGCCTCCGCGTAATAGGGTTCGACGTCGGCGGCCGTCAGCCCCTCACGCCAGGCCAGGTTCACGATCTGGCCGCTCGCCATCAGCAGCGGATAACGCTGCGGTCCCTGCAATGACAGGCCGACCAGCAGCCGTCGCGCGTGCTTCCAGGCCTGCAGTGCCTGGGCCGGATCGCGCGTACCGTGCCAAGTGCCGGCCTTCATGCTGTAGGACGCGGCCTGCAGAGGATTTCCGGCCTCTTCCCAGTGGTAGGCGAGAAAGCTCGCCTGCGCGCCGTTGGGATCGGGCAGCGTCTTCTCGAGTTCAGTGGCGACCGCGGCATGCAGGTTGCGCCGCTTTTCCGAAAGAATCGAGCGATAGGCGACGTCCTGCACCATGGGGTGCCGAAAGGCAAAGAGGCCCTCGCTGCCCGCCGTGCCGCTCTCATAGACGAGGCCGGCGCCGGCAAGGCGATGCATCATGTTGCCAAGCTGCGCGGCGAGGCTGCCGACCAGCCGCGCCAGCACCGGCAGGGCGAACTCGCGGCCGATCACGGCGGCGGTTTGCAGGATGGATTTCTCGGCCTCGGTCCGCCCGTCGATTCGCGCGCCGATGATCGCCTGCACCGTATCGGGGACCAGGCGCATGTCGGGTGGGCGCAGCAGGCGATAGGCGCCCTGCTCGCCGGCAAGATGGCCGCTCTCCTCGAACTTGCGCACCAGCTCCTCGATGAACAGCGGATTGCCGCACGCCCGATCGGCGATCAAGGCGAGCAGCGGCACTGTCGATTCGTCGCCTCCCAGCAGGCGAGCGGCTAAGGAATCGGCAGCAGTGCGCCGCAGGGGCGCCAGCGAAAACTGATCGTAGTGATCGCTGTGCATCCAGTTGGCGGCATAGCCGGGCCGGAAGTTCACCACCAGCAGGATGCGTGTGCCAGGCAGCGCGTCGGAGAGCACCTCGAGCAGCGACTCGCTGCCCGAATCGAGCAGATGCAGATCTTCGACCAGGATGACGGCCGGCGACCTCGTGCCGGCTGTCCGAATGAGCCGCCGGAACAGGCCGTTCAGTCGCTCGCGTCGCGCCGCCGGGTCGCTGCGCGGCACGGTGACGGCGCGATCGCCGACGCCGAGAAAATCGAACAACAGAACAAGATCGGTTCCGAAGTCGGCGCCGATCGATTTCAGCACCGAATCGATCTTGCTGCGTCCGCGTTCCGGTGTGTCGTCGGACGTGATCTCAAAATAGGCCTTCACGACATCGATCACCGCCTCGAAGGGCGTGGCCCGGCTGTGCGCCAGGGCGCGGCCTTCCAGTACGCGCACGCCGCGGCTGCGGCACCGTTCAGCGAACTCGAAGCAGAGCCGGCTCTTGCCTATGCCGGCGTCGGCCACCAGCCCGACCGCGCAGCCGTCGCCTTCTGATGCCCGCTCGAGGCCGCGTTCGAGCAGCAGAAGCTCGGCGTCACGGCCGACGAAGGCGGACCGGCCGGCCTCACCGCTGAAGCGCTGGCTGTTGGGGCCGCGCCGCAGGCCGGTGAGAAGAAAGATCTCGGTCGGCGCCGACAGGCCACGGATCTGCTGGGTACCGAGCGATTCGACGGAAACGAACTGCCGGGCGCCGCGCAAGGTCGATGCCGAGAGGGCGACGCTGCCAGGTGGCGCCAGGTTCTGCAGGCGGTTGGCGATGTGAACGGCAAGGCCGGTGGCGTCGAGCTCGTTGGCGAAATCGTTCGCGACCACCCGAGCCAGGACTTCGCCGGAATGCAGTCCGACTCGCACCGACGGGGTTCCCGGAGGCAATGCCTTCAGTGCCGCCTGCATCGCAAGTGCCGCGCAGCAGGCGCGCACCGCGTGATCCTCCTGTGGGTTGGGCGTTCCGAACAGAGCCATGATGCCATCACCCTGGACCTTCACGACTGTCCCTTCGAACCGATGAACCGCCTCCTTCATGGCGTCGATGATGGGCGACAGGCGTCGGTCGGCTTCCTCGGGGTCGAGTGCTTCGATCAGCTCAGTCGAACCGAAGACGTCGGCGAACAAAATGGTGATCTGCTTGAGCTCGCCAGCCGGTGGGGCGGTCGATGTCGGCATGCGTTCGAGCGCCGTGCCGCACTGGGTACAGAATTGCGCTGTGGCAAAATTGTGATGCGAACACGAGGAACATAACCGCCCCAGTGCCGCGCCGCAGGAACTGCAGAAGCGGTTGTCCGGGGCGTTTTCGGTTTCACAACTCGCGCAGCGCATCGTCTCACCCGACGGTGGTGCAGCCTGAGCTTAGCGGTTCCGTCGACGTTAGAGGAGTCCGGCTCGTGCGAGTTGTAGACTCCTTTGCCTTTCCCGCACTAAGTTCAAGCGTCGATTGCTGGAGACCTTGGCATGCTCCTGGGATCAGCAACGCCCAAGCGTTATCTACGATCTTTACGAGATTTCCGGCATCGCACCCGCATCGAACGGATTGTCGGGCAGTTTGCCGTTCACTTTCCCGTTATCCGTTTCGACATCTTGTGGTCGTCACCGACCTGCAACGCGCAAGCCTTCCTGCTCGACGGCCACAAGCATGTTCGCCTCTATGGTGGACTCGCCCGGCACCGCGGCCTCTCCATCGCCGGTATTGCCTGGGTGATGGCTCATGAGACCGGCCACCATATGGGCGGCCCTCCCCTGCACCCGCACTATTTCTGGCTGAGCTCCGAGGAGCGCGCCGACGAATGGGCGGCAGTCTGTGGTTTGCAAAGCGTGTTCGGCAGATCGCTCGGCCGTCGCTACGCGACCGTCGGCCGTCGAGAAGCGAAACGAGTCGCGCACCTGAAAGCTCGACAGGGGAGCGAACCATGGGACTTTGGCTCAACGACGCGCAGATCCAGCAGATCGTCGCCCGGCTGGATTTCAAGTTCAGCGACAGCGGGCCCAACAGCGGCATCACCAAGATCCGCAACACGCCGGGCCGGCTGAAACGTTTCGATCCCGGCAGTGCCGGTCTCAAACTGCAAAAGATCGCTCGGCGCATGCGGATCTGGGGTGATCCGGCAGGGCCGACCACCATTCATTCGAAGCGATGGTGGGGATTCCTCAAGGCCCTGCACAGCAAGGCGAACAACGCCCCTGGCGGCAGCAGCGACGCAGCGGAAGACATCAAGAAGTTCATCAAGACTGCGTTGCTCGACGACGATTGCGAGGCAATCAAGTTTGCTGCCGTGACCGGCACGGATCTGCGTGTTACCGCCAGCGGCATTCCGCTGCCGCAGGATCCGTCACAGTTCATCACCCTGATCATCCTGCAGACGCCCGAAACGGACGGCACAATGGAAGACGATCCAGGTTCTTCGGGCGAGGATCCGCCGGGCGAGGATCCGTTCTCGTCGACGTTGGCCAGGACGAGAGCCGCTGCAAGAAAGCTCCCGAGGAGAGCATCCAAGAAGAAGGTTGCGAAGAAGAAGGTCGCCAAGAGGAAGGCCGCAAGGAAGAAGAAGGCCTGAGCGGGAGATGTGCGGGCCGGGCACTGGACGCCCGGCCCGCCCTGTCCGCACAATCGGCACCTGATCCTCTGGGGAGAGGGATATGAGGAAACGTCGGCTTGCTTGCGCCGCGATGGCGCTGTTGGTGGCTGGCTGCGGAGCGCCGCGGCCGGAAGCGTTGCAGGGAGAGGTCTGCAAATCGATCGCCAAGGCGGGGCGATCGCCTTATCCCTGGCCCGACATCTATCAGAGCGTGATCGATGCTCAGGCGCAGATGGCGCCCGTGCCGCCGGGCGGTCTCCCGCCGGCTGCTGCACCGCCGCCGCCATTGCCTCCTGCTACGGCCGCCGGCGGCTCGGTGCGCAACGAAGCTTTTCGCAACAAGATCGCGGCGCAGGCCGCAGCGCGTCAGCAGGCGCCACCGCCTCCTCCGCCACCCGGCGCACTTCGTGCCGTCGCGCCGCCGGCCAAGCCACCGACCTATGCACTGTCGGTCTCTGCCGGCGGTGCCTGGGGTGCTTTCTCGGTGGGATTTCTCCAGGGATGGGGCGAGAACAACCTGGAGCCGCGGCCGAAATTCGACGTCGTTACCGGAGTGAGCACCGGCTCGATGATCGCGCCGGTGATCTTTCTTGGCGATGCCAAGCGCATGGCCAAGCTGCGCGACCTCTACTCCAACCTCGGCAGCAACGACGTCTTCACGTCGCGCGGGACCCTGTCATTGCTCACCGCGACGTCGCTCTACGACACCGCGCCGTTGCGGCGAAAGGTCGAGGATATCCTCGACCAGGAAATGGTCGAAGCGATTGCCGCAGAAAACGGTCGGCGCACTCTTGCGGTGATGGCGACCAATCTCGACAGCGGCGTGCCTGAGATCTTCGATCTCACGGAGATCGCGGCGCATCCCGACATGACCATGGCGCAGAAACGTCAGCGCATGGTCGCGGCCATCATGGCTTCAGCCGCCGTTCCCATCGGCTTCCCGCCGGAGTTCATCGACAACAACCTCTATGTCGATGGCGGCGTGCGCATGCATGTCTTCCTCACGCGTCAGCTGCAGGCTGCGCTGCAGGACAATCGGCTCGATCTCACCATCGTCGTTTCCGGCGACATGAAGGTCGGTCGCGACTGTACCGGCAAGGACGGCCTCGACCTCTTGAGCATCGCCGGCCGTACCGCGTCGATCGCAATCGACCAGCTGCTGCGGTCCAGCGTCGAATCCCTGCTGACCGTCGGCCGCCAGCGCGGCAACGTCGCCCGCTATGTCGACGCCGCTTCGCTGATCGACTATGGCGCCCAGGTGCCGCAACCCGGCCTGCCGCCGGCCGGCCCTTGCCAAGTGCCCGGGGGCGACGCCACCGACAGCATGTTCGATCCGACCTTCCAGCGTTGTTTGGCGGATCATGGCGCCACCATGGGCCGGTCCGATCCCATCCCCTGGCGCCTCACCATTCGCGGCGGGCGGGTCACTCGCCCTGCGATCGTTCCACCGGCGCCTTCCCCGGCGCCCGCCCGTCCCCCATCCGGGTGATGTTCGCTCCGAGTGAAACGAATGCAGGCAAGCTATGCACGAAAAAAGCGACGGACGCTCTGGTCCGCCGCCTGCCAAACTGCTAACTCGGGATTGCAGAGATTAAGGCCTGTGCGCCCGATCGCGGAACTCGCGGTCGGGCTCTTTTTTTGTCCGGGCTCTTTTCGTCGGCCCGGCTTTTGGCGGCTCGAGCCGGCCGAGGGGCCCGACCAGGGTGCCGGCCCTATTGCTGAGCCGGCCCCGGCGACGGCGTGGTTTCAGTCGGTGCTGGTGCCGGGGCAGGCCGCATTGGTATGGCCGGGGTCCGCGGCTCGTCGGTCGGGCGGGTGGTTTCTGCCGGATCCATCGGAGCCCGAGCCGTGTCCCTCTGGAACTCGACCGTGCCCGATGCGAACAGCACGCCGACCGCGATCACCAGCACCGCGATGACACCAACCACAACGGCGAACGCGCGGCTGGGTGTCTTCAGATCGCTACTGGCCACTTCCTACTCCTGCGGCGCGGTAGGCGCGGCCGAGCCCGGCGGCTTGGGGCGATCGATGCCCGGCATCGAGTTCGGGTCGGCCTTGGGTGTCAGCGTCCGTTCGGTAGTGGGCGGAGTCTGGGCCTGCTGTTCGCTGTTATTCTGCGGGTTGGCGAAATAGAGAAATCCGCCGACCAAAGCGACGCCAGCCAGAATGGCCAGCAGGGCGAAACCCGAATTGCCGCTGTCTGTTCCGTACGCCGGATCACGGCCGTAACGGTCACGGTTGGGGCCCAAATCGTTGGGGTTGTAGTCGCTCATCCGGTCCTCCTTGTGGAAGGTGTCTCCCTCTGCAAACGACTCGCCCGGGTGAATGGTTTCCAACAAATGACGCGGCTGCTAGCCTGCCGGCCAAGGTTGGAGGTCGAACAAATGCCTGATTCCATTCCGATTTCTGCTTCGCCGCGGGAACCCGAGCTGCTCGATGCCGCTGGTGCCGCCGCTTTGGTGGCGTCCTACGCCCCGGTCTCGAAGACGGCCGCCGTGAAGGATATTGGCCGCATCGACGCGCACATGGGCCGCTTCATTGCACTCGCACCGATCTGCCTGGTGGCGACGGCCGACGCGTCGGGCAAGCAGGACGTCACGCCGCGCGGCGACCCGCCGGGTTCATTCAAGGTGCTCGACGAAAAGACCATCGCCATTGCCGACCGGCCGGGCAACAACCGGCTCGATACGCTGAAGAACCTGCTTGAGAATCCCGAGATCGCGCTGATCTTCCTTCTACCCGGCGTCAACGAGACGGTGCGGGTGGCGGGCATGGCGCGTCTTTCCGTCGATCCGGCATTGCTCGAGCAGATGGCAGTCCAGGGCAAGGCGCCGAAATGCGCCATCATCGTGTCAGTGCGGCAAGCCTATTTGCACTGTGCCAAGGCGCTGCTGCGTTCGCGGCTGTGGACGGGCGACTACAGCCAGCCCAAGGGAACTTTCCCGTCGATCAGCCGCATGGTGGGCGACCAGGTCGGGCTCTCCGAGGAAGAGAAGGTGCAGCGCGAAGCGGCCACGGAGCGCGCCTACCGGGAAGGGCTGTGGGCGCCAATCACCTGATCGTTCGCCTTCGTTCCCATCCTCCTTCCTTCTCATGAGAACCAGCGAAGGTGTCTTCGAGTGCGGGGATCTGCCGTTGCAACGCGGCGGCACCCTTCGCGACGCCCGCATCGTTTACAAGACCTTCGGCCAGCTCTCGCCGCGTCGCGACAACGTCATTCTTTATCCGACGAGCTACGGCGCTCAGCACACCGACATCGAATGGCTGGTGAGGCCCGAGCATTGCCTCGATCCCAGCCGCTATTTCATCGTCATCCCCAACATGTTCACCAACGGCCTCTCCTCCTCGCCGTCGAACACGTCGGGAGAATTCCCGCAGGTCACGACCTACGACAACGTCCTGCAGCAGCGTCGTCTCCTGAACGAGCTGTTCGGCGTCGATCGCCTGAAGATGGTCTATGGCTGGTCGATGGGCGCGCAGCAGGCCTACCACTGGGCGGCGCTGTTCGGCGATGCCGTCGAGCGCATCGTGGTGAATTGCGGTTCGGCACGGACAGCGCCGCATAACTTCGTCTTCCTCGAAGGCATTCGCACCACGCTTCTCGCGGCGCGGACGGCCGAGGAGGGCCTGCGGGCGATGGGCCGCATCTATGCCGGCTGGGCCCTCAGCCAGACCTTCTATCGTCGCGAGATGTGGCGCGGGCTGGGCTTCACGAGCCTCGAGGACTTCCTGGTGCGTTCCTGGGAGGCAAACTTTCTGCGCCGCGACCGACGCGATCTGCTGGCCCAGCTCTGGACCTGGCAGAACGGCGACATCGCCGCCAACGATCTCTATCGCGGCGATCTCGAAATGGCGCTGGCCGGTATCAAGGCGAAGGTGTTGCTGATGCCGTCGGCCACCGACCTCTATTTCCAGACCGACGACAATCGTGCCGAGCTGCCGCATCTCAAGTACGGTCGGCTGGTCGAGATCCCATCGGTGTGGGGCCATCGCGCCGGCAATCCGCGCGACAATACCGAGGATGCGGTGTTCATCGACGCCGAGGTCGAGGCGCTGCTCAGCTCCTAGGTTTCCGCTCAGTCCTTCTCGGGCATCACCGACGGCTGCACCGCATGATCGGCATTGCCGGCCGGCTCCGGCTCGGGTGGCGGTGCGGGTTCTGCGGGGGGCGGCGGCAGTGGCGCACCGGCAAGAAAGGCGATCACGGTCGCGGCCGTCGCCTTTGGATCCTCTTCCATCGGATTGTGGCCGAGGGCGCTGAAGATCTCGAGCTGCGCGCCCTTGATGTCGGCCTGGAAACGGAGGGCATCGGCTGCCGGCACCCAGCGATCCTTGCCGCCCCATATGATGAGCGTCGGGACGTCCATGCGCTTCAGCGGCGTCGGATCGAGCGGCTCCTGCGTGCGGGCGCGCTGCAGGGTGGCCTCGCGGTTGCCCGGGAAGCGCTGCAACTCGGCGGCGCGCCGGACCCGCTCGGGCGTGGCCTGGGCGGGATCGGCATAGGCGTCGGCAAGGGCGCGCCGCACCTGGCTTTCGGGCTTGAAGTAGATGCCGACATCGCCCAGCAGCGGCGTGCGGGCGAGCCGAGCCATCAGCGGCGCATCTGCTTCGCTGTCGCGCGGGTAGCCGGCTGAATCGACCAGCACGAGCTGGCTGACGCGATCGGGGCGCGTTGCGGCAAAAGTCCAGGCGACGGCACCGCCCAGGGAATGGCCGGCGACCACCGCCTTGTCGAGATGAAGATTGTCGATCAACACCTCGATGAAGTCGGCATAGGCTTCGACTGTGTACTCGTCGCGTGGCCAGGGACCGGTGAGGCCGTGACCGGGCAGATCGACGGAGATCACGCGCGCCGTGGCACCCAGTTCGCGAGCCCAGCCTTCCCATACCTGCAGCGAGCCGTTCGAGCCATGGATCAGGACGATCGGCACGCCCTCGGGGTTGCCCTCGTCACGGATATGGGCACGCACACCGCCGACATCGATGAAGCGCGAGCGATCGCCGGCATAGCGTGCGATCAACGTCTCGGCCGGCAACGACGGGGCATAGGCCCACAACGCCACACCGGTCGCCACGCCCGCTGCGAACAGCAGGAAAAGCGGCCAGGGCCGTCGCCGCGCTTCAGGCCTTCGGCGCCGCGCCGGCATCACCGGTTCCTTCCGCCGAGCCGTCCTTGCCGGCGGCCCTGGTGTCCGGCTCGGGGTCGGCATGCAGCAGGACACCCAGTCGATCCAGGCCGCGGACCTTGAATTCCGGAACTGGTGCCGGGTCGATGATCTTCTGTTCGATCAATTTGGCGAGCAGCGCCCGGTTGAGGTCGTTGATCACGATCTGCCGATCCTCGAGCCGCGCCACGAAGACGAAGAGCTCGAAATCGAGACCGCTCGGCGCGACCTTGACGAAACGAATGACCGGTGCTGGCACGCGCAGGACGCGGGCATGGCCTAGGGCCGCCTCGCGCAGCATGCTCTCCATGACGGCGACGTCGGTACCCAGCGGCACGGTGAGCTTGATCTCGATGCGGCTCGACGTGTCCGAATAGGTGCGGTTGACCACCGGATTTTGCAGGAAGACGCTGTTGGGTACGATCACATGCGTGCGCTGGAAGGTCTCGATCTCGGTGGCGCGGATGTTGATGCGCCGCACGAAGCCTTCGTGGCCGCTGACCACGATCCAGTCACCGGCTTTGATCGGCCGCTCGATCAGCAGGATCACGCCGGACATCACGTTGTTGGCGATGTTCTGCAGGCCGAGGCCGATACCGACCGACAGAGCACCCAGCACGATGGCAAGGTTGGTGAAATCGACGCCGAGCGCGCCGATGGCGATCAGGATGGCGACGATCACGCCGATATAGTTGAGGCCGGCGTCGATCGACTGGCGCAGCGGCAGCGGCGTGTCGACGGTCGGCAGCACGCGGTCGCGCACGATGCTGCGGATCAGGCGCGCCAGCAGCATGCAGACCGCGAAGGCCATGATCGCCATGCCGACATTGCCGAGCGAGATCGTGACGCCGCCGATCTTCACGCCGCGCAGAAGCTGACCAAAGCCGTCGAGAATCGCGTCGATATCGACGTTCCAGGTGATCGGAATGGCGATCGCCAGCAGGATCACCAGTGCGACATCAAACAGCAGCAGGAGCAGATACTGCCCGCGCACCTTGGCGTCGGTCGGCAGCCCTAGGCGGCGGCGGGCCCAGGCGCCGGACGGCGTGTTGGGCGCCGCGGCCGCTTCGAGCAGGTCGGAGGCCAGCTGGTGCAGCAGCAGGGCGACGGCAATCAGCAGGCAGGTCGCCGAGATCGCCGAATGGAGGTGCGAGGCGAGCGTGGCATAGCCGGCGAGCGCGAAGGCGATCGACGACAGGACGACCGCGGACAGAACGAGCCGGGTCACCGACCACCAGGTGCCGCCGATCATCGCCGGCAGGTCAGACCCTTCCGGGCGTGCCGCCTGCCAGGAGCGATTGGAGAGCGCCGGCAGGGCGAGCAGCGCCACCGTTGTCGCCAGCACCAGCGCGCCGACCGCCACGATCGAGCTGCTGTCGCCGCCGCGGCTCAGCGCGACATAGACGAGGTCGAGCAGAACGCCGACGACCATCAGCCGTCGCAGGCTGTGCGACAGGTGCTGGGCGCTGTCGTTGGTGAGGGGCAGAAAACGCCATTCCGGTCGGCCCGGCGACAGGCCGGCCGCCGTCAGGCCGAAGACCAGAAGCAGCCAGATCAGGCGGATCGCCGTGTCGGGAACCAGCTGGTCGAGCGGCGCCGGCGGCGCGGTGGCCTGCAGCAGCTTGCTGACCAGCAGCACGGCGAGGACCGGCACCAGCACTAGGCCGACACCGTCGATGGCGGTCGCGATGGTGCGGTACTGCTGCAGGTCGACATGGGTACCGTCACGGCCGAACCGCCGGCGCAGGACACGGCCGAGCCACCACAGGAAGATGGTGACGGCGGCCCACAGCGCGGGGGGCAGAAGGTCCTGGTTGCGCAGCGGCGCCAGGCCGTTGCCGAACCAGGTCGCGGTGGCGCTCGCCAGCCCGTTGACGGCGGCGGCGAGCTGGGGGCCGATCTTGATCCAGACATCGCTCGACAGGGGTGACGGGTCGCGCCGCATCAGATTCTGGAACACCAGGTCGCTGCGCAGCTTGGTCATGCGCTCGAGCAGCTGGTCGGCCCGCGCGATCACGACCTCGCACTGTTTCATCCGGCTTTCGTTCAGCGTCGCCTGGCTGGTCAGCCGTTCCCGCTCGGCCTTCACCGCATCGGTTTCGGGGGGCGCGTCGGTCCCCGGCTTGATCTCGAGCGGCGCCAGCAGCTTCTTTGTGTCGGCGAGGTCGCTGCGCGCCAGCGCCGCCGCCGCCAGGGCCGCGGCGCGCACATCGGTCGTCTGGTCGCGCAGCACGTCGATCTCGGCCGGCAGCAGCCCCGCCTGTTCGGTGCGCGTGGCGATGCGGTCGAGCTGGCGGGTCCACAGGTCGATCAGCTGGCCGAATGGCCGCTGCGGCTGTTGCGGCGGCGTCTGGGCCACCGCCGTGACCGCAATACCGGCCAGCAGCAGCACGAACAGGGTGAAACGGGCTAGAGATCGCATTCGGTGCGCGATTCCGGAAAACAACTGGGGGCTTTGTGGTCCTACCACGGCCGGTGCCGTCGGGTCGCCCCGTCTTTGGCGGCTCAGCGGGGCGAAATCAGGGCGTCTTTTTTCCAAGGTAAATCAAGGCCTGCCGCTTCGTCGTTGACAGGGCCTTGACGACGCGGAACCTTGCGCGCCGAAAGCGTCGACCGGGGGAGAGAAAGACATGGCCGAAGGGCAGAGCTCTGTGGGCGAGGTCCGGATTGCGCCTGACCGCCTGCATAGCTTCACGATGGCGATTTGTCGGGCAGATGGCAGCTCGGCGGAAGAAGCGAAGCTGGTCGCCGACCATCTCGTGCTCGCCAACCTGTTCGGCCATGACAGCCACGGCGTCGGCATGATGCCGCACTATATTCAGAACACCACGAACGGCGCCTGCAAGCGCAACCACCATGCGAAGATCGATCGCGACAATGGTGCGGTGATTGTGGTCGACGGTGGCGCCGGCTACGGCCAGGTCATCGCCAAGGAAGCGATGGATATCGGCATCGAGCGAGCGAAGACGCACGGCGTCTGCGTCGTCGGCCTGAAGAATTCCCATCACATCGGCCGCATCGGCCATTGGGGCGAGCAGTGCGCGCGCGCCGGCATGGTGAGCACGCACTGGGTGAATGTGCACGGCCACAAGTCGCTGGTGGCGCCGTTCGGCGGCGCCGAGGCGCGCTTCACGACCAACCCCTATTGCACGGCCATTCCGCGCAAGGGCCAGGAGCCGATCGTGCTCGACTTCGCCACCAGCCAGGTGGCGATGGGTAAGGTACGCGTCGCCAACAACAAGAAGATCCAGATGGAGCCTGGCCTGCTGATCGATGCGGCCGGCAATGCCACGACCGAGCCGGGCGTCATGTACAACCCGCCCTACGGCGCCATCCTGCCGTTCGGCCTGCACAAGGGCGGTGGGCTTGCCGTGATCTGCGACCTGCTGGCCGGTGCGCTGACCGGCGGCCGCACGCACAGCCCGCGCACGATCAAGAAGGACGGCACCGACATCATCAACAACATGCTGTCGATCATCATCGATCCCGAGGCGATGGGCGGCACGGCGTTCTTCGAGGACGAGGTCGACAATTTCATCGGCTGGGTGAAGTCGGCCAAGCCGCAGCCCGGCGTCGACGAGGTGCTGGTGCCCGGCGAGCCCGAGCGGGCCCGCAAGCTCGACCGAGAGACGAACGGCATTCCGATCGACAGCACGACCTGGCAGCAGCTCGTCGACACCGCCCGTCTGGTGAGGCTGAACGATACGGAAATCCCCCGGATGGCCGGCGCCTGACGCGACCGGAAGACAGGAGACCGACCATGGCCAAGATGAAGCTCTACTATTCGCCGTCCTCGCCCTATGCCCGCAAGGTCAGGGTGCTGGCGATCGAGGCCAAGCTCGACAAGAAACTCGACATGGTCAACGTCGCCCTGTCGCCGGTGGCGCCCAATGCCGACGTCGACAAGCACAATCCGGTCGGCAAGATCCCTGTGCTGTCGATCAAGAACATGGACCTCTTCGACTCGCCGGTGATCTGCGAGTATCTCGACCACCAGCACAAGGGCCGCAAGCTCTTTCCGCGCAAGGGCCGCGACCGCTGGATGGCGTTGCGCCAGCAGGCGATGGGCGACGGCCTGCTCGATGCGGCGTTGCTGGCGCGTTACGAAGGCTTCCTGCGGCCCGAGGAGCGCCGCTGGCCCGACTGGACCAAGGGCCAGATGAAGAAGATCGACGGCGTGCTCGGCCAGCTCGAGGCCGAGGCCAAGGCTCTGAAAGGCAAGCCGACCATCGGCACCATCTCGATCGGCTGCGCGCTGGGTTATCTCGATTTCCGCTTCGGCAATTACGACTGGCGCGGCAAGCATCCCAAGCTCGCCAAGTGGTTCGCGACCTTCTCCAGGCTGCCCTCGATGAAGGCCACCGTTCCGCCGCCGGCCTGATCGCCTGCGCGACAATGACCGCCGACGAGATCATCGTCCGTCTCCGGTTGCAGCCCCATCCCGAGGGCGGGCATTTTCGTGAGACCTTCCGTGCTGCCGACCCTTCCGGTTCCGGAGGACGCGGCGCCAGTACGGCGATCTTCTTCCTGCTCAAGGCGGGCGAGCGGTCGCACTGGCACCGCGTCGATGCCGACGAAGTGTGGCACTACTACTCGGGAGCGCCGATCGAGCTGTCGATGAGCGACGACGGCGAGACCATGCGCCACCTGCGGCTCGGCAGCGACCTCGCCGGTGGAGAAACGCCGCAGATCGTGGTGCCGCGCGGCGTCTGGCAGGCGGCACGCTCGCTCGGCGCCTGGACCCTGGTCGGCTGCACCGTGGCGCCGGCCTTCGATTTTGCCGGCTTTGAACTCGCTCCGGCCAATTGGATGCCGGGTTAAGCTTCCGCCTCAGCGGCCTCGGCGCCACAGGTCGCGCGACGCGAGGACGGCGCCTGCCGTGACCAGCAGGGCGGCGAGCAGCAGCGCGCTGGTGGGCTGGGCGAGCCCGCAGGCGATCAGGATCGCCGTCGAGAGGATGGGCGTCGCATAGGACAGAGCGCCCAGCGCGCGAATGTCGCCCCGTTTCACGGCGTGATCCCAGAAATAGAAAGCGGTCCCGGCCGGGCCACAGCCCAGCGCCAGCACGGCGAGCCACGCGGTGGGCGTCGCCGGCCAAACGGTGCGCTCGAAGACGAGGTGGCAGACGAGCGACAGCAGCGCCGATGCTGCACAGAAGGCCGCGATCGCGTCGGTCGGCGTTTCTCCGAAGCGGCGCGACAGCACCGAGTAGAGCGACCAGGAAAGGGCACAGCCGGCCGCCAGGGCGTAGCCCAGCGCGTGGTCGCCGGCGAAATGAACGCCGCGGCCGAAGGCGAGAAGCGCCACGCCGGCAAAACCCAGCAGCGCTCCCAGGAGATGCGACCAACTCAGTTTTTCACCGGCCAGCGGCGCGGACAGCAGCACGATCAACAGCGGCCAGAGGTAGTTGACCAGGTTGGCTTCGGCCGGCGGCGCGAGCTGCAGCGCGGCGAAGTAGAGCGCGTGATAGCCGAAGAGGCCGCCTACTCCCAGCAGCCAGACCGGCCCCGGCCAGCCAACCAGACCGGTCCAGCCGACACCACGGCGCAGGGCGCGGACGATGCCGATGGTGGCGCCGACGGTGAAGGTCATTGCGACCATCTGGAAAGGCGGCACGGGACCGACCAGCACCGAGAGCGCCGCCAGCATGCTCCAGAGCCCGATGGCCACGAGGCCTGCCGCCATGGCGCGGCGCCGGACGGTGTTGGCTGCATTCATCGGGGCCGCATAGAGAATGCAGTGCGCCTTGTCGAGCGGGTGCGTTGTTTTCGTTTCGCGGTTACGATGCCGCCGTGGAGCGTGGATGTTTGTTCGGCCGAGCAACCCGATAAGCCATCGCCTGGCCCGCATGGCCTTCATTCTGGCCTGCGTGGGCGCCCTCATCGTGGCCGCCTCCGGGCCGCTTCACCGCTTCCTGGAGCTCGACATCGAAGCGGCCATCGCCGTCTTCCGCTACGGTTTCTACGTGGCTGCTGCAGGGGCGACCCTGGGGCTCGCGACGATCCTGCCGACGCGGCCAGGCGATCGGCGGCGCGGCTTCGTGGCGGCCTTTCTCGGCATCGTGATCGGCGTCGCGGCATCGTGGGTGCCGCTGCGCTGGTTCCTGCAGGCCCAGACCCTGCCGGCGATCAACGATATCACCACCGACCTCGGCAGCCCGCCGCCGCTGGTCGCCACCTTGCCGTTGCGCCGCGGCGCGTCCAATCCACCGGCCTACCCTGCCGCCAGCGCGCCTTTGCAGAAGGCGGCCTTCCCCGACATCGAAGCCCTCGTCCTGCCGGTACCGCCCGACGAGGCCTTCCGGCGAGCCGACCAGGTCGCCGCGGCGATGGGCTGGAACGTCGTCGCCCGTGCGCCGGCGGAGGGACGGCTGGAAGCGGTCGCCACCAGCCAGTGGTTCGGCTTCCGCGACGATATCGTCGTCCGCATTCGGCCCCAGGGCACAGGCTGTCGTGTCGACATCCGTTCCAAGAGCCGTATCGGCGAAGCCGATCTCGGCGGCAATGTCGAACGGGTGCGCACCTTCCTGGCGCGTCTCAAGGCCGAGGGCTGACGCTGCTGCAGGGCAGGGTGAAACGGAACGTGGTGCCCTGGCTGCTCGTGTCCGCGAGCGTGATATCGCCGCCATGGGCGCGCACCAGGTCGCGGGCGATCGCGAGGCCGAGGCCCGCGCCGCCGGCGCGGCCGCCAGTGGTGAAGGGCCGGAAGAGCTGGCTGGCAACGGCCGGCGGCACGCCCGGGCCGTTGTCGACGACGTCGATCAGCAGAAAGCCACCGTTGGCCCGGCTGCGCACGGTGACGGCAGTCGCGCCGCACTCGAAGGCATTGCGGCCGAGATTGAGGAACACACGGTAGAGCAGGTCGCGGTCGGCCTGGACGCGTTCGCCGCCGGTTTCGTTCTGCCAGCTGCGCAGCAGATTGGGATCACGATCCTCGCCCTGCTCCTGCAGCACGATGCCGACTTCGTCGACGAGGTCGGTGAGATCGACCTCGGCGAGCTTGGGGGTAGGCCGCTCGCGCACGTATTCGATCGCGTCGCTGGCGAGCCGGGTCGCGCGGTCGATGGTGTTGAGGATGGTGGGCGCCAGGGCGCGCGTCCGCTCGTCGCCGCTGCTTGCCAGCCGGTCAGACAGCAGCCGCGCCGTCGACAGCATGTTGCGCAGATCATGGTTGATCTTGTTGGTGGCGGCGCCGACTTCGGCGAGGCGCGACTTCTGGCGCAACGACGCGCGCAGCTCTTGCTGCAGGTTGCGGAACTCGCGGTCGACCACACCGATCTCGTCGTTGCGCGCGGTCGGCGGCCGCTCGGGTCCGGCTTCCTCGGGGGCATGGCGGAACGTTGTCATGTCCGCCGAGAGCGACTGCAAGGGCCGGACCACCATCCAGCGCAGTGCCAGATAGAGAAGTGCCGCGGTCGAGAAGGCGATGATGATCGAGAGGACGAGGATGCGGCTGGCATAGTCGTACATGGCCTCGCGCATCGGCATCTCGTCGACCACGATCCAGACCTTGGCCTTGGGCAGCCGCATCGAGCCGCCGACCACCTTGATATGGCGTGACCCGTCATGCGCCATGGCCGACAATGCATCCCAGATCAGGCCGAGCGCGTCGCGATCCTTGAGCTTGTAGCCCGGCATCTCCGGCCGCGGCTCGATATTCATCAGCGCGCGCTTGGGCCGGTTGGGCTCGATCAGGGCCACGGCGTCGACCCGGGCATGATCGAGCAGCGCGCGCTTCACGTTCTCGTTGATCATGTTGTCGGGCGTGGCGTCGAGGGCCAGCGCCGCGAGCGTGCCGCTTTCGATCAGCTGCTCGAGATAGACGAGCCGAAAGCGGGCGATCGACGGCAGGAAGATCGCCACTTCCGCAGCCATGACGGCAGCCACGACCAGCCCGAGAATCCGCCAGGATAGGCCGAAGGTGGCATTGCGGCGGCGGGTGGGACGAACGGATTGGGCCGGGACGGTGACGTCGGCGGTCATTGCCGGGAGTCTAGCCAAGTCATTCGATGTGGCCTAGCGGCCAGCCGGCGGTGCCGGCCTCTTCGGTGGCCCCCCAACGGGCACTTCTTCGTGAAGTTAGCGCTGCCCCTGCACATTCGATCGGCGCAATCCGGACGTTCAGTGCGATTCTTAGTGCGATCCGGGGCCAACAATCAGGCGCGCGCCCGACTGGAAGGTCAGATAGGACCAGATCCAGTCGAGCATCACGACCAGCCGATTCCTGAAGCCGATCAGGAACGAGACGTGGACCAGGCCCCACATCAGCCAGGCGAGCGTGCCGCTGAGCCGCAGCCAGCCGAAATCCGCGACCGCGGCCCGCCGGCCGATCGTCGCCATGGTTCCCCAGTCGCGATATCGGAAAGGTCCGGGCGGCCGCTTCCCAGCGATCCGGGCGCGCAGCACCCGCGCGACATAGGCGCCCTGCTGCTTGGCGACCGGCGCCAGGCCGGGCAGGAGCTTGCCGTTCGCATCCAAGGCATGGGCGGTGTCGCCGATGACGAAGATCTCGGGATGTCCGGGCACGGTGAAATCGGGGCCGACGACCACGCGCCCGACGGGATCGGCCTCCGTCCCCAGCCAACGCGCCGCCGGGGAGGCCGCGACCCCCGCCGCCCAGACGATCGTTGCGGCGGGCAGATGGTCCTCGCCGATCGTCACGCCGGTCTCGTCGCAATTGGAAACCGGCGTGCCGAGACGAACCTCGACATGCAGCCGGTCGAGCGCCTTTTGCGCGGCGGCGCTCAGCTCCAATGGAAAAGCCGGCAGCACGCGCGGCCCCGCCTCGACGAGGACGATGCGGGCCTCGCGCGGATCGATGGTGCGGAAGTCGTGACGCAAGGCGACATGGGCGAGTTCGGCGATGGCGCCGGCCATCTCCACGCCGGTCGGTCCGGCCCCAATGACCACGAAGGTGAGGAAGCGCCGCCTGTCCTCGGCCGGCGCCATCGCCTCGGCGTGTTCGAAGGCGGTCAGGATGCGCCGGCGGATGCCGGTGGCATCGTCGATCTTCTTGAGGCCGGGCGCCACGCGCTCCCATTCGTCGTGGCCGAAATAGGCGTGGCGCGATCCCGTCGCCAGCACCAGCTGATCGTATTCGATCTCGTGGCCGTCGACCTCGACCGTGCGGCGCTGCCTGTCCACGCCGGAAACCCGGCCGAGCACGACACGTATGTTGGCCGCGCGGCGCAGGATCGCGCGGATCGGCGAGGCGATCTGTGCCGGTGACAGGCCGGCGGTGGCGACCTGGTAGAGCAGCGGCTGAAAGAGATGATAGTTCCGCCGATCGACGACGGTGACGTCGGCCTCGGCGTTGGCGAGCGCATGGGCGGCGCTCAATCCCCCGAAGCCGGCACCGACGATGACAATGTGCGGTCGGGCCATGCTTGCGCTCCTCGGCGCTGTGTCGCGGACTCGATCTATCTGTCCACCAAGATCAATCTACCAAACGGGCAGCCGCGACAGGAAGCGCACCAGGCGTTGTGTGCGCGGACCGAACAATGTCTCGGTGAAGTAGCTGCCCGCGGCGCGCTTGCCGGCCTCGCCCAACGTCGGATAGGGCGGCACGAAGCTTGCCAACGCCGAGATCTTCAAGCGGCGCGAGATTGCAAGGCACCAGGGCTGTATCAGTTCGCCGGCCTGCGGTCCGACGATGGTGGCGCCCAGAATGCGGCCGCGTGCATTGGTGATCGCCTTCACCAGGCCTTCGGTCGCCCGTTCGGTGTGAGCACGGTCGTTCTCTGCGAACGACCAGCGCAGGACCCTAATGCCGTCGCCGTGTTTCTGCCGCGCTTCCCTTTCGCCGAGCCCGACCTGCGCCAGCTCGGGATCGCTGTAGGTCGCCCAGGGCACGATCGCAGGATCGAGCTTCGCGGGCGCGCGAAACAGGGCGCCGCGAATGAACAACGAGGCTTCGTAGCCGGCCATGTGGGTGAAGGCGTAGAGGCCGTTGCAGTCGCCGATCGCCCAGACGTGGCGATTGGAGGTGCGCAGGGCGGCATTCACGGTGATGCCGTGCCTGGTGTAGGCGATCGCGGCTTTCTCCAGGTCGAGGCCCTCGACCGTCGGGCTGCGGCCGGCGGCAACCAGCAGATGCGATCCTGCGATCCGCGTTCCGTCGCTCAGAAGGGCCGCGACGCCCGCCAGTGTACGTTCCACGCGCTCGATCTTCGCGCCTTCGCGCAGATCGACGCCTTCGGCGCGCAGGCGGGCAACGACGAGGGCGGCTAGCTCGGGGTCGTCTTTGGCCAGGAGGGTCGCAGCCTCCAGTACCGTGACCTGTGCGCCAAGGCGGCGAAACGCCTGTGCCATCTCGATGCCGATTGGTCCGCCGCCGATCACCAGCAGATGCGTGGGCAAGGTGCGGTTGGCGAAGATCGTCTCGTTGGTGAAATGCGGTGTTTCGGCAAGGCCTGCGATCGGCGGCAGGGTGGGGCGTGACCCCGTCGCCAGCACGATACGCTTGCTGCGGATACGATGAGGGCCCGCCTGCAGCTCGGTGCGACCGACGAAGCGCGCCTCCTCCTGGAGGACGCGGACGCCGAGCTTCTCGAAGCGTTCGACCGAATCGTTGGGCGCGATGGCGGCGATGGTCTCCGTGACATGATCCATCACGCGCGCGAAATCGATTTGCGGTTCGACCGGCGCGATGCCGAAGGCCGCGCTGCTGCGCTGCGCCTGGGCAGCCTTTGCCGCCGCGATCAGGGCCTTGGACGGCACGCAGCCGAAGTTGAGACAATCGCCACCCATCTCGGCGCGTTCGATCAGCACCGTGTCGAGGCCGAGTTGGGCGGCTCCGGCGGCCACGACCAGACCGGCCGACCCGCCGCCGACCACGCAGACATCGGGGGTGAGATGCCGGTTCATCTCAATGCACGGCCGGGGGCTTGCGCAGATGGGAGAAGACGACCGGCAGCAGCGACAGCACACCGAGGCCCAGGAGCGGCAGCAGGATGCGCCATTCGAAGAGGATGCCGAGGTCGGGCCGCTCGCCGCGTTCGATCACCATGCCAAGCCCGGCGCCGACGCTGGCAAAGACGATGGCGGCCGGCACGATGCCGATCATGGTCGCCAGCGTAAAGCGGCCGAGTCGCATGCCGAGCAATGCCGGCACGATATTGATCAGCCAGAAGGGAAAGATCGGCACCAGTCGCAGGAAGAGCAGGTAACTGAAGTCGTCGCGCCGGAAGCCGGTCTCCAGGCGCGACAGCGCCGCGCCGGCGCGCGCGCGAAAGAGATCGCGAAAAGCCGTTCGCGCGGCGAGGAAGACGGCGATCGCCCCCAGAGTCGCGCCGATCACTGACAGGCCGGCGCCGAGCCATGTGCCGAACAGGTAGCCGGCGACGGGCGTCACCAGCATCGCGACCGGCAGCGAGAAGGCGACGACGACGGCGTAGGCAATCACGAACACGGCGGCGGCGATCGCGCCATGCTTGGCGACCCATTTGGCGAGCGTCGCCTGATGGCGATAGAGCAGGTCGTAGGTGAAATAGCGCTCGAGACCGAGCAGCAGGAAAGCCACCAGCCCACCCAGCAGGATCGCCACCGGCAGCAGCCGGCGGAGCATCGACAGGTTCATCTCGCGGTACGCATCGCCTGATCCCGATCATCGCTCGCGGCGGGCGGACCTCAAAGCACATGCTGTCACGGCTCGGTGAGGGGAGCGGAGGATCGGTCGCGATCCGATGGGCCCGCGTCCGATGGGCCCGCGTCCGATGGGCCCGAATCCGGTGGTGTGGAATCCGGCAGGCCGGGATCCGTCGCGGCGAGGCTGGGGCGCCTGCCGAAGCGCTGCCACCAGGCGGCCAGGCGTGGGCGCGCGCCGAGCGACGCGGTGCCCCTGGGCGACAGGGTGAAGTAGGCGGCCATGGCGCCGAGATGCAGATCGGCCAAGGAGACCTCTGGGCCGGCAAGCCAGGCCTGGTCGGAGATCAGCGCCTCCAGGGCATCGAGGACGCGGCCGGCCGCCTCGAGACCGCGATCGCGTTCCGCGATGTCGACGTCGCCGCCCAGGCGCGGGCGGAAGACGTCATGTACGAAGACCTGACGGACCATGGGCCAGTAACCGTAGGAATCGACCACGCCGATGATCTGGTCCATGCGGGCGAGACCAGCCGGCGTATTGGGCTGCAGTGCCGGTCCCGGGAAAGCCCTGTCGACGTAGCGGGCAATTGCGCCGGTCTCGTAGAGGACGAAGCCGTCATGGACGAGGGTCGGTACCCGGCGGAAGGGGTGCAGGCCGAGATACTCGGCCGGGCAATCGGGCGCGAAGGGGTTCACCTCGACCTGGGCGTAGGCCACACCCTTCTCGGCCAGGGCCAGCCGGGCGATCCGGGTGTAGACGCTGTAGCGGTAGCCGTGCAGAAAGAGCTTCATCGGCCTCTTCTAGCTCGACTGGGCCTCGTTGACTCGCCGACGTCTCGCGCTTATTACGCTCCGCCACGGAATTTGCCCCTGCGCACCGCGCGGGGGCGTTGTCTTTAAAGGAGTTGCGTCATGAAACGCACCTATCAGCCGAGCAAGCTGGTGCGCAAGCGTCGGCACGGTTTCCGTTCCCGCATGGCGACGGTCGGCGGCCGCAAGGTCATCGCCAACCGCCGCCGCTCGGGCCGCAAGCGCCTGTCGGCCTAGCCTCTTTTGGCTGCGGCGCGCCTCGGGCGTCTGCCGAATCGTCGCGATTTTCTGCGCGTCCAGGCCGGACGCCGCTGTGCCATGCCTGGATTCGTGCTCCAGGTGGCGCCTGTTCCCGCCGATCTCGCGTCCGCCGGCCCGGTCCCTGCTGAGCTTGATCGGCCCGCTGCCATCCGGGTCGGTTTCACTGTGAGCCGCAAGGTCGGCAACGCGGTGGTGCGCAACCGCGTTCGCCGCCGTCTGCGTGAGATCGCGCGCCAGGTGATCCCGGCGGAAGCCCGGCCAGGCCTCGACTATGTCCTGATCGGCCGCCAGGCTGCCCTCACCCGCGACTTCGCTGTCCTGCGACGGGAACTGCAGGAGGCCTTGAAGCGCCTCAAGGTGCAGGCCGTCGCGACGCCATGACCTGCACGGACTGCTTGCGCGCGCCCGGTTAAGCCGCCAGTTTCCGGGCCGCATGATGTCCCTCGTCCTGCGTGGCGCGATCCGCTTCTATCAGCTCACGCTCGCCTACTTCTTTGTCGGCGCTTGCCGCTACGAGCCGTCCTGCTCGGCCTATGCTGCCGAAGCAGTGACGACGCACGGCGCGCTGCGCGGAAGCTGGCTGGCCGCGCATCGACTTTGCCGCTGCGGCCCCTGGGGTGCCGGCGGTTGGGATCCCGTCCCGCCGGCCGCGGCGCGGCGTTCGCATCGAACCCTCTCCTGTCACCCCGCTGAGCGCTCCTGAGCGCCCGGAAAGATCGTCTGAGAAAGATCGCCTGAAATGGATCAGAAGAATTTCATCGTCGCCATCGTCATGTCGGTGCTGATCATCGTGGGTTGGCAGTGGGCCTTTCCGCCGCCCAAGCCGCAGGTCAACGGCACTCAGCAGACGACCCAGTCCGGCACGCCGCAGGCGCCGGCCGGCGCGCCCAGCGCTCCGGGCGCTCCCGGCACCGGTTCGGCGGCGGCGCAGCAGCCGGTGGTCGGCCGCAGCGAAGCCCTCGCCCAGACTCCGCGCGTCACCTTCAACACGCCCGAGCTCGAAGGCTCGATCTCGCTCAAGGGCGCGCGCATCGACGACGTGCGCCTCGTGAAGTACCGCGAGACCATCGATCCCAAGAGCCCGGCCGTGCCGGTGCTGTCGCCGATCGGCACCGCCCATCCCTACTATGCCGAGTTCGGCTGGTCGTCGGCTGACCCGGCGATCAAGGTGCCGCAGCCCGATTCGGTCTGGACGGCCGACAACACGACGGTGGCGCCCGGCAAGCCGGTGAAGCTCACCTGGGACAATGGTGAAGGCCTGATCTTCGGCCTCACGATCTCGATCGACGACTTCTTCATGTTCGATGTGAAGCAGAGTTTCGAGAACAAGACCGACAAGCCGGTGACCCTGTTCCCCTGGAATCTGGTCGTGCGCTACGGCGAGCCGCATGCCGAGGGCATGTACATCCTGCACGAAGGCCCCTACGGCGTGTTCAACGGGGCGCTGAAGGAGTTCAGCTACTCCGACTTCAAGGGCAACAAGCAGCAGAAGCTCACCACCACGGGCGGCTGGCTCGGCATCACCGACAAGTACTGGATGGCCACCCTGGTGCCCGACCAGAAGGCCAAGCTCGACGCATCGATCAAGCAGACCGGCGCAGGCGCCGATCTCAAGTACCAGATCGACTATGTCGGTGCGACCGGCCTGACCGCGGCCCCGGGCGCCAGCGTTGTGAACGAGTCCCGCCTCTATGCCGGCGCCAAGATCGTGCGCATCATCGACGACTACGAGAAGAAGTACGGCATCGAGAAGTTCGACCTCACGATCGACTGGGGCTGGTTCTGGTTCTTCACCAAGCCGCTGTTCTGGCTGCTCGAGTGGCTCTACGTGCAGCTCGGCAATTTCGGCGTCTCGATCCTGGTGCTCACCGTGATCGTGAAGGCGGTGTTCTTCCCGCTGGCCAACAAGTCCTATGCGGCGATGAGCAAGATGAAGGCGCTGCAGCCGGAAATGGAGAAGCTCAAGGAGCGCTATGGCGAGGACCGCCAGCGTATGAACCAGGAGCTGATGCAGCTCTATCGCCGCGAGAAAGTCAATCCCGCGGCCGGCTGCCTGCCGATCCTGGTGCAGATCCCGGTCTTCTTCGCGCTCTACAAGGTGCTCTACACCACCATCGAGATGCGCCATCAGCCGTTCTTCGGCTGGATCAGGGACCTGAGTGCGCCCGACCCGCTCACCATCCTGACCGGCTTCGGCCTGTTCGCCTGGGACGTGCCGCAGTTCCTGCACTTCTTCAACATCGGCCTGTGGCCCATCCTCATGGGCATCACGATGTACATGCAGCAGAAGCTGAACCCGCAGCCGACCGATCCGGTTCAGGCACGCGTGTTCCAGTTCCTGCCGATCCTGTTCACCTTCATGCTGGGCTCGTTCGCGGCCGGCTTGGTGATCTACTGGGCGTGGAGCAACATCCTCTCGATCGCCCAGCAGTACACGATCATGCGCCGGCACGGCACGCCGATCGGCGGCGGCAAGGCACCGGTCGCGGCCGCGACGGCTGCTCCGGCCTCTGCTAATGGCGCCAAGAAGAGCGGCAAAGGCTCGGGTAAGAAGAGCTGATGTCCTCGGATAAGCGAGAAGAACGCACCCCGGACGAGATCGAGGCGGCCCGCAAGCTCTTTGCCGGCCCCTGCGATTTCGTCTCGGGCGCCGCCTCGCTCGAATCCCTGCCGCCGGTGACGCATCCCGAGGTGGCATTCGCCGGCCGCTCCAATGTCGGCAAGTCGAGCCTGGTCAATGCGCTGACTGGCCGGCGCACCTTGGCGCGCGTGTCGGCCAAGCCCGGCCATACGCGGCAGGTCAATTTCTTTGACCTGGCGCAGCACCTGCTCCTGGTCGATCTGCCGGGCTACGGATTTGCGCAGGTTTCCCGGTCGATGAAGGAGACCTGGCAGGATCTTGCCTCGGCCTATCTCCGCGGGCGGCCGACCCTGGTGCGCGTCTGCCTGCTGATCGACTCGCGCCACGGCGTGAAGGACAGCGACCGCGAGACGATGAAGAATCTCGACCGGGCGGCCGTCTCCTATCAGATCGTGCTGACCAAGACCGATCAGCTCAAGGCGGCTGACCTGCCGCGCGCCGTGGCCGCCGCCGAAGCGGTCGCCCGCCAACACGGCGCCGCCCATCCGGTGGTTCTGCCGACCAGCAGCGAGACCGGCTTCGGCATCCCCGAACTCAGGGCCGAGCTCAAGGCCGTCGCCGGCATCTGAGTCGGCGCGGTTCTCCAGCACCGCCTCTCAAGTTGCGTCGTGGAAGATGATGCCGAGCGTGAAGCGCTGGCCGGTGCGCACGCTCGACACGCCGTGGCGCATGGCGGTGCGGTGCCAGCCGCGCGAGCCCTGCACCGGCCGTTCGTTGACAGCGAAGATCACGGCGTCGCCCTGAGCAAGCGGCACGACCTCGCCGCGCGACTGCATGCGCGGCCGCTGCTCGACCAGCATGAACTCGCCACCGGAGAAGTCGCGCTCGGGCTGGCTCAGCAGCACTGTGGCCTGCAGGGGAAAGACCAGCTCGCCGTAGAGGTCGCGGTGCAGGCAGTTGTAGTCGCCGGCCTTGTACCGCAGGAGCAGCGGCGTGGGCCGTTTCTGGCCGCCTTCGTGGCATTGCCGCAGCCATCCTTTCAGGGTGGGCGGAAAACGATGCGGGCGGCCGAGCTGCTCGTTCCATGCATTGGCCACGCGGGCAAGCTCGGGGTAGAGCGCCTGGCGCAGGCGCTCGACCGGGTCAGGCAACGGATAGGCGAAATACTGGTATTCGCCCTGCCCGTAGCCGTGCCGCTGCATGACGACGTGGCTGCGGAATCGTCCCTGTTCCGGCCACAGCGCGGCCAGTGCACGGCAGTCGTCGGGGCCGATCAGGTTTTGCGCCACGGCAAAGCCGCGCGCTGCGAGGGCTTGGTAATCCATCATGCGGACATCCTGCCGCGGGCCTGCCACTTCTTCTATCCGCGGCCCGCCTGATATATGATGCCGCCTTAGCCCCCTCCCGCACCGGGAGGGGGCTTTTGCCAACTTGGGCGCACTGTACGGGAAACGACGACATGGCCGAGCCGGTCCAGACCGACAAGGAGCAGAAGCGGCTCATCCGCATGGCGGAGACCATCTCCAAGGCGCTGCCCTACATGCGCCGGCACAACGACGCCACCTTCGTGATCAAGTATGGCGGCCACGCCATGACCGATCCGAAGCTCGGCGATCTGGTCGCCCGCGACGTAGTGCTGATGAAGCAGGTCGGCATGAACCCGATCGTGGTCCATGGCGGCGGTCCGCAGATCAACAAGATGCTGGAACGCGTCGGCATCACGAGCAGCTTCGTGAACGGGCTGCGCGTCACCGATGCCCCGACCATGGAAATCGTCGAAATGGTGCTGGCCGGCTCGATCAACAAGGCGATCGTGGCCGACATCAACGAATGCGGCGGCATCGCCGTCGGCATTTGCGGCAAGGACGGCAACCTGATCCTGGCGCGCAAGGTCACCGAGATGCGCGATCCCAAGACCGGTGAGCTGTTGAAGGTCGACCTCAAGCAGGTCGGCGAGCCCGCCAAGATCAACGTCATGGTGCTGGAACAGCTGCGCCGTGCCGACGTCATTCCGGTGGTCGCGCCGATCGGCTTCGGCGTCGACGACGAGCTCACCTACAACATCAATGCCGACACCTCGGCCGGTGCCATCGCCGGCGCCATGAAAGCCAAGCGTCTTCTCTTCCTGACCGACGTGCCGGGTGTGCTCGACAAGGACGGCAAGATCATTCCGGACATGACGGTCGAGCAGGCCCGCGCCCTGATCGCCGACGGCACGATCTCGGGCGGCATGATCCCCAAGGTCGAGAACTGCATCGATGCCGTGAACAGCGGCGTCGAGGCGGCGGTCATCATGGATGGCCGCGTGCCGCATGCGCTGCTGCTGGAGGTCTTTACCGAATCCGGCGTCGGCACCATGGTGACGCGCAACTGACCTTGAATCCGCCAAATCTGCCGCATATCTAAGCATTATGGCTCTCCTGCCCATCCTTACGGCGCCCGATCCGCGCCTGAAGAAGAAGTCCCTGCCGGTCGAGGCTGTCGACGACGGCGTGCGCCAGCTCATGGACGACATGCTGGAGACCATGTACGACGCGCCCGGCATTGGCCTTGCCGCGCCGCAGGTCGGCGTGCTGAAGCGCGTGATCGTGCTCGATATCGACCGTGAGGAGGCCAAGACCGGTCCGCTGTTCATGGCCAATCCGGAGATCATCGAGGCCTCGGACGAGGATGCGTCCTACGAGGAAGGCTGTCTCTCGGTGCCGGAACACTACTCCGACGTCGTGCGGCCGGCCAAGGTCACGGTGCGTTATCTCGACCGCGACGGGAAGAGCCAGGAACTCGCGTGCGAAGGTCTGCTCTCGACCTGCGTACAGCACGAGATCGACCACCTCGACGGCATCCTGTTCATCGACCATATCTCGGCGCTCAAGCGCAACATCATCCTGCGCAAGCTTCTCAAGGCACGTAAGGAGAAGGAGCGCGACGAGGTCGAGGGCAAGCCTGCGGCCTCGGCCAAGGATCCCGAGCACGCCCTATAGCGTGCGCCGCCTGTCACTTCAGTCGATCAGCTTGCCGTCGCCCCCGAAGAACGGATAGGGCCCCTCATAGTCGCCGATGACGGCGGTGTGGGTGACCAGCTTTCCATCGTTCCACCAGTGCAGCATGAAACCCGGCGGTTCCATGCGAAAGCAGCTGGGCGCCGCGGGATCGATGTCGAGCGCCACCTGATGTGCCGGGCTGGGGCAGGTCAATGCCGGCCGGCCTCCGACCTGGGCCCGAATGGTGCGATGCAGATGGCCGCACAGGATGAGCTCGACCTGGGCGTGGCGTTCCATGACGGCAGCGAAGCCGTCGCGGCCCTCGAGCCCGATCCTGTCCATGTGGCCGATGCCGGTGACGAAGGGCGGATGGTGCATCAGCACCAGGGTCGGCGTGTCGGGCCTCTCCGCCAGCATCCGGTCGAGCCAGTCGAGTCTTTCCCGGCAGAGTTCGCCGCCACCCTGGCCCGGAATCAAGGTATCGAGACCGATGAGGCGCAGGGGATAGTCGTCGAGGGCGAACTGCAGGAAGGGGCCGGATGCCGGCAGGTAGCCGCCGTCGCGAAAGGCGTCGCGCATGGCGCCGCGTTCGTCGTGGTTGCCGGGAATGGCCACGATGCGTTGCCGGATCGGTGCCAGGATCGACTTCAGATGCTCGTACTCTTCCGGCCGGCCGAGATCGACCAGGTCGCCGGTCAGCAGTACCAGGTCGGGCTGCGGTTCGAGCGCCAGCAGCTCCTGCACGCAGCGTTTCAGCATCGCCGCCGTGTCGACCTTCCTGTAGGCGAGCTTGCCCGGCAGCTTGATGTGGGTATCGGTGATCTGGGCAATCAGCATGGTTCCCTCCTCACAGCACCAGCAATCCGCGGGGATCGATGGCGAGCCGCACCGCGTCGCCGTGGCCGAAGTCGCGCCGTGCCGTGCTCTCGACGACCAGCGGCCGCGCCTCGCCCACCTCGACGAACAGTCGCGTGCGGTCACCGAGGAAGAAGGCAGCGGCCACCGTGCCGTGCAGGCCGGCCGTCTCCTGGCTTTCGGCGATACGGATGTCTTCCGGTCGGAACAGGATCTCCGTCGCCTGCCGGGGCGCTTCGGCCCAGGCGAGCGTGCCGGCCTTGCAGGTGAACACGCCGCCCTGCAGGACGCCGGTCAGGCGATTCATCGTGCCGATGAACTCGGCAACGAAGCGCGTCGCCGGACGCTGGTAGATCTCGCGCGGCTTGCCGATCTGGGCGACGCGGCCGTGTTCCATGACCACGATGCGGTCGCCGAGCGCCATCGCTTCGGCCTGGTCGTGGGTGACGTAGATCGCAGTGATCCCGAGCGACCGCAGCAGCGAGTCGATTTCCAGCCGCAGGGTGTCGCGCAGCTTGGCGTCCAGCGCCGTCAATGGCTCGTCCAGCAAAAGCGCGCGAGGCCGCACGGCGATGGCACGAGCCAGGGCCACGCGCTGGCGCTGGCCCCCGGAGAGCTGGTCGATGCGACGGTCGGCAAGCTTGGTGATCTGCATCATGGCCAGCATCTCAGCCACGCGCGCCCGGATCTCGGCGTCGGGCGTCCGGCGGATCCTGAGGCCGTAGCCCACGTTCCCCGCCACAGTCATGTTGGGGAACAGCGCGTAGGACTGGAACACCATGCCGACATTGCGCTGCTCGATGGGCAGAGGCGTGACGTCGACGCCGTCGAACAGCACCTTGCCGCCGGCGTCAGGTTCTTCCAGGCCGGCAATGATGCGGAGCGTCGTCGTCTTGCCGCAGCCCGAGGGGCCGAGGAACACGACGGTCTCGCCGGCGTGAATGGCGAGATCCAGCGGCTCCAGGGCCTTGGTGCCGTCGGGAAAGGTCTTCGCGCAGCCCTGCAGCGCGATCGCCAGCGGCTTTCCGCTATCGGTCATTCGGTTTCCTCCGCCACGAACTTGGTCGGGCGCGGCTTGGCAAAGGCCTGCAGGCCCAGCAGCAGCGGCATGATCATCAGGAAAAACACCAGGGTGTAGGCGCTGCCGATCTCGAGCCGCAGCGAGGCATAGGCGTCGGCGAGCCCGACCGGCAGCGTCTTGGTGAGCGGAGTGTGCAGCAGCCAGGTCATGTTGAACTCGCCCATCGAGAGCGTCACCACCATCAGCGAGCCGGCCAGGATGCCGGCACGGCAGTTGGGCAGTACGATGTCGCGAAAGCGTGCCCAGAAGCCGGCGCCCAGCGAGGCGGCGCCCTCCTCCAGGGTCTGCAGGTCGATGGCGCTCAGCACAGCCAGGACGCTGCGCACCATGAAGGGCAGAGTGAACAGCACATGGCCCACCAGGATGAAGAGCCACGACGTGCGGAACCCCGCCAGGCCGCCATAGGTCACGATCAACGCTAGTGCGGTCGCGAGCCCCGGCACCGCGACGGGCATCACTAGCAGCTCCTCGATGGCGCGCGTGAGCGCGGTCTGGCGTTTGGCGAGCACGTAGGCCGTAGGGATGCCCAGCACCAGCGTGACGGCGAGGCAGGCCAACGACAGGCCGATCGAAAGGAAGATCGTGTCGCGATAGCCGGTCCAGACTTCGATCACCCAGCGCAGGGTGAGGCCACTCTCCAGGCCCACGAAATAATTCACCGTGAGCCCGGCCAGGATCGAGAGAACGACCGGAACGATTAGGAAGGCGCTGACCAGCAGGGTGAAGCCGAGCTGCAGCAGGAAGAGGCCGCGATGCTTCATGGCGTCGTCCGCTCCCTCAACCCGCTGCCGCGACGGTGGAACCCGCCGCGGTGCGCGCCAGCGCCAGCACGATCCAGGTGACCGCGCCCAGCACGAAGCTCAGCGCCGCGGCCATGGCGATGTTCGCCGACAGGGTGAACTGGGTGTAGATCACCATGGGCAACACGTTGATCTTGGCCGCCAGGGTGAAGGCGGTGCCGAACGCGCCGACGGCCGTCGCAAAGCAGATCGCCCCGGCGGAGATGAAGGCCGGTTTCAGGCCGGGAATGATCACGTCCAGCACGACCCGCCAGGGTGAGGCGCCGAGCGAACGGGCGGCCTCCTCCAGTTTCGGGTCGAGCTTCTCGGCCGCGGCCATCACGGTGAGGATGGTGCGCGGAATGGAGAAGTAGACATAGCCCATGAACAGGCCGGCCAGACTGTAGGCGAAGACCAGCTTGTCGCCGGTGAGCGCCTGCGTCACCTGGCCGATCAGGCCCTGGCGGCCGGCTAGCATGATCACCATGAAGCCGATCACCACGCCGGGAAACGCCAGCGGGAAGGTCAGCATCGCCACCAGGGCGCCATTGCCGGGAAACTTGTGGCGCTGCAGGAAGACGCCGGAGATGCCGCTGATGATCAGCGTGGCCACGGTGGTCGCGGCCGCGACACCCAGTGTCGAGAGCAGGCTGCCGAAATAACTGGAGTCGGTGAGGATCGCGGCATAGGCCGCCCAGCCGGTCTTGCCGCTGCCGCCGATGGCAAACAGCTTCGCCATCGGCAGCAGGAAAAAGGCCGCGAAGAAAATGCCGGCCGGCAGCAGAAGAAGGATCAGTCGTCGAACGTCGCGCCGCATGTCGGCATTTCCTCAGACGAGCGTCGGCGGGGTGGCCATCCGGCTTCCCCGCCCCGCTTTCGATGTCGAAGCGCCAGTCAGGTCGCTAGCTTTCAGTTCACTTCCTTGCGGTAGCGCTCGACGATCTGCGGCTGCGCCTTCGCCAGGGCCTTCAGGTCCACCGCCTTGGCGCGGGCGTATTCGGCGTCGGGCAGGAACTTCGCCTTGGCCTCGGCCGACAGCTTGTCGGCGAAGACGGGGCGCAGATAGGCGTTACCCCACATCGCCTGGCTCTCGTCCGACAGGACGAAGTCGAGCACCTTCTTGCCGTTGTCCGGGTTGGGGCCTTTGTTCACCAGACCCATCACGTAGGGGAACACCAAGGTGCCCTCCTTCGGGATGACGAACTGCACCGGTGCCTTGTCGGTGTACTGGCCGCGATAGGCGTTGAAGTCGTAGTCGAGCAGGATCGGGATCTCGCCCGAGATCACGCGGGCATAGGACGTCTGCTTCGGCACGATCGGCTGGTTCTTGGCCAGCTCCTTGAAGAACTTGATCGCGGGATCGAGGTTGTCGTAGGTGCCGCCGAGCGCCAGGTTGATCGCCATGACGCCGAGCTGGCCGACGGCCGCCGAGGTCGGATCGAGATAGCCGACCAGGCCCTTGTACTCAGGCTTCAGCAGGTCGGCCCAGCTCTGCGGCACCGGCTTGTTGCCCAGCGCCGCCTTGTTGACGAACAGGCCCAAGGTGCCGGAGTGGATGGTGAACCAGTTGCCGTCGGCATCCTTCAGGTCGGCCGGGATCTTCTCCCAGTTCTTGGGCTTGTACGGCGTCAGCACGCCTGCATCCTTGGCAGGGTCGGCGGCGATGCCGCCGAGATAGGTCACGTCGGCCACGGGATTGGCCTTCTCGGCGATCAGAGCGGCAATGGCCTGCCCCGAGTTCTTGTTATCGGGCGGCACCTGGATGCCGAGCTTGGCTTGGATCGCCTTGAGCTGCGAGCCCCAGTCGGCCCATTCCGGCGGGCAGTTGTAGCAGAGGGCACGCTGCTGGGCGGCGGCCCCTGTCACGGTGCCGACTGTCACGATGCCCAATGTGGCGATGCCGAGCGCGGCGGCAAAAGCGAGACGTTTCAACATGAGGTCAGCCCCTCCTCCTTGTTTGACTTGGTGTGGCCGTCGACGCGATGTCGTCGGACCAGGACACGAGACGCACGCCGGCATCGCGCAACTGGTCGGCGATGGCGGCAGGAACCGGGCGATCGGTGAACACGACGTTCGCCTCGGCGATATGGCCGCCACGCACCGTGGCGCCGCGGCCGAACTTGGAGTGATCGAGCACGAGGAAGCGCTGCCGGCAGTGCCGGGCGAGCTCGCTGCGCATCGCGACTTCGTCGGTGCTGAAGTCGAGCAGGGTGCCGTCTTCGGCGACGCCGCCCACGCCGTAGATACCGATATCGACGGCGAAGCGGCTGAAGAAGCCGTGCGCGTCGCCCGCCACGACGTCGCGGTCGAGAGTGCGCAGGCGTCCGCCGGCCACGGTGATTTCGCACGAGGCGTTGCGGCTGAAGGCCAAAGCGACGTTGAGGTTGTTGGTCATCACCCGCAGGCCCGAATGATCGGCGAGCGCCAGCGCGCATTGCTCCGGCGTCGTGCCGATCCCGAAGAACAGCGACGCGCCCTCGGGCACCTCGCGCGCCACGAGCTGCGCGATGCGGCGCTTGGCATCGATGTTCAGCACCTGGCGGGCCGGATAGGCGAGGTTCTCGCCCTCGGGCGGCAACTCGACCCCGCCATGGCGGCGGCGCAGCAGACCGCGGTCGCAGAGCAGGTTGACGTCGCGGCGGATCGTCTGGGGCGTCACCCCGAACTGGAGCGCCAGGGCGTCGATGGCCTGGAACCCGTCACGCCGGACGAGCTCTACGATGGCGCGCGCACGATCTTCCGCCAGCATTGCCGAATCCTGAGCCCGTTTGCCGTCCCGTTGAGTCTGCATGTTCAAATGAACACTGCAGTGCTTCCATTTTGTTCATATGAATTTCACATGAACATTTGGTGACGTCAAACGAACTCAGGTCGTTTCGGCTTCGTTCCTCCAGCCGGCCTGCTCGGCGACCTACTGGGCAGCGATCTTGGCCGCAGCCGGGGCGAAATCGCGCTCCATCTCACGCCGCAGCTTGACCGCCGTCAGGGTCTCGTCCATCGCCACATCGGCGTAGGTCAGCGACTGACCGGCCTTGATCGGCTTCAAGAGCTTGACGTTGTGCGCCAGGCCGAGCGGCAGGCTGCCGAGCGTCGTCGACTTCTCCGACGGGAACAGCTTGCCGTAGACCGTGTAGCCGCCCTCGCCGTCCAGCATCTCGCCGGGCTTGAGGTCGCGCTTGGCGGTGGCGATCACGTCGGCATGGAAGCCGATCGGGCAGCCGGTCGGTTCCTTGCGCAGGCCGATCGAGGCCACCGACATGCCGACCTCGAGGCCGATCAGGTGCCAGCGCTTGTACATCACCGAGTACCGGCCCGACGGGTCGGTGCAGAGCATGTACTCCTCGAAGCAGTTTTTCTGGTAGTCGGTGGCCGCCTCGAACACGACCCAGACGCCCTTGCGGATCTCGTAGGGAATCGCCCGGCCGTCCTTCTCCAGCGACGACGCCACTTCGACCTGGCCCTTGTGATGAAGCTGGCCGCCTTCGGAGATCGGCCGCATCACGAAGGGCAGATCCTCGACCGAGCAGGGCGGGAAGGCGAGGCCATCCGGTGCCGGGGTCAGGCCGGTGGCGTTGGCCACGGCGGTGCTCTCGATGGCGGGCTTGGAGCCGTCGAGGAAGGAGTTGAACATCTTGGGGTTCAGGCCGCCGCGCTTGGCCTGCTCCTCGTTGAGGCCCCAGTACTTCCACACGGTCTCCGGCGTCGACTGCGCAAAATGCGGCAGCCATTTGTGACCGCGGCCGGCCGCCGTCACTTCGAAGCCCGAGGTGCGCGCCCAGTCAACCAGCTCGCAGATCAGGGCCGGCTGGTCGCCGTAGGCGAGGCTGTAGATCACCCTGGCCTGGGCGGCGCGCCGGGCAAGCAACGGCCCGCAGAACGCATCGGCCTCGACCGTCACCATGACCACGTGCTTGCCGTTGCGGAAGGCTTCCAGCGCGTGCTCCACGGCGGCGATGGGATCGCCTGTCGATTCGACCACGATGTCGATTTCGGGATGGCTGACCAGAGCACGCCAGTCATCGGTGAGGTAGGTGCTGCCGTGCTGGCGGGCATCGGCGAACGAGGTGGCGGCGGTGACGTCGGGCTTCCAGCCAAGTCGCGCCAGGTTCTCACGGGCACGGTCGGGCGACAGGTCGGCGATGCCCAGCAGGTGGATGCCGGGCGTCGTCGGTATCTGCGAGAGATACATCGATCCGAACTTGCCGGCGCCGATCACGCCGATGCGCAGCGGCTTGGCTTCGGCGGCGCGCGCCATGAGCATGCGGTGAAGGCTCATCGTTTCCTCCGAACTCAGAAGACTGTCTTGGTTATTCCGCGGCGGCCTTGCGACGGGCGGCGCGCAGCACGGCGTCGTCCTCCCAGGCATCGATCGGCGTGAAATCGCGATGGGCGATGTAGTCCGGCCGCTTGAAGCGGCGGATGGCGTTGGAGACCGCGTTGTAGGTCACGTAGATGATCTGCCGGTCCCACGGCGACATGTTGGGCGGGCTGCCGTGTACCAGCGTGCCGTGGAAGAAGATCGCCGATCCCGGGCCGCCCTTGGGCGCCACGATGCCGCCCTGCTTCACCAGCTTGGCGATCGTGTCGTTGTCGATGACCCAAAGCGGATAGGACGTCGTCGTCAGATCGTGGCTGGCCTCGATCGCGCCTTTCTTGTGGCTTTTCGGGATGAACCAGAGCGGGCCGTTGAACTCGTTCACGTCGTCCATGAACACCGCGAGGTTCATGGCGCGCGCCTCGGGCATGTCGTCGTCGGCTTTCCAGGTGCCGTAGTCCTGGTGCCACTGCCAGACATCGCCGTCGAAGGCGGCTTTTCCGTTGATCTTGAACTGATGAATGTAGGTCTTGTCGCCGAGCAGCTGTTCGGCCGGCTCGACGAAGTGCGGATGATGGATCAGCGCCTCGAAGACGGGGTGATAGGTGTGAACGGCGAAAGCCGTACGCACCACGTCGCCGGTCTTCTCGCGTACGTTCTCCTCGCGGCGCTGTGCGAAGACCTCGGGCACCGAGTTCTTCAGGATCTGTGTTTCCGCCGCCGAGAAATAGTCGGGGAAAAAGAGGTAGCCCTCTTCGTCGAATTGCCGGAGCTGTTCAGAGGTGAGCTTCATGGCGGTTCCTCCTTGTCGAATTTGGCCGGCCGAATGGTCCGGCTTGTCGTGAGCGTCGCCGTCAGGCGGCGCTGGAAATGACGACCTTCAGCCGTCCCGTGAGAATGTCGGCCATCTGTTCGGCGTGCCCGCGGCACAGGGCTTCGGCCTCGGCCGCCTGGCCGGCTTCGAGGGCGCGCAGGATGCCTTCGTGCTCGTCCCAGACGCTGACCCTGAGATCCTCTTCGCTGAGGGCGGCCGCCATGACGCGGCGCAGATGCTGCCAGTGCGGCTGGGCAGTCTCGCCGAACAACGGGTTGCCCGAAGCCTCGTAGATGAAGAGATGGAAATCGATATCGGCCTCGATCACCGAGGGCACGTAGCCGCTGGCCACGGCGCGGCGGCCGACATCGAGCAGTGCGCGGCCGCGCTGCACGAGGCGCGGCGTGTAGTTGGCGGCGGCATGGCGGGCCGCGGCACCGTCGAGGGCGGCGCGCACGGCGTAGAGATTGCGCGCCTGCTGGACGTCGAGCGGCGCCACGCAGACCCCCTTGCGGCCGGCATCGATCAGGAAGCCTTCGCGGCGCAACAGCATCATGGCCTGCAGCACCGGCTGGCGGGAGACGCCGAACTGCTGAGCGAGCTCTTCCTGGGTGATGCGCGCGCCCGACTTCAGTTCGCCTGAGCAGATCGCCTCGAGGACGGAATCATGAATGCGTTCGGAGAGGTCAGGCTCGGGCAGGATAGGTCGCATGGTGGATCTGTATACAGAACACACAATGCCTAGAGTCAACCGCCTAGCGAGATTTCAGCCCTTTGACCGCAAGAACCGGCAGGGCGCGGTCGGGGTAGTCGGTGATCAGGCCGTCGACTCCGAGGTCGATCAGGCGGGTCATCTCGGCCGGGACATTTACTGTCCAGGGCACCACCTTGAGACCCAGCGTCTGGGCCTCTTTTACGTTATCTGCCGAGACGTTACGCCAGAACGGCGACCAGACGGCGCAGCCGGCGGCCTTGGCCAGGCGCGGTACCGAACCACCGTGCTGAGTGAGGTCCAGGCCCGCCAGCCAGGGCGATGGACCGGCATTGCGGCGCACGGTGTCAAAGTTGGGGCTTTCGATCGTGAGGCAGCCGGTGGCGATCTCGGGGGCGAGCTTCTTCACCTCGAGGAGGCCGCGCCAGTCGAAGGACTGCACGGTGCTGCGCCCGGCGGCTCCGGCCTTGGCGATCGCCTCGACCGTGAGACGGGCGAAGCGCGCCGGGTCGGGCGTGAGGTCGGGTTTGCCGGGATCGGTCTTGATCTCGATGTTGAAGCGCGTCGTAGGGCCCGCCATCGCGAAGAGCTCGGCCAGGGTCGGGAAGCGCTGCCCGTCGGCAGGCTTCTGCTCGGGAAACTGCTGAGCGTACTTGCTGGCGGGGTTGATGCGGCCGATGTCGTAGCGCCTGAGCTCGTCGGCGGTGAGCGTGCGGATCGCCGGACCGGGCGCGGCCAGCCACTGTCCGTCGGGGCCGCGTGTGATATCGGGGTTCAGCGCCGGATCGTGGCTGATCATCACCTCGTCGGCCCTGGTGATGGCGAGATCGGTTTCCAAGGTGGTGACGCCGAGATCGAGCGCCACCTTGAAGCCGGCCAGCGTGTTCTCCGGCGCCAGGCCGCGCGCACCGCGATGGCCCTGCAAGTCGAAGGCGGCGGCGAGGCTCGCGCTAAGCGCCCAGATTGCGCAGGCGAGCGATGCGATCCTGGATGTCGG
Organism: Alphaproteobacteria bacterium 65-37; assembly: GCA_001897995.1. GTDB lineage: Bacteria > Pseudomonadota > Alphaproteobacteria > Reyranellales > Reyranellaceae > Reyranella. The sequence continues at coordinate 17,000 of MKRV01000258.1, read as the reverse complement.
GATGGGTCGCCAGGAGGGCCGGCGTGTCCTTGGTGAAGCGCTGCACCGGATTGACGATGAAGAGGTGCTGCGTGGCATGGCTCACTCCGGGAAAGGGCGCCGCCTTCTCGGCCAGCTTCTGCAGCGCCGAGATCAGCCCGTTGGGGTTGCGCGTGAACTGGACCGAGGTCGCATCGGCGAGATACTCGCGCTGCCGCGAGACGGCGAACTGTACGGCCTTGGCGGCGAGCGGCGCCAGGATGGCGATCACCAGCAGCAGAATAATCAGGATACCGCCGCCCGAGCTCTTCTTCTTGCCGCTCGACGAGCGATTGTCTGCCGAGCCGCCCCAGTTCAGCGTGCGCAGCAGCATGTCGCAGACCAGGGCGATCAGGCCGACCGTGACGCCCACGATCACCATGTAGCGGGTGTCGAGATTGGCGATATGGGACATCTCGTGGGCGACCACGCCCTGCAGCTCGTCACGATTGAGGGTATTCAGCAGGCCGCGGGTCACCACGATGGTGCCGCGCCGCACCGACGGGCCGGTCGCGAAGGCGTTGAGCGCGTCGGTTTCCAGGATCATGACCTTGGGCATCGGCACGCCGGCGGCGATCGAGATTTCCTCGACCACGTTGTAGAGCTGCGGCGCGTCTTGCTTGTCGATCTCCTTGGCACTGGCCATGCCGAGCACCAGTTTGTCGCCGACCGCCAGCGACACCAGACTCCATCCGACACTGGCCGCGGCCATCACACCGGCGGCCCCGACGCCCAGCCTGCTCCATAGCGGCACGCTGTCGGTCGCCTCGCCCTCGATCGTCCAGCCGATCATGTAGCCAAGCAGCGCCGCCAGCGCGGTCAGGGCGATCAGCAACAGGGCCGTGTTGCGCCGATTGACCCGCTGGGCGGCGACGAAGTCGGTGGTGGTGGCTGCCGCAGGACCGTGGGCCACCGTGTCGCGGACCGACGAGAGGTCGCTCATCAGCGTAGTGCGACCTTGGGCACTTCCTTTTCGGTCTCGGGCATGGTGAAGAGATCCATCGGTCCGAAGCCCAGCGACGCGGCCGCCAGCACAGCCGGGAAGCTCTGACGGCGCGTGTTATAGTTGTTGACCGAGTCGTTGTAGAATTGACGCGCGAAGGCGATCTTGTTCTCCGTCGTCGTCAGCTCTTCCTGAAGCTGCTTGACGTTCTCGTTGGCCTTGAGCTGCGGGTAGCTTTCGACGAGGCCGAGCAGGCCGCGGGTCGCCACGGTCAACGCCGCTTCGGCGGGGCCGGCCTGGGCCGGATTGCCGCTTGCCGCGACCGCAGCGTTGCGCGCCTGGATCACCTTGATGAGCGTTTCCTGCTCATACCCCATGGCGTCCTTCACGACCTGCACGAGATTGGGAATGAGATCGTGTCGGCGCTTGAGCTGCACATCGATCTGGCTCCAGGCAGTCTGCCCCTGGTTCCGGCTGCCGACCAGGCCGTTATAGACCCCGATCAGCCATGCGCCGATCGCGACGAGAATACCGATGACGATCCAGAAGCTCATGCCGATATCTCCCTGACCGAAATGCCCTTGCCCGGATTTCCTGTCGGGATTTCCTGGGCGGTCTTGGCCGCACGCGACAGTTTAGTCATGATTGCGGCTCGACGGGAGGGTCATCAATGGAAACGTCAGCGTTGCTGAAGGCGTTCTGTTCGGCCGTGGAGCGGCGCGACGGCAAGGGCTTTGCCAGTCTGTTCACCGAGGACGGCGTCTATCACGACGTGTTCTACGGCGCCTTTGCCGGCCACCAGAAGATCGCCGAACTGATCGACGACTGGTTCTATCGCACCGCCCATGAGTTCCGCTGGGAGATGCACCGGCCGGTCAGCGATGGCCAGCGGCTCTATGCCTATTACACCTTCAGCTACGTCTCGAAGCTGCCCGAAGCGCAGGGCCGGCGTGTCGGCTTCGAGGGCGTGTCGATGATGGCGCTGCGCGACGGCAAGATCGCCGAGTACCGCGAGGTCGCCAATGTCGGGCCGGCTTTCGTCGAACTGGGCTTTCCACCCGAACGCACCTCCAAGATCCTGGCCAAGGAGGGCGCGCACCTGAAGCAGCAGCCGGAGTGGAAGCGCCACGCCGGCTGACAGTCGCGGCGGACCGGATTTTCAGAAGAACTCGTCGAGCAATTGATAGAAGGCCAGTCGCTCCGGATCGACGGGGCCGCCATAGAGCCGGAGAAATGTCTCGCCCCACGGGTCGCCGAGGTTGCTGCGGATGCTGCGCGCGGCGAGGGACAGATCCTGATGCCGGTCGGCGACGCCCAATCGGCTGCAATCGATGAAGCCGGAGAACCGGCCCTGGTCGGCGATCAGGTTGGGCAGGCAGGCGTCACCGTGAGTGACCACCAGGTCTTCGCCGCGAGGCCGGCGGGCCAGGAGTTCCTCGAAAAGATCGCGCGCCGTCTGGCCCTCGCGCTCGGCATCGAAGTCCGATTCATCGACCGCGCCGGCCTCGACGCGGGCGCGGGCGTCCTCCAGCCGGCGATCGATCCCGTGATCGAAGGGGCAGGAAACGATGTCGAGCTCGTGCAGACGACGCAGCGCGCGGGCGGTGATCTCGACGATCTGGTCGGCTCCCAGCTTCGGTGACGAGGCGAGGTCGTGACCGGCAAGGGCGGAGATCAGCAGCCAGTTCTGTCCCGAGTCGATGGCTTCACGCTGGATCGTCGGGCACGCGACACCCTGGCTTGCGAGCCATCGCAGCCTTAGCGCCTCGCTGGGGAGTTCCTCCAGCGCGCCGGCCGGCTCGATCTTGACGAACAGGGGCGGGCGCCCGCGCGCATCCAGTCGAAAGACCGCGGCCGCCGAGCAGCCGATTTCCTGTGCCGTCCAGGCATAGTCCGCCAGGTCAGCCTGCCAGGCGCGCGGGACATCGAAAGGGATTCCGGACCGCGCGCCCAGGACGGCGTTCTCCTCGAAGGGCCGCGCTCAGTCGCGCAGCAGATCGTTGATCGAGGTCTTGGAGCGCGTGCGCTCGTCGACGGTCTTCACGATCACGGCGCAGTAGGTCGAGGGCCGGTCCGGCCCGCCGCCGATATTGCCCGGCACGACCACCGAATAGGGCGGCACCTTGCCGATATGGATCTGGCCGGTGGCGCGATCGACCACCTTGGTCGTGGCGCTGATGAACACCCCCATCGACAGGACTGCACCGGTGCCGACGATCACGCCTTCGACCACCTCGGAGCGGGCGCCGATGAAGCAGTTGTCCTCGATGATGACCGGATTGGCCTGCAGCGGCTCGAGCACGCCGCCGATGCCGACGCCGCCCGAGAGATGGCAGTTCTTGCCGATCTGGGCGCAGGAGCCGACGGTGGCCCAGGTGTCGACCATGGTGCTGCTGTCGACATAGGCACCGAGATTGACGAAGCACGGCATCAGCACGACCGAGGGCGCCACATAGGAACCGCGGCGCACGACCGAACCCGGCACCGCGCGGAAGCCGGCCTTGGCGAAGCGGGCGGCATCCCAGCCGGTCGTCTTCAGCGGCACCTTGTCGAACCACGGTGCGGTGCCCAGGCCCGGGAAGGCAGCACCGCCATCCATCGGCACCGAATCATAGAGGCGGAAAGAGAGCAGCACGGCCTTCTTCAGCCACTGGTGCACGACCCATTCGTCGCCGAACTTCTCGGCGGTACGGTAGGTGCCGTCATCGAGCCCGGCGATCGCCGCCTCGACCGCATCGCGCACTTCACCCGTGGTCGCGCTGCTGATGCCGTCGCGCTTTTCCCACGCCGCGTCGATTGCGCCCTGAAGCTGCTTGCTCATCGAAATCCCTCGAAAAAAAGCCGCCGGACCATAGCGGCGGGGGGCGGGGAGTCAATGATCCGGCTAAGCTCCGCGCATGGCGTTCAAAATTCCCGAATCGGTGCTGGTCGTGGTCCATACGCCGCAATTGGACGTGCTGCTGCTGGAACGGGCCCGGCAGGGCCTTTGGCAGTCGGTAACCGGGTCGCGCGAGCCAGGCGACCTCGACCTTGCCGCCACCGCCCGCCGTGAGCTCTGGGAGGAAACCGGCCTGTCGGCCGGCACCCTGACCGACTGGCGGCTCACCAACCGCTACGAGATCTGGGCGCAATGGCAAAGCCGCTATGCGCCCGGCGTCACCCACAATGTCGAGCATGTCTATGGCTTCACGGTGCCGGACGGGGTCGCTGTGACCCTCGATCCCGAGGAACATACCGGTCAGGTCTGGCTGCCCTGGCAGGACGCCATGGAGAAAACCTTCTCGCCGACCAACCGTGACGCGATCTGGCAGCTTCCGCGGCGCGTTCTGAGGCATACTGGCGGGAGATGACCACGCCTCACAAGGAAGCGTCGAAGCTCGGCCAGTTCAGCTGGGCCCTGTTCGACTGGGCCAACCAGCCCTTTTTCACCATCATCACCACCTTCATCTTCGCGCCCTACTTCGCCAACGTGCTGGTGGGCGATCCGGTGAAGGGCCAGTCGGCCTGGGCCTTCACGCAGTCGACGTCGGGCATCCTGATCGCGCTGATGAGTCCGTTCCTCGGCGCCATGGCCGATGCCGGCGGTCGCCGCAAACCCTACATCTTCGCCTTTCAGCTTCTTCTGGCGGTGGGCTGTGCAGGCCTTTGGTGGGCCTATCCCGGCCGACCCGACCTCATCCTGCCGATCAGCTGGGCGGTGATCGCGGCCACGGTCGGTGCCGAGATGTCGATCGTGTTCAACAACGCGCAACTCCCCGGCATCGTGCGGCCCGAGCGCATCGGATGGCTGAGCGGCTTCGGCTGGGGCCTCGGCTATTGCGGCGGTCTGATCTCGCTGTTTGCCGTCCTGGCGGTGTCGATGCCGTCGCTATTCGGGCTCGCGGCCGGCGATCGGCCGTTGTTCGGACTGGATCCCGAGACCCACGAGCTCGAACGGCTGGTCGGTCCGGCCTCGGCGTTGTGGCTTGCGATCTTCGTGCTGCCGATGTTCCTGTTCACGCCCGATTCGGCCGGTGCACGGCGCCAATCGCTGTGGGTCGCCGCCCGACAGGGCGGCGCGTCGCTGGTGTCGACGGTGCGCAAGCTTCGGCATTTCCGCAACGCGCTCACCTATCTGATTGCCTTCATGCTCTACAATGACGGGCTCGCCGCTATCATCGCCTTCGGCGGCGTCTATGCTGCCGCGACCTTCGGCTGGAGCACCGTGACGCTCGGCATCTTCGGCATCATCCTGACGGTGTTCGCCATCCCCGGAGCCTTTCTCGGCGGCCGGCTCGACGACCTGATCGGCAGCAAGCGCACGGTCCAGCTGGCGATTGCCGGCGTGATCATCGCCACCCTGGGCATCGTCGGCGTCACGGAAACGCGCGTCTTCTACGTGATCCCGGCCGAGCCGCTCAGCCCGACGCGCGGCCTGTTCGGCTCGTTGCAGGAAAAGACGCTGATGGGCTTCGCCCTGCTGCTGGGTTTCTGCATGGGGCCGATGCAGGCCGCCAGCCGGACCATGATCGGTCGGTTGGCGCCCGAAGGCATGACCGGCGAGTTCTATGGCCTCTTCGCGCTGTCCGGCCGCGCGACGGCCTGGATGGCCCCCCTGGCCATCGGCATCGTGACCGCCGCCTCCGGCTCGACGCGGATCGGCATGGCCTGCGTACTGGCCTTTCTGATGATAGGTTTCCTGCTGCTTTGGAGCGTGCGCGAGGAGCGTGCAAAAGCCTGAAGGAGGATCGCATGATCACCGCCATCGTGAACTTCAAGCTGCCGGCCGGGATTGACGCCAAGCAGGCCGCCGAACTCTTCGAGGCCTCGGCGCCCAAGTACCGCGGCGTGAAGGGCCTGGTCCGCAAGTACTACCTGTTCGACGAGGAGTCGCGGATCGGCGGCGGCGTCTATCTCTGGAAGAGCCGGATCGATGCCGAGGCGGTCTACACGCCGCAGTGGCAGGCCTATATCGCGGAGCGCTACGGCGCGCTGCCCGAGATCCGCTATTTCGAGACGGCGGTGATCGTCGACAATGAGAGCGGCCGGATCGACGCGGCTGCCTAGGCCGCGAGCGTCGTCTTGCCCTTGAAGGTGCAGAGGTCGTTCACGACGCAGGTTGGGCACATTGGCGTGCGCGCCTTGCAGGTGTAGCGCCCGTGCAGGATCAGCCAGTGATGGGCGTGCAGCCGGAACTCTTCAGGCACGCGCTTCAGGAGCTTGAGTTCGACCTGCAACGGATTCTTGCCCGGCGCCAGGCCGGTGCGGTTGCCGACCCGGAAGATGTGGGTGTCGACGGCGATGGTCGCCTCGCCATAGGCCACGTTCATGACGACGTTCGCCGTCTTGCGGCCCACGCCCGGCAGATCCTGAAGCTCGGCGTGGGTGTGCGGCACCTCGCCGCCGTGCCGCTCGATCAGGAGGTGGCTGAGCGCGATCACGTTCTTGGCCTTGGTGCGGAAGAGGCCGATCGTCTTGATGTAGTCGATCAGTTTTTTCTCGCCCAATGCCACCATCTGGGCCGGGGTTTTGATCTTCTCGAACAAGGGCTTGGTGGCTCGGTTCACGCCGGCGTCGGTGGCCTGGGCCGACAGCACGACGGCGACCAGGAGCTGGTAGACGTTGTCGTATTCGAGTTCGGTTTCCGGCTCGGGGATCGCCTGCCGCAGGCGGGCGAAAAACTCGGGGATGACGGCGGGCTTCATCAGGGCCATATAGCCTCATAGCATGGTTGAAACGCCCCTTCCGGCGGTTCATTTCGCCACTTCACTCACGCCGCACCGGAGCCTCTCGCCCGAGGCCTTCCGCTGGCTGATCCGCGGCGCCATCGCGGCCAATCTGCTGGTCGGCCTGCCGATGATGATGCTGGGGGCCTGGCCGGTGTTCGGCTTCATGGGTCTCGACATCCTGCTGCTGTGGTGGCTGTTCAAGCGTAGCTACCTCGACGCCCGCCGCAGCGAGACCCTGCTGCTGACCGAGCGCGAGCTGATCGTCTCCCGCGTCGCACCCGACGGCGAACGCGAGGAGCAGCGCCTCGACGCCTACTGGCTGAAGATCGAGTCGACTGAGGAGCGGCTGGTCGTGAGCTCGCGCGGCAACCGCACCGTGATCGGCCGCTTCCTGGCGCCGGCCGAACGCTTGCACGTGGGCGAACAGCTCAAAGCGGCGCTGGCCGAGATGCGCGCGCCGCGCTACCGCCACGCCTGGGATTGAGTTCAGCTCGCCGTGTTGCCCTTCTTGGGCATCGGCGGCGACGTCATCCAGATCACGCGGGTGGGCTCGCGCCCGGGATTGTCGAAACGGTGTGGCAGCATGCTGGGAAACTGGAAGCTGTCCCCTTCGCGCAGGAGGTGCGGCTGGGCGTCCAGCCAGAGCTGAAGCGTGCCTGCGACGACGATTCCCGCTTTCTCTCCCTGATGACTGTAGAAGTCGTCGCCTGACGAACCGCCCGGCTGCAGCAGCAGCTCGTACATCTCCATGAGTTCGGACGACACGGGACTGAGCAGTTCCTTCATCACGCCTGTCGGCGTGAGCTTCAACAGTCGGCGGTGGCCGCGGCGCGTGATGTAGCGCGATTCCGGCGTCTCGTCGTTCTCGGGCAGGGCGAAGAACCACGAGATAGGGACGCGCAGTGCCACGCCGAGCAGGCGCAGCGACCGCAACGACGGGCTGGAGAGGCCGCGTTCGATCTGGCTCAGCATGCCGGTGGAGAGCCCCGACAGCTCGGCCAGATTGTGCAGGGAGAGCTTGCGCTCGCGCCGAAGCGCCTTCAGCCGAACGCCCAGCCACCGCTCATCGTCCAAAGGCAGGTCGAGATTTTCACTCTGACTAAATGCCTGGTCTTCATTCTGAGGCGCCAAGGGTGTGTCGCTCAAAAGCCGCTTCTCCTAGCAAAACGTTAGCCAAAGTCGCATTTCAGAGTCTTTCACGCAAGTTGAGGCCACACTTGACGAACGATCTGTTCACAATAGCTGTTGACGGCTTCACTCTCATTGATGAAGATCATTTGAAGATATTCAATGGGGGTGAACGCTACCGTGAAGGTTAGTCCGGACAGCCGTGACGCGATCCGGGTTCCGCGATGAGCGGACGATCCCAGCAGGATTTGCGCCCGACTGCACATCCTGCGTCCTACTGGGCTTCGACCGGCAATCCCGCTCCCAAGCTCTCCGAGCTCGCGGCTGACCTGCAGACCGAAGTGGTCATCATCGGCGCCGGCTTCACCGGCCTGTCGACCGCCTACCATCTGCAGAAGGCTGGCACCGCCTGCGTGGTCGTCGAGGCGCAGGACACTGGCTGGGGGGCGTCGGGCCGCAACGGCGGCATGCTGCCGCCACGGTACAAGAAGGGCTATGCGGCGATCGCCAAGCGCTACGGCAATGATGTTTCGCGTCGCCTGCATGGGCTCATGCTTGAGGCCGTCGACACGGTCGAGGCGATAGTCGCGGACTGCGATATCAATTGCGATTTCCATCGCAGCGGCCAGCTCACCGCCGCGCATTCGAGCGAGCATCTGCGCTCGCTGGAGGCCGATCGGGACTGGATGGCGTCCGAGGCCGGCGACAAGGCGGCGCGCATCCTCGACCGCCACCAGACCATGGACGAGGTCGGTGGCGGCAGCCATGTTGGCGGTTGGCTCGATCCGCGCGGCGCCGGCATCCATCCTTTGAACTACACGCGCGGACTGGCGACGGCTCTCCTGGCACGCGGCGTCGAGATCTACGGTCGGACACCGGTGCTGCGCCTGGTCGAAGAGCCAGCAAGCGTGCGCGTGGAGACGCCGCGCGGCAGCATCCGCGCCCGTCACGCCGTCATTGCGACCAACGCCTATACGGACGCCACCGGATTTGCGCCCGGCAAGCTCGACCGGCGGATCGTCGCCATCAACACCTCGGTCATTGCGACCAGGCCGCTCAGCGCCAACGTCGCGGCAACCGTGCTGCCGGCGCGCCGGATGGTCGCCGACACCAAGCACATCATGAACTGGTATCGCATCACGCCGGACAACTGCGTAATCTTCGGCGGCCGCGGCGACATCACCGGTCGCAGCGACAATCCCGGCGTCTATGCCATGCTCGAGCGCCAGATCGTCGAGACCTTTCCGCAGATCGGCGAAGCGCGGATCGGTCAGCGCTGGTCTGGTAAGATCGCCGTCACGCGCGACGACTTCCCGCATATTGGCCGGCTGTCGCCGTCGGTGTCCTTCGCCATGGGTTATGGCGGCCGCGGCGTGGCGCTGTCCAACCTGCTCGGCAAGCTGCTGGCGCGCCTGGCGCGCGGCGAGGCCATCGAGGCCGGGCCGATGAGCGACAACCGCTTCGCGCCCATTCCTTTTCATGCCTTCCGGGTTCCCGGCATGCAGATCGTGGCCTCGTGGTATCGCCACCTCGACGCCAAGGCGATCCGGGCCGAGCGCAGGGCGGCGGCATAGCGGCGGCACAAGTTTCGCAGGGGTGTGACGGATGACTTCGGCAGCAAGCCAGCGCAGTTTCGAAATCGGTGTCGATATCGGCGGCACGTTCACGGACATCGTCTGTCGTGAGGCCGGCGGCGCCATGCACGTGATCAAGGTGCCGACGACGCGCGGCGATCCGAGCGAGGCGGTCATCAAGTCGATTGCCGAAATCCGCGACCGGTGGGGCATCGGCGCCCACGAGGTCACGCGCTTCACGCACGGCACGACGGTCGCCACCAATGCCGTCCTGGAGCGCAAGGGCGCCCGGATCGGTCTGATCACCACGGCCGGCTTCCGCGACGTCCTGGAGATCGCCCGGCAGTGGCGCACCCAGGTCTATCGGGTCGTCCTGCAGCCGGAAGCGCCCGTCTTCCTCGCGCCGCGGCGCTACCGCAAGGAAGTGCCCGAGCGGCTCGACGCGACCGGTGCGGTGTTGACGCCGCTCGACGAGGAGGCCGTCGTCCGCGCGGCCGACGAGCTCGTGAAGGAAGGTGTCGAGGCGATCGCCATCAGCTTCCTCTTCTCGTTCAAGAATCCCGCCCACGAACGGCAGGCCGCGGACCTCATCCGCGCCCGCCATCCCGGCCTCATGTTGTCGCTCTCGCACGAGGTCGACCCGGCATTCCGCGAGTACGAACGCACCGTGGTCACCGCCTTCGATGCCTACGTCAAGCCGCGGGTCGACAGCTATCTCGCGCGTCTCGAAGGCGGCCTCGCCCAGGCCGGCATCTCCGCGCCGCTGCAGGTCATGCAGTCGCGCGGCGGCCTGGCATCGGCCCGGGTCGCGCGCGACCGGCCGGTCCGCCTGTTCCTGTCGGGCCCGGCGGCCGGCGTCATCGGCGGCCAGATCGTCGGTGCGTCGGCGGCCACCGACAATCTCATCACGATCGATATCGGCGGCACCTCGGCCGATATCGCCCTGATCAGCCGGCGCAAGCCGATGCTGCGGTCGGAGGGCGTCATCGCCGGCCATGCCGTGCGCGTGGCCATGGTCGACGTCACGACCATCGGTGCCGGCGGCGGCAGCATCGCCCATCTCGATGCCGCAGGCGGGCTGCGCGTCGGTCCCCATTCCGCCGGCTCGGAGCCCGGCCCGGCCTGCTACGGTCGCGGCGGCCAGGAGGCGACGGTCACGGACGCGTCGGTCGTGCTGGGATATCTCGACCCGGATTTCTTCGCCGGCGGCCGGCTCAAGCTCGTGCCGGATAAGGCGGCCGAGACGATCGAGCGCCGTGTCGCCAAGCCGCTCGACATGACGACGGCGCAGGCGGCGCTCGGCATCCATCGCGTGCTGAACACCCAGATGGCCGAGGGCATTCGCCTGGTGTCGGTGCGCCAGGGAATCGACCCGCGCACCTACTCGCTGGTGCCGCTCGGCGGCGCCGGCGGCATCCACGCCACCGCGCTGTCGCGCGAGCTCGGCATCCGTCGCATCATCGTGCCGCGCATCCCCGGCGTGTTGGCCGCCGCCGGCCTGCTGGCGGCGCCGATCGAGCACGAGGTCTCGGCCGATTTCGCGACCCCGATCAAGGGGCTCGACCTCGCCGCCCTGCGCGACAAGCTGCGCGAGATCGACAAGCGCGCCGCCCAGCTGATCGCCGCCGAGAAGGTCGAGGCCGCGGCCGTGACGATCACCTATTCGGCGGACGTATGCTACATCGGCCAGTCGTACAATCTCGAGATCCCGCTGCATCTCGACGATCCCGATCCGGCAGGCCGCCTCTACCGCGACTTCCTGGAAGCGCACGACCGCATCTACGGCCACAGCGTCGACAGCCCGGCCAAGATCGTGGGCCTGCACGCCGTGCATCGCGCCGGCGGCAGCGACGTCCTCGAGGAAATGCGCTTTGCGCCAATCGACGGGCCGAAGGAGCTCGGCCGGCGCGATATCATGGTCGCCGGCGAGACCGCGTTCGTCGCCGCCGTCGTCTATGACCGCGATGCGCTGCCCGAGGGCTTCGCCTTCGCCGGGCCGGCGATCGTCCAGCAGTCCGACACCACCACCCTGGTCGAGCCGGGCTGGTCGGGCATCGTCGACGCTGCGGGCAACCTCATCCTGACGCGAGACGGGGAGTGACAGCCATGACCAAGTCCGCCGCCAACCGCGAGCTCGATCCGATCACCGTCGAAGTGGTCCGCAACAAGCTCGAAGGCATCGCTAACGAGATGCAGCAGACGCTGCTGCGGTCGTCCTTCTCGCCGATCGTCAAGGAAGGGCTCGACGCGTCGTCGAGCCTGTTCACGATCCGCGGCGAGACGCTGGCCCAGGCGACGGCCATTCCCATCCATCTCGCGACGCTGATCCCGATCATCGAGAAGATCCTGCAGGTCTATCCGCTCGCTACGATGAAGCAGGGCGACGTCTACTGCATGAACGATCCCTATCTCGGCGGAACGCATCTGCCCGACGTCGCGCTCGTCCAGCCCGTCTTCGTCGGCGGCCGGCCGATCGCGATCTCCGCCGCCATGACGCATCATCAGGACATGGGCGGCATGGCGCCGGGGTCGATTCCGACCAATGCGACGGAGATCTTCCAGGAAGGGCTGCGTCTGCCGCCGCTGAAGTTCCGCGACGCCGGCAAGTACAACGAGACCTTGGTCGCCATCATCCGCCAGAACGTCCGCATTCCCGACGCCGTCATGGGCGATCTCAACGCCCAGCTCGCCGCCTGCAATGTCGGCGCACGGCGCATCGCCGAGCTGGCGGCCGATCTCGGCGACAATCACGCGCTGGCGATCTTCGACGAGCTGCTCGATCGCTCCGAGAAGCTGACGCGCGCCGCGCTGAAGTCGATCCCCGAAGGCACCTACCGCTATGTCGACTTCAACGACAATGACGGCATCGAGCTCGACAAGAACATCCGCTTCGAGGTCGCGGTGACCGTGAAGGACGGCACGTTCCACTGCGACTTCACAGGCTCCTCGCCGCAGGTCCGCGGTCCTTTCAACTGCGTTCCCTCGGGCTCGCTGGCGGCGGCGTGCTATGCGGTCCGGGCGGTCACCGATCCGGACATCCCGACCAATGCCGGCTGCTTCCGGCCGATCTCGCTCGCCCTTCCCAAGGGCAGCGTGGTCAATCCGCTCGAGCCGGCGCCGGTGAATTCGCGGACCTCGACGATCAAGCGCATCACGGGCTGTATCCTGGGCGCGCTGAAGGACGTCCTGCCCGAGCGTGTCCCGGCGGACAATTCCGGCGAGATGCTGGCGCTGATGTTCGGCGGCCATTATCGCGACGGTGCCGCCTTCGTCACCGGTGAGCTGATCGCCGGCGGCAGCGGCGCGGGGCTCGAGTCCGACGGCGTCGACGTTATCGAGACCGACGTGACGAACTGCATGAACCTGCCGGTCGAGGCCATGGAGATCGACGCGCCGATCCGCGTCCATCGCATCGCGCTGCGCCAGGACTCGGGCGGCGCCGGCGCGCAGCGCGGGGGCCTGGGCGTCGTCAAGGAGTACGAGATCCTCGACGGCGACATCTCCTTCACCTACCGCGGCGAGCGGCACTTCTTCGCCTCGCAGGGGTCGCGTGGCGGCGGCGAGGGCGCCAAGGCGTACGCCGTGATCAAGCGCGTCGATGGCGACGAGGAGGTCATTCCCTCGAAGATGATGGCGACGTTGAAGCGCGGCGACCGTGTCGTGATCGAGACGGCGGGCGGCGCCGGCAATGGTGCGCCGACGGCGCGGGACCGCACGGCGCTGGCGACCGACATTGCCGACGGCAAGGTCAGTGTCGAGCAGGCCCGGGCTCAGTACGGACAGGCGTAATCACGCCGGGGTGGCGAATATCGGTATCGCGGAAGGGCGATTGGGAGGGGACATGAAGCGCAAACTCTTTCTGGCAGCAGCCGTTGCATCGGCTTTGGGATCGGTCATGGGCATGGCCGCCACGGCCTCGGCGCAGGCGCCGGCGAAGCCCGACAAGCTCGTCGTGGCGGCTTACGGCGGCATCTGGTCGGACTCGGTCCGTAAGAACTTCGTGCCGTGCTTCGAGCAGAAGACCGGCACGAAGGTCGAGATCATCACCGGCGAGTCTGCCGACTGGCTGGCCCGCATTCGCGCCAATCCGACCAATCCGCCGATCCATGTCGTGGCGCTCGCCGAGGCCGATAGCCTGCGGGCCGGCCGCGAGGGGCTGCTGGAGCAGGCGACCGTCGCGAAGCTGCCCAACCTCGCCGACATACCGGATCAGTTCCACAAGCCGTGGAACGACTACTCGGTGGCGCAGAACATGGGCGGCCTCGGCGTCATGTACAACAAGGCGGCGGTTCCCAATCCGCCGGCCTCCTGGCGCGAGCTGATCGACAACATCGCCGCCGGAAAGTACGGCAAGCGGGTCTCGATGCCGGCCGGAACCTATACCTGGGGGCCCGAGTTCATCTGGCTGGTTTCGCAGCAATACGGCGGCGATGTCGACATGGCCTTCCGCAAGCTCAAGGAAGCGTCCAAGTACGTCGTCAAGTTCTGGAACACCCCGGTCGAGGCGCTCAACCTGTTCGGGACCAAGGAAGTGGACGTGCTGGTCTACTGGGACGGCCGGGCGATCAGCTTCATCGACAAGGGCAATGACTGGGCCGGCTTCTATCTGCCGGCGCCCAAGACCATCGTCGGTCTGGCGATGCTGTCCAAGGTGAAGAATGCGCCGGCCATCGCCTGGGAATACATCAACTGCGCCCTGGCGCCGGAGAACCAGCTGAAGCACGCCCAGACGATCCTCTACGCCGTGCCCAACACCAAGGTCTCCTATCCCGACGCGATCAAGGACAAGGTCATGCCGGCCGACAAGGTGATGGTCCCGCCCTACGAGCAGATCTTCGACAAGTTCGGCGGCTGGATCGAGCGCTGGAACAAGGAAATGCGCTGAGGCGCCGACTATGGCCGACCACGCTCTCCCGGGCGCGACGAAAGGCGAGAAGGGTGGCGAGCGGAGCCGGATCGGGCGCGGCGCCCTGATCGGCCTGGCGCCGCTCTTCCTGTTCCTGCTCGTCTTCCTGGTTGGCCCGATCTGGGTGAACCTGATCGAAAGCCTGAAGGAGCCCGGGGGCAGCCAAGGGCTGCAGCAGTATCTGCGCATCTTCGGCGACAGCTACTACCTGACGGTCATCGGCCAGACGCTCCTGTTCGGCCTGGGGGTCACCGTCGTCTGCATCCTGCTCGGCTATCCCCTGGGCTACGCCATCGCGCGCGCCCAGGGCGCCGCCAAGGCCGTGCTCATTCTCGTCGTCGTGACGCCGCTGATGGTCAATGTCGTCGTCCGCTCGTTCGGCTGGATGGTGATCCTCGGCGGATCGGGTGCGCTCAATGCCGGTCTCGTGGCGCTCGGCCTGCCCAAGCTCGAGTTGATGTACAACTGGACCGGCGTGACCATTGCGATGGTCCATGTCCTGCTTCCCTTCATGGTGCTGTCGATCGCCAGCACGCTCGAGACGCTCGACCGCCGTATCGAGGAAGCTGCCATGGTGCTGGGCGCGCCGCCGGCCCAGGTCTTCTACTACGTGACCCTGCCGCTCAGCCTTGAGGGGATCGTGACCGGCGCGATCCTGGTGTTCACCCTGGCGATCGGCAGCTTCGTCACCGTGCTGCTGCTCGGCAAGACGGCGACCATGGTGCTGCCGCTGCTGATCTACCAGCAGCTCACGGTCAGCTCGGACTGGCCGTTTGCGGCGGCGATGGGCATC
Source organism: Alphaproteobacteria bacterium 65-37 (assembly GCA_001897995.1). Classification (GTDB taxonomy): domain Bacteria; phylum Pseudomonadota; class Alphaproteobacteria; order Reyranellales; family Reyranellaceae; genus Reyranella. The sequence goes on along the minus strand of MKRV01000258.1, from coordinate 1,930 downwards.
ACCTTGCTGGTCCTGGTCTCGTTCGTGCTGTGGCTGCAATCGTGGCTGCGCGGCGTCTCTGCGGCGCGGGGCGAACGATGAGCGGCCTGCCTCGTTCGCTGGTCGTCTACACCGTCGTGATGGCGCTTTTTCTGATCGCGCCGGTCGTGGTCGTGGTCGTTGCGGCGTTCACGGCCGGCGACTTCATCATGTTCCCGCCCAGCGGCTTCTCGCTGCGCTGGTTCGACAAGGTGCTGGGCGATCCTGAATTCATCACGCCGCTATGGAACAGCGTCCGGCTCGGCGTCATGGCGACGCTCATCAGCAGCCTGCTGGCGATTCCCGCGGCCTTGTCGCTGATCCGCGGGATCCTGCCGGGCCGGCGCTGGATCGAGGCCTTCCTGCTGTCGCCGCTCAGCCTGCCGACCATCATCCTGGCGGTCGGCCTGCTGTTCTTCACCGCTCGGCTGGGCATCGGCGATTCCTTCGTGTCGCTGCTCGCCGGCCACGTGATCATCACGGTGCCCTACATGCTGCGCACCGTTCTTGGCGTCTATGCCGGCATGAACCGCGAGATCGAGGATGCGGCGCGGGTGCTGGGCGCGGACCGCTGGCGCACCGCCTGGTACGTGACCCTGCCGATCATCCGCCCGGGCGTGATGGCCGGCGCGATCTTTGCCTTCCTCATGTCGTTCGACGAGGTGGCTGTCGCCCTGCTGTTGACCACGGCCGACACGACGACGCTGCCGGTCTCGATCCTGAGCTATCTCGTCTACAATTACGATCCGGCCGTCGCCGCCATCTCGACCATCCAGATTGCCATCGTGGTGGTGGCGCTCCTGATCCTCGAAAGGGCCTTTGGTATTCGCAACGTCATGCTCACGTCGCACTAGAATGACAGCCCAACCCAGCCCGCTTCCCGCGACCAGTGCACGCCCGGCGTCCGGCGCCGTGGTCAACATCCGTGCCTTGCGTCACAGCTTCGGCGCCGTCGATGCCCTGAAGGCGGTCGACGTGTCGATCGAGCCGGGCGAGTTCGTGGCGTTGCTGGGGCCGTCCGGCTGCGGCAAGACCACGCTGCTGCGGTGCATTGCGGGCCTGGTGCTGCCGACCAGCGGCGAGATCCTGGTCGACGGCTTGCCGATCACCCGCACGCCGGTGCACAAGCGCGACCTCGGCATGGTGTTCCAGAGCTATGCCCTCTTCCCCCACATGACCGTGCACGACAATGTGCAGTTCGGGCTGAAGATGCAGGGCATCCGCGGCGACTTCGCCGACCGGCGTATCGCCGAGGCCCTGGCGCTGGTGCAGATGGCGGGCTTCGAGCGCCGTTACCCGGCGCAGCTGTCGGGCGGCCAGCGGCAGCGCGTGGCCCTGGCGCGTGCCCTGGTCACCCATCCCAAGGCGCTGCTGCTGGACGAACCGTTCGGCGCGCTCGACGCCAAGCTGCGGGAATCGATGCAGATCGAGCTGCGGCGCCTGCAGAAGACCCTGGGCATCACCACGATCTTCGTCACGCACGACCAGCAGGAAGCCCTGGGGATGGCCGATCGGGTGGCCGTTATGCATGACGGCCGGATCGAGCAGTTCGACACGCCGGCGCGAATCTACAACAGCCCGGCCACGCCGTTTGTTGCCGACTTCATCGGCCAGACCAACCGCATCGGCGGAACGATCCGATCGATGAACGGTGGCCGGATGCAGCTACAGCTCGACGGACCGGACCAGCCGATCGACGTCGCGGCGACTCCTGGCCTGTCGGCCGGCGATCGCGTCGTTGCCATGGTGCGTCCCGAGTGCGTGTACATGGCCTCCGATGCGGCGGCTTCGACGTCGGTAGACATTTCTCTGCCCGGCAAGATCGCCGACGTCCTGTTCGTCGGCGAGAAGGTCAGTGTCTATGTACAGACTGTGGCAGGAACGATCGCCGCTTCACTTCTCAATCCGACGC